>PWYW01000061.1 GCA_003567685.1 Gammaproteobacteria bacterium
AGAGCCGGGATCTCAGACCTGCCGTTGGCAGGCACCCCGATTGAAGCGTTTCTGAGATCCCGGATACGGCCTTTGGCCGTTCCGGGATGACAATGAGTGCGGGGGGTACCAAGCTGTCATCCCGGCCGCAGAGCCGGGATCTCAGACGTCCCGTCAATACCGCAACTTCACGCCGGTAATCCCGTCCACGCCGTCGATCGCGACCAGCAAATCGGTGCTTGGTCCGACCTGCCAGTCTTCGCCCAGTTTCAACAGCGCGCGGGCGCGGTTGTTGCGGTAGCGGACGATGATGGGGGTCTGGCCGTTGCGGTAGGGGTGCAGGGCGGCGGCGAGGTCGCGGTCGAAGGCATCGCCGGCGCCTTCCACTTCGATTTCCAGGCGCTGGGCAAAGCGGGCGCGGGCCTCGTCGACTTCCATCAGCTCATTGGCGACCATGCGGAAGCCGCCGCGGAAGTCGTCGACTTCGACCTTGCCGTTGATAACCAGGATTTCATCGGCCACCAGCAGGTTGGCGACCTTGTGGTACAGGCTGTCGAAGATGGCCACTTCCAGCCGGGCGTGGCCGTCGTCGATGGCCACGAAAGCACCCTTGCCCGGGCGCTTGCGCACCGCCATCACCAGCCCGGCCAGGGTCATTTCCACGCCGCGTCGTCGGCCTCGTCGCTCGCCGTTGTCGCCGCCATTGCCGCCGCTGCTCAGGCGGTTGCCGATCTTGTCCAGCGTGGTGGTGACAAAGCCGCTGAGCTCTTCACGAAGCTCATCGAGCGGGTGGCCCGACAGGTACAGGCCGAGGGTTTCGCGCTCGGCCCGCAGGCGCTGGCGGCCCGACCAGGGTAGTACCTTGATGCCGGCATCGTCATCGGCAGAGTCATCGTCGCTGCTGCTGGCTTCCGGCCCGCCGCCAAACAGGCTGGCCTGGCCGGCGGCCCGGTCGGACTGGAAACGCTCGGCGTCGGACAGTACATCGCTCAGGCGGTTCATCAGCAGCGCGCGGTTGGGCTCGATGCTGTCCAGCGAGCCGGAGCGAATCAGCGTTTCCAATGTGCGCCGGTTGAGCTTGGAAAGATCCACCTCGCGGCACAGCTGGCGCAATGTGGCAAAGCGGCCCAATCGCTCGCGTGCGTTGATCAGGTTTTCCACCGCACCGGCCCCCACGCCTTTCACCGCACCCAGGCCGTAGCGAATGGCACCATCTTCGACCTGGAAGCGGTACGCCGAGTAGTTGACGTCCGGCGGCAGGATTTCCAGGCCCATGGCCTTGCAGTCTTCAATGAGGTTGGCGATCTTGTCGGTCTTGTCCAGATCGGCGGACAACACCGCGGCCATGAACTCGGCCGGGTAGTGGGCCTTCAGCCAGGCGGTATGGTAGGCGACCAGGGCATAAGCGACCGAGTGCGACTTGTTGAAGCCGTAGCGGGCGAAGGTTTCCATCAGGTCGAAGATGGATTCTGACTGTGCCTTGTCGATACCGTTGTCGCTTGAGCCAGTCACGAAAATCTCGCGCTGGCGCTGCATTTCCTCGGCTTTCTTCTTGCCCATGGCGCGGCGCAGCAAGTCAGCGCCGCCAAGGCTGTAGCCGGCCAGTTCCTGGGCAATCTGCATCACCTGTTCCTGGTACAGGATCACACCATAGGTATCGCCCAGGATGGGCTCGCACAGCGGGTGCGGGTATTTCACCGGCGCCTTGCCGTGCTTGCGGTTGATGTATTCGTCCACCATGCCGGCATCCAGCGGACCGGGGCGATACAGCGCCACGGCAGCGACGATGTCGTTGAAGCTGTCGGGCCTGAGCTTTCGCAAAAGCTCTTTCATGCCGGGCGATTCCAGCTGGAACACGGCCGTGGTGTGGGCGGCCTGCAACAGCTGATACGCCTTGGCGTCGTCCAGCGGCAGGTCGTCGAGGTCGAGCGGCGGCTGGTCGCTTTGCTGGCGCGTGGCGTTGATGGCCTTCAGCGCCCAGTCGATGATGGTGAGGTTGCGAAGACCGAGGAAGTCGAACTTGACCAGGCCGACGGATTCCACATCGTTCTTGTCGTACTGGGTCAGTACCGAGTGGCCGTCCGGCTCGGTGTAGAGCGGGGTGAAATCGGTCAGCGCGCTGGGCGCAATCACCAGGCCGCCGGCGTGTTTGCCGGCGTTGCGGGCCAGGCCTTCCAGCGAGCGGGCCAGGTCCAGGATCGAGCGGGTGTCTTCCTCGTTGTCGTAGCGCTGCTTGAGCTCGGGCTCTTCGTCCAGCGCCTTGTCCAGGGTCATCTCCAGCTTGTTGGGGATGAGCTTGGAAATCGAGTCGACGAAACCGTAGTTGTAGCCCAGCACGCGGCCCACGTCGCGCACCACGGCCTTGGCCGCCATGGTGCCGTAGGTGATGATCTGCGAGACCTGGTCGCGGCCGTAGCGGCGGGCCACGTAGTCGATCACCCGGTCGCGGCCTTCCACGCAGAAGTCGATATCGAAATCGGGCATGGACACGCGTTCCGGGTTCAGGAAGCGTTCGAACAGCAGCTCGTAGCGAATCGGGTCAATGCCGGTGATGCCCAGGCACCAGGCGACCAGCGAGCCGGCACCTGAACCACGGCCCGGGCCGACCGGAACGCCGTTTTCGTGCGCCCAGGTAATGAAGTCGGCGACGATCAGGAAGTAACCCGGGAAGCCCATGGTGTTGATCACTTCCAGTTCCAGCTTAAGACGCTCGTCGTAGTCTTCGCGGGTGGTGTCCTCGGCCAGGCCATGGCGTTCCAGGCGGGCATCAAGGCCTTCGGCCGATTTGCGGGCCAGGAACTCGGCCTCGGTTTCGCCCTCGGGCACGGGGAAGGCGGGCAGGGCGTACTCGCCCAGGGTCAGTTCCAGGTTGCAGCGCTGGGCCAGGTGCAGGGTGTTTTCCACCGCCACCGGAATATCGGCAAAGGCCTCGGCCATTTGCTCGCTGCTTTTGAGGTACTGCTGGTCAACGTAGTGACGGCTGCGGCGCTTGTCGTCCAACAACCGGCTTTGGTGGATGCACACCCGCGCTTCGTGGGCGAAGTAATCATCCTGCTCGATAAAGCGCACGTCGTTGCTGGCCACCACCGGCACTTGCTGGCGCACGGCCAGGTCCAGCAGGCCGTTTTCGACCGCCGATTCGCCCTCGCGGCCCAGCCGTTCCAGGGCCAGGTACAGGCGGTCGTCAAACAGCCGCTGCCATTGCTCCAGGTGGCTTAGCGCCGAATCGCGGTGCCCGCGTTCCAGCGCCTGGCCCACGTTCGATTCGCGACCGACCAGTGCAATCAGCCCCGCTGCGTGCTGTTTCAGCCAGTCCCATTGAACGCGCGGCTGGCCACGGTGCCGGCCCTTCAGAAAGCTGGCCGAGATAATCCGGCACAGGTTCAGATAGCCCTCGCGGTTTTGCACCAGCAGGGTAACGACGCTGAACTGGTCGGGTTGGTCCGGGTCGGTCAGGCGCAGATCGGCCCCGGCGATGGGCTTGATGCCCGCTTCCATGGCCTTGGTGTAGAACTTCACCAGGCCGAACAGGTTGTGCCAGTCGGTCACGGCCACGGCCGGCATGCCCAGCTCGGCCGCGCGGGCTACCAAGGCGCCGATGCGCACCGTGCCGTCTTCCAGCGAGTACTCGGTGTGCAGCCTCAGATGAACAAAGTGCGTCATGCTCAGCCGCCGGCCATTTGCTCCAGCACGGCACGAGCGGCCTGCTGGCGCGGATCAAGGGCAGCAAACTCGGCGGGCGGCAGCGGCAAGCAATTCACCCAGCGCTGCTGCAGGCCCAGCAGTTCTTCATCAATTTCGGGCAAACGGCCGCCGCCGCTCATTCTTTCTGCCAGGCGCGCCACCTGGTATTCCATGCGGATCTGGTTATCTTCAGCCGGGCTTTCCTGGCCGGACACGAACTCCATTTCGACCACCAACTGTCGGGCATCGGCCTGTCGCTGTTCGGCTTCGTCCATGGCCGATTGTCCCTGGCCCTGGGCGCCAAGCACGGCCTGCAAACGCTCACGCGCCTGGGCCAGCAGCGGCGTGTTGGCTGACTCGGGCTCCTCCAGTAGCGCCGAAGCCTGCTGGGCGGCCTGCTCGGGGCTGTCGGCAAACTGCTGGATGGCCAGGCACAGCTCGTCAAGGCGGGCACGGAAGCGCGCGCGGGCCTGGTCGTCTTTCTCGGCCAGGCGCTGCTTGAGCACGTCGCGGGCCGTGTCCAGGCGCTTGACCAGCCGGGCTGGCGGCTTCACCGGGCTGTCGCTCCACTCATCCAGCAGGGCCTGCATGCGCCCGGGGGCGGATTCCAGCTCCTCGGCTGACAGCTTGCCCAGCGCCTCGGCCTGTTCGCACAGGGCTTCCAGCGCCTGCACCTGGGCCTGATTGGCCTCTTTCTCGGCCTGGCGTTTTTCGCCCAGCTGGTCAAACAACTGGTCAATTGGCTTGCGGAAGGCTTTCCACAGTTTCTGGTCTTCGGCCCGCTTGCCGCTGCCGCTGGCCTTCCATTTCTGCTGCAGGCCCTTGGCCTTGTCGATGGCAGTCTTCAGATCGGCCTCGTCGGACAGGCTTTCGGCTTCGCGTACCAGGGCACGCTTTTTCACTGCCACGGCTTCGAAACGTTGTTCGATAGCGCTGGACAGGGCATTCATCAAGTCACGCAGCTTGCCGGCCGCCGCGCCGCGCTCACCCGGCGGCAGTTCATCCAGCCGGCGAATGGCCTGGCGGGCAGTGCGCTGGGCTTCCAGCAGCGCGGGCGTCTTGCTGGCCTCATCCTCAGCCAGCGCCTTGGATTGGTCGATAAAGGTATTCAGTACGTCCAGGTGCTCGTTCTGAACCTGGCTGCGCTTCTCGAAAAACGGCTTGGCATCGTCGAAAGCCGACTGGCAGGCCTTCTGGAAACGCCGCCACTGGCCCGACGGCGAGGCAAAGCGACGCTTGTCGCCGGGCAGCTTTTCCAGCGACTCCAGCCGCTGCCATTCCTTGCGGGCTTCCTGCAGGGCGGCGCTGATGGCATCCGGGTGCTGGCCGCTGCCCGCCAGAGCCTGAACCCGCTCGATCAGCTCTTCGCGGTGCTGGTTGTTCGACCAGTGCTGGTAGTCCTTGATTTCTCGAAAGCGGCCTTCCAGCCGGTTCAGGCGGGCCGCCGCGCTGCCTTTGCCGCGCGCGCTTTTCAGCGCCTGCTGCGCCCTGGCAAGCTGCTTGGCGGCCTTGACCAACTCGCTGGCTTCCAGCGTGGCAGACAGTTCGTCCAGCAAGGCGGTAATGTCCTCGGCGCTGGGGGCGTTTGCGTCGGACTTGCCCTTGCTCCGCTTTCCGGTTTTTGCCTTGTCCGATGTCTGGCCGGCCTGCTGCTGAAATTCAAGCTGGTGCTGAATTTCCTTCACCAGCGGCAGCATCCGTTCTTTCAGGGCGGTTTCGGCCTCGCCGGGCTGGCCCAGCGCATTCCAGGCGCGGTCCCAGTTGCCCAGCAATTCGCGCAGCGGCTGGCCTTTCTTCTGACGAATGGCGGCCTGAATGGCCTGGGCCGCCTCGGCCAAGTCCGGGTTCAGCGAAGGCTCGTCCTGGGTATCGCTGTTTGCCTGTGGCTGGTCCGTATCCGCCTCGCTGGCTGCCTCCGGACTGGCCGGTCGGGCCAGGGCCGACTCAACGATGCCACGAGCGCCGAGGAAGCGACGTTCCAGCGCCGGGTCCGGGCTTCGCACGGACTCCCAACGCTTAAGCAGCGCAGCCAGGCCTTCAGACAGCCCGTTGCGCCCGCCCTCGCGGGAAAGTTTTTCAATTTCTACCACCAGGCGCTCGGCCTCGGCGTGGTCGGGGTCGCTGCCGCCGGCCTCGGCATTCAGGTCAGCCAGTCGGGCAGCAGCGGCCTGGGCCTTGGCTTTGCTGGACTTGCGCAGGCTCTCGGCCAGCCGCTCCAGCGTTGAGGGCTGGTCAATGCGGGCCAGCAACTCGGCGGCCAGGGTCTTGTCTTTTTCAGAGGCGAAGCAATCGCCCAGAAAACCCTGGGCGCTGATGCCCTGCAGTGCCATCCGGCGCATGGCCGGGTCGGCCGCCTTCCGGGCTACCTGGCGGCGCTGGCTTTCACTGGCAAAGTGGGCCAGCCACTGCTGGCCGGCGCGTTCGGCGGCGTTGTCGCCGACTTTCAGGCTGGCCTTGAACAACACCTGGTCGGCCGCTTCCTGGATGGGGGCGTCCTTGTCCTTTTCCCGGGCGGCCAGCCAGCGGGCCGGTGAATTCAAGCGGCGCAGCGCGGCCAGGCGCACCTCGGCGGCCTCGTCGTCCTGGGCGAAGCTGGCCAGTTGCTCGACCAGGGCCGGGTCATCACTGCTGGCAACGGCCTTGGCGCGCACGTCCACGCGCTTGTCCTGCCAGGGTTGCTTGAAAAATCGTGCCGTGAAGTTCATTGGGGATAAGGCGTCATCGGAGGCTGTGCATAGGTTATCAGGCCCGGGCCGCCAGCGGCCATGCGCGTGAGGTCTCTCGGGTCCGGGCATCAGGGCCAAGCGGAAAAACTTGATGTACCATGGCGGCGGGATGCCCTGCCGGGGCCGCACAAAAGAGGGAATACAACAACAATGCCTGAAACCCCAAAAACCCCCAGCTACTGGCAGGCCCTGCTGCCGCTGATAGCGTTGATGGCCATGCTGGCCAGCTCCGTCTGGCTGTTTGGTGACGATTCGTCCTACGGCCCCAACCAGATTGCCCTGCTGATTGCCGCCGGCATAGCCATCCTGATTGCCTTTGCCAACGGCTACCGCTGGAAAACCATTGAAAAGGGCATTGTCCGCGGCATTTCCGTGGCCCTGGGCGCCATCCTCATCATTCTGACCGTGGGCGCGCTGATTGGCACCTGGCTGCTGGCCGGCATTGTGCCTACCTTGATCTACTTCGGCCTGGAACTGCTAAGCCCGCAGTGGTTTTATGCCGCCAGCTGCCTGATCTGCGCCATCGTGGCGCTGTCCATCGGCAGCTCATGGACCACGGCGGCCACCATTGGCGTGGCGCTGATTGGCGTGGCGGCCGGCATGGACATGTCACCGGCCATCACCGCCGGCGCGGTGCTGTCGGGTGCTTACTTCGGCGACAAGATGTCGCCACTGTCCGACACCACCAACCTGGCCCCGGCCGTCAGCGGCACCGAGCTGTTTGCCCACATCCGCTACATGACCCTGGTGGCCGTGCCGGCGCTGGTGATTGCCGTGCTGCTGTACACCGTGATTGGCCTTCGCACCGGCGAAGGCGGCGATGCCTCGTCGCTGCTGGCCATGCAAAGCCAGTTGCAGGATCTGTTCACCATCAACCTGTTCATGCTGTTCCCGCTGCTGGTGCTGTTCGTGATGGCCATGGCCAAAATGCCGGCGCTGCCCAGCATCTTCGTCGGCGCGCTGCTGGGCGCCGTGTGGGCGCTGATCTTCCAGCCCGAACGGGTGGCCGCCATGGCCAGCAGCGAGGGCTGGCAGGCCAACCTGGAAGTGGCCTGGCTGGCCTTGTCGTCCGGCACCGAAGTGGCCAGCGAAGACGAAGGCCTGAGCAGCCTGCTTAGCGGCGGCGGCATGGAAAGCATGCTGAATACCGTGTGGCTGGTGATCTGCGCCATGACCTTTGGCGCCGTGATGGAATACACCGGCCTGCTGGGCAAGCTGCTGCGCGGCATTGTGCGCATGGTGAAAAGCACCGCCTCGCTGGTGGCCACCACCATTCTTACCGCCTTTGGCACCAACGTGCTTACCGCCGACCAGTACATGGCCATCGTGCTGCCCGGCCGGATGTTCCGCGCCGAGTTCCGCAATCGAGGGTTGGACCCGCGCGTGCTGTCGCGCAGCCTGGAAGGCGGCGGCACCATCACCAGCCCGCTGGTGCCGTGGAACACCTGCGGCGTGTTCATGTTCGGCGTGCTGGGCGTAAGCCCGCTGGCCTATGCACCGTTCGCCTTCTTCCTGCTGCTGGTGCCCGTTATCGGCATCCTCTACGCCGCCTTCGACTTCCGCATCCTGCGGCTGGATGAAGCCGACATGGACGACGAAGATGACCTGCTGGCCGACCGCCAGACCATCTGACCAAAAGCCGGCCACGTGCCGGCTTTTTTATGCGCGCAACAAACCGAGCCCCCGGCTCAGGGCTGGCACCCGCCGAAGCGCCTGTGGTAAGTTCTGAACTGGCGCAGGTATTTCGGGGTTCAAAATCTCCATGATTTTCCGTTCCAAACCAACACAAACGGCTGTTGCCGCTATCTCCGGCCTCTTGCTTGGCATCCTCTCGGCCTTCCTGCTTTCCTACGCTTTCGCCGTGTCCGTGCCGGCCTGGCTGTTGACGGGCGAAAACACCGCCATCGTGCTAAGGCTATGGGACATGACTATGGCGTACCTTCTGGCCGTAGGGGTGCCCACGTTCATCGTTGGCCTTGTTCTGTTCAAGTGGCTTGCCAAAGCCAAATGGAGCAACTGCCTGGCCTTCATTGCCGGTTTCCTGGTCCATGTCCACCTGGTAGCGCCGCTGTTGGCAGGCAACGCCATCTTCATTCCAGCTGCAAGTGATATGGCCTGGTACGGCGCGCTGTTTGGCAGCGTGGTGCTGGGCGCCGTCATCGCCTTGCTGCTGGCAGACCGCTTCACCGATGACAGCGGCATGCATTCCGATGCCGTCGAAAGTCACCTGGCTTAGGTTTGAACAGTTTCCTGGAGAATTCCGCAATGACTACCAACCTGATCATGAGCACCGTCATGCTCGCAGTTTTGTTTCTGCTTGCCGCTTACCTGATGAAAGAACGCTTCCAGCCGACGGACGCCTTCGGCCAGCGCTGGTTGAATGCACTGCTGGTGGCCGGCGCGGCCATCGCGGTTTACTTTCCGGTGGCACTCGTTAAAGAAATCGCGTTGTTCGTAACCGTGAGCGGCGAACTGATCAACACCGGCCAGATGGCGGTAACGCATTTCGTGTTGTCCACATTCACCGTGCTGGTCCTGCTGCCCCTTTTGGTCCTGATAATCGGCCCCTTATGCCTGGCAGGCATGGCTTACAACAAACCAGCACCCGATCAGCCAAACCTGCAAAGCTGAACCGCCCAGAAGCGGGGCAGGGCGCTGAATCGACCTATCACCCAGGCCGCGCTCCTGTCGTCCCGGCCCCGAACTCCTGTCGTCCCGACCCGCAATTCTGTCGTCCCGGCCCTGAGCCGGGACCTAGCTCCCGTCATCCCAGCCCCGAGCCCCTGTCATCCCGGCCTAGAGCCGGGACCTAGCTCCCGTCGTCCCAGCCCCGAGCCCCTGTCGTCCCGGCCCTGAGCCGGGACCTCCAAACCACCACTACTCCCCCATTTGCTCCCCCACCCAAATCTGTTCTAAACTCCAAACGGGGCACACAAAGGGCAAGGGCTTGCATCAGACAACCAACCTGGAAGCCATCGGCCACGCCGGTCTGGTGAGCAGCGCAAAACCAAACACCACAACAGCGCCAACCGCAACGCCGCACGGCGCTTTTATGCCTGCCTACATTCCAGTGATTGCTGAATTGCGAGCGCAACCCCAAGAATCAGCCTGCGCGCTATACGGAAAATGCGCGTCTAAAACATCGCATAACCCGCTCACAATCAAGTTATGTGTAAACAACCCAGCTAGATAGCGTTAGGCTAATCGATATATGGAGAATTAGACATATGGAGTCAATCTCTAATTGGCACGTCTTTGCAGTGATCGTGTCAACGGTTGCCGCAGCCGTCACTGCTTGGATGGCTTTTGAAACGAGAAGGATGGCTAGAGCCGCAAACACTGCTCTAGAACTAGAGAGAATGCCGATATTGGGGCTCAGAGACATAAGAGTCGAGGTCGCTTCGAAAAAGGTGGAAAAGAGCGATTTAGAAGAGGATGAGTACGCGCTTAGCTGGGTTCGGGTCGGACTGGAATTATTCAATGCAGGACGCGTTCCGGTTCGCTACACCGTGAAGAATCTTGCTGTCAGTTTTGCTAATCGGGTCCCAGAATCAGAGAACTATTTGTCTCGACGTGGCCAGGTGCTACCGGGAGGCTCCACTGTATTTTGGCACTCCGGTATAACTTTGGATCCGCCTATTAACGAATTCCCCAACAAAGGGCGTATAACCATAAAGTGCGAATACTGTGATGATTCCGGAAGAGATCCCAAGCCGCTAGAAGAAACCATCGAGTTCAGACTAAGTGGAGCAACAACAGGCACCCGAACGAACTGGCTTCATGTAGATGACTCTGAAGGAGCCTAGTATCAACTTTGAACCGCGACAAAGGTAGTCATAAGCCATAGTGAATCTGCTCCGGCGTTTTGAAGTTGAATCGTTTCCTCGGTCGAGTATTCAGCTTCTTCGCTATCGCATCG
>PWYW01000051.1 GCA_003567685.1 Gammaproteobacteria bacterium
ATCGTTCCAGCTCACGCCGATGACAGGCCGGTTTCCGCGACCCCAACCCAAGTCATCCGGCCGATGACTGCAGCCACCATCAGCCACACAAGCATCCCACTGCCGGAATGTCACCTCGGTCTTCGCCAGAGCGAACTGCTGGACTTGCACCTCGCGCTGTGGCCATGCGCCAGCAGCTAGCTCAGGCTCATCTTTACTGCCCATCACGAAGCGCCCAGCGGGTATGACCACCATCGGAGGGCAGTCGCGGCAGTCGCGAAACACATCGCCAACCATCCAGGTTTGCGAGTCGGTGGGAGAAACGTCCTCTCCTGGCCACATCAGAACCACCAGTGTTACCAGAATGGCAAACCCTGCTAACACCAGCTTGATCAACCCGCTGGAGCGACTCTTTGCCTGTTGCAGTTGCCACTCCGTCATGATCAATGCCTCCTGCTGTACACCCGCCATTAGTTGCGCTAGCGACCGATGCTATTCTGACTAGTCTAAGCAGTCAATAAATGGCCCATTTTTTGTAGACGCAGCGCGGCCGGAACTGAAAGCGCAAACCCATTAGCAGGGCGAAGTTCCTTCTGAAAGCCTGATGATCGTGCGGTTGGGCGCAACGAACGGCGTGTATGAAGACACGACAGGGTTCGTCAATGCCGTCATCACGGCACGCAAACCAGCCCAGGCGCCTGAGTAGCGCCTGGAACGTTTCTGCCGAACAGGCCCCAGCCCGATCAGTCCCCTCCCACCTGGAATCGCAGGCCAGTGGTCAGTGAGCGGCCGATGATCGGGGCTTCGTCCTTGAAGAAGCTCTGGTGGCGACGGCCATTTTCATTCAGCAGATTGCGGCCTTGCAGGAAAAGCTGGGCGCTGCCAAGCAGCTCCGGCTGCCAGAACAGATCGAAGCCCAGCAGGTTGTAGCCGCCGGTTGCCGATTCAGCCTCGGCTGTGTTGCTTTGCCGGAAAACCCGCTGGTAATCGATGGAAATGTCCCAATCCGACCCGAATGAACTGTCGATACCAACGCCCAGCCGCATTGGTGTCATGCGTGGCAGATTTCCACCAGCGCGCCGTTTTCCGTGTACATAATCACCGCTCAGGCGCAAATCGAGGGGTATGGGCCCGGTTGCAAGGCTGCTCCGGGCGGTGAATTCCAGGCCGTAGAACTCGGCGTTTACCTGTTCGTTGAAAACCAGTTGGTTGCGCAATCGACACAGACCACCGTCGTCGGGCTGACAGCCGATGGTGGCACCCTCACCGGGACGATTGCCAATGTCGTTGACGTTCACAGCGCTGCCAGTGCCGTCGTCTTCCGAGGCGAGGAAGGTGAAATCGTTCACTCGGTTATAGAACGCTGTAACCTCCCAGCGGAACGCGCCGGACACTCGGTCGAAACCGACCTCCAGGTTGTTATAGGTTTCCGTCTTCAAGTTGGGGTCACCGATCTCGAAAGTACCGGCAGCACCATGCCGGCCAAAGGCAAACAACTGCTCGGGTGACGGGGCGCGCTGCGAGCGAGTCAGTGCCACACGAGCCTGATGGTCGTCGTCCAGCTTGATCAAGGCACCCGCAGACAGGCTGATTGGGGTAAACGTTCGTGCCGGCAGATTTTCTTCAAAAGCCCTGATTGTTCCGTCCGGCAGGGTGATGCTCTCAACATCGGTGGTAAAGACATCGTCGGGATTGGCGCGGACGCGGTCGATCCGCGCACCAAACTCCAGTCGTCCGAAATTGGTGGGCAATTCCTCAAGCACAAAAGCCGCCAGGGTGCGGGTCACGTTCGGGCGAACGTAGAAGGCCTCGTCATCCTCCAGCGCGGCGAAAAAATCCCGGTCGGTGAACTGCAAGCCGAACACGCCGTTCCAATTACCGATCGGGTCATGAACAAACTCAAGCCGGGTGTCGAATTCACGGTTGCGGAATTCCGCTTCCAGAACGACTTCATCCAGCTCGCCACCAGCCGGTGTACGTTCGAACTCGAATTCCTTCTCGTCCTGCTCGAAGTCGGTGTACGACATTTTCAAGCGGGCCATGGAGATGCCCGGAAGCGGTTGCAGGAACTCGCTGCGCAGATCAAAGCGCAGGTAGTCGGCGAAAATGCGCTCGAATTCATCCGCTTGCCCACCCAGGTCGCGCGGACGAGCATCAAAGTTTTCCGGAATACCGTAATCGGTTTCCCAATAGCTGACACCCAGCCCGATGTGCCCCCAATCACCACGAAACAAGCCGGTCAGCGAGGCGGTTTCACTCTCAATGCTGCTGTTGCGCAGGCGATTTTTGTTGCCGGCCGTCTGGTCGACCTGCTGGAAACCGTTGATGTCGAAATCATTGCTGCGCCGAAGGCTGTAGTCAGCCCTGAGTACAGCGTTCTCGCTCAGGGGCATCTCAGCCCCCAGTCGCCCCTGGCGGTCGTTGCCATTAAAGCCATAGCTGAAACGGCCATCACCGCGAAATTGTTCGGGAACCTCGGGTGAAAACCGTCGACTGACCACGTTGACTACGCCACCAGCAGCACCGCTTCCGAAAAGCAGCGTCGCGGGACCGCGGAACACTTCGATTTGCTCGGCACGCAACGTATCGACGGCCACGGCATGATCAGCGCCTTCGCGTGAGACATCCGAGGTGCCCATGCCGTCTTCCAATACCTGAACACGGGAGCCTTGCAAACCGCGGACTGTGGGGCGTCCGACACCCGGCCCGAAATCGGAATTGGCCACGCCCGGCAGGCCATCGAGCACTTCGCCCAGCGTTGCTGCGCGGCGCCGCTCCAGCACTTCATCGGCCAACACAGTTACGGGCGTGACCTGCTCATCAGCAGACCTTTCCGCTCTGGGGTCAGCGCGCACGACAAGGCGGTCTTGAATCTCGATAGTGTCAGCAGACAGGCTTCCTCCCAGGCTGATGAGGGCCAGAACCAATGAGGGGGCCAGCAGATCACGATCACGAATTGTCATGCAGATATCCAGAGTCTGGTTAGAAGTAACGGGTATGGAAGCTTCAGGCTGTAGCTTGGCCAACGCCATCCATCATTACGTCCATCAAGGCTTCAACCAGTTTGGGCGAAAGGTCGCGGGTGATGAACACAATTCGTGACCGATGGTCGTCATCTGGCCAGTCAGGCAGGCTTTCCGGCGGATAGAACAGATGCTGAACGCCATGTATCACCACCGGCTTGTCCATGCCCTGAACGTTGAGAATGCCCTTGACGCGCAGCAGGTTTTCACCCGTCAGCCGCAGCAGCATTTCCAGCGCGGCGTCGAGACGTCGGGCCTCGACCGGCTTGTCGACCGTGAAACATTGGGCGCGGATGCGGTCATCATGGCGATTTAAATCGTGATCGTGATCGTGATCGTGCTCATGATGATGGTCGTGGTGGTGGTGATCGTGACCGCAACCCGATGGCTCGTCCGCGGCAGCAGGGGCCTTCACCGGCTCGTAGGCTTCAGCCTGTAGCCAGGCGCGGACATCGGCACTCCGGCCATCGGCGGAATACAGGCCCAGCCCGACGATCGACGCCGCCTCGCAGCGCCCGCGATTTGCCGTCACTCGCCGCGCCGCCGGGTTGATTCGATGCAGGCGATCCTTAAGCGCCGAGATTTGCGTGTCGCTGGCCAGATCGGTCTTGGTCAGCACCAGGCAATCGGCCATGGCGGCCTGCTTCAAGGCTTCCTCGTGGTTGTCGATGGTGGCGAGACCATTGACCCCGTCCACAACCGCCACCACACCGTCCAGGCGGTAGCGATCGGCAATATGGCCGTCGGTCATCAGCGTATGGATGATAGGCGCGGGATCGGCCAGCCCGGTGGTTTCAATCACCACTCGCTCGAACCAGGGCTCGCCCTCGCGGGCAAAACGCCAGCGCGCGTCCTTCAGTGTTCTGACCAGATCGCCACGAATGGTGCAGCAAAGGCAGCCACTGTTCAGTTCCATCACGGTGTCCTCGCGAAGTTCGCTGACCAGGTGGTGGTCCAGACCAATCTCGCCGAATTCGTTGATCAATACCAGGCTTTTGCTCAAGGCGGGCTGGCTGATCAGCTGATTGAGGACGGTTGTCTTGCCGGCGCCGAGAAAGCCGGTCAGCACGGTAATCGGAGTGCGGTTGTCTGTCATATTGTTATCTTATAACAGTTCCGCCCTCCAATGAGACACTGTTGGAGGACTAGAGCTTCAATCGAGCTCGAACCATCGCCTCCGACGCCTTGAGGCCGGCCGCCAGCCCCCGCTGCATGGCCTCTTCAGCCGCCAGACCGCCACATTGATAAGCCGCCAGAGCCAGCAAAGCGCCAACCCGGTTGCCGCTGGCACAGTGCACCAGCATCGGCTTGAGCGAAGGATTGTTCCAGTACGCCCAGAACTGACGCATCTGTTCCTGATCCACCGTATCCACGCCGCTGACCGGTAACTGCAGGAACACCAGACCCGCCCGCTCTACGCGGCCGGCAAAGTCATCGCCGTTCCATTCCGTCGATGGGCGCAAATCCAGCGCGGTCTTGAAGCCGGCTTGTTTGAGCCTGGCCAGGTCTGCATCGGACGGACAACCACCGGTCATCAGCCCAGGCTCAGGCAGACAGGGATTGCCGAGATCCAGCTCGGCCAGCTCAGCCGCCGGAAAGGAATAGGAATTCAACGTCATTGCTCAGCTCCAGTGAGAGAAAAGGATGAAAGCAGGCCGCTGGCGTCGATCAGAATGACCGCAGCCACAACCAGCAGCAGCGCAGCAAAAGCCTTGCGGAAGAGATCGGCCGGCAGGCGACGACCCAGCCAGCCACCGAATATGCTGCCCAGCCCGCCCAGCACAATGAATACGCCAATGATGGTCCAATCGACACTCATGTCGAGGCGTTCAAGAACGGACAAATATTTGGCAAAGCCGGCCAGGGACTTAAGCGCGATGATGACCAGGCTGGTGCCGACGGCCACCACCGGGTTCAAGCCGCCCAGCAGGATCAGGGCCGGAATGATCAGAAAACCGCCGCCAACGCCGACAAAGCCGGTCAAGGCGCCGACGGCCAGGCCATCAACGATGATTTTCCAGCGCGCCCGCGCCTTGGGTGTGGCCAGGCTCGTGCTCTTGCGCAGCATGCCATAGGCAGCCACCACCATCACCAGGGCAAACACCGCCAGCTGAAAACGGCCGCTGACGAATTCCGCCAGCCAGGCACCACCAACCGTGCCAAGAATACCCGGCACGCCAAACCACAGCACCGAACGCCAATCGACCAGGCCGCGCCGCAGGTAGGAGATGGCGCCCAGCGCCGCCACCGCACCGACAATGGCCAGTGAACCGGCAATGGCGACCTTTTCGGGTTGACCGACCAGGTAAACCAGCACCGGAACCGTCACGATGGACCCGCCCGAGCCAAACAGCCCAAGGGCGACGCCAATCAATATCGCGCCAATCCATTCCATGTTGCAAAACTCCAGTTTGGACAACACTGGCACTTTTCCGCCAGACGTTGCAGATTCAGATATTGACACTATATTAGAATTTGCTAAACTAATTTGCAAATGAAATCTCAACGAGGTCAGATCATGCAGACTGAACATTCGAACAACGCACAGCCGAAGGCCGTCGTGACGCCGTTTCATCACCCGGCAACCGGCACCTGGTCCTACATCGTTCAGGACTCCAGCAGCAAGGCAGCGGCGATCATCGACCCGGTGATGGACTTTGAATTCCGCGCCGGCCGCACCTACACCGACTACGCCGACGAACTGCTTGCGTTCATTCGCAAGGAACAACTCGACGTGAAATGGATTCTGGAAACCCACGCCCATGCCGATCACCTGTCGGCCGCACCCTATTTGCAGGAGCATCTGGGCGCGCCAGTGGCCATTGGCCGCGGCATTACCGCCGTCCAGGAGCGTTTCAAGGAGTTGTTCAACCTGCCGGATGCGTTCCGGACCGACGGCAGCCAATTCGACCACCTGTTTGATGACGGCGACACCTTTGCCATCGGCGCGCTGCCCGGCCGGGTGATTGCCACCCCGGGCCATACCTCCGACTCCAACAGCTTCCTGATTGGCGACGCGCTGTTCGTGGGCGACTCGCTGTTTGCGCCCCGCTTCGGTACCGCCCGCTGTGATTTTCCGGGTGGCGACGCCGGCGTACTGTTCGACTCGATCCAGAAGCTGTATCAACTGCCGGAGGACACCCGGGTCTTCCTCTGTCACGACTACCCGCCGGAAGACAAGGAACCCATCTACCAGACCACGATTGGCGAGCAAAAGCGCGACAACATTCACGTCAAGGCCGATACCCGGCGCGAGGACTTCGTGGCCATGCGCAAGCAACGCGATGACTCGCTGCCGATGCCCGAGCTGATCATTCCGTCGGTTCAGGTGAACATCAACACCGGCAAGCCGATGCCGGCCGAAGACAATGGCACCAGCTACATCAAGGTGCCGCTGAACATTTTCCGGGGTGACCCAGAACGCATGGCGAGGGACTCATCATGACCATTGATTGGGCATCGTTCACGCCCTGGCTGGCCCTGGCCGGTGGCGCACTGATTGGCCTGTCGGCCACGGTGCTTTGGTTGGGCATGGGCCGCGTTGCCGGCATTAGCGGCATTGCCGGCAGCCTGTTCAGTTTTCAGGCTGCCGATGGCGACCGCAGCTGGCGACTGCTGTTCCTGCTGGGCATCGTCGGTGGCGCCGTGCTGGTTCACCTGCTCACCGGCGGGCTGTTCGAGGTTCGCAGTGGCTATCCGATGGGGCTGCTGATTGGCGGTGCGCTGCTGGTCGGCATCGGCACCCGCATGGGCTCGGGCTGCACCAGCGGCCACGGCGTCTGCGGCATTGCCCGCCTGTCCATGCGCGGGCTGTTGGCAACGCTGACGTTCATGGCCACGGCGTTTGTCACCGTTTACCTCATCCGCCACGTGATCGGGCTTGGAGGTTTGGCATGAAAAACCTGATCGCACTGGCCGCCGGCTTGCTGTTTGGTGCCGGACTTTACGTGGCCATGATGGCCGACCCCAACAAAGTGCTGGCCTTCCTCGACCTGGCTGGCGCCTGGGACCCCTCGCTGGCCCTGGTCATGGTGGGCGCGATTGGCGTGAGCGCGATTGGCTTTGCCGTCTCGAAACGCATGCAGGCCAGCATCAGCGGCCAGGCCTTCGGCTGGCCCAAACTGACCCGACCCGATCTGAAATTGCTGGGCGGAGCCGCGCTGTTTGGCATTGGCTGGGGCATGACCGGCTACTGCCCGGGACCGGGTTTTGCCGCCCTGGCCATCAACCCCGCCGAGGCCCTGCCCTACCTGCTGGCGATGATCGCCGGGATGGTCATCTGGGATCGCCTGCTGGCCCGCAAACCCTAACGTCACTCAAAACCTCATGCAATAAACGGTATGCTCGCAGGGTCTTCCCTGCCGAGCCTACCCGTATTCTTGCCATGAACAGCCGTGCCGTTCTGAAACTGCTTGTTATCGCGCTCTTTGCTGCCGGCCTGGTCGCATTTTTCGTTTTCGACCTGGGCCAGTACCTGAGCCTTGAGGAACTGCGCCAACGGCGCGACCAGTTGCAGGCCTTTACCGAAGACCATCTGCTGCTGATGCTGGCCATCTACATGCTGGCCTACATCGTCATGGCCGCGCTGTCGATTCCCGGCGCGGCCGTGCTTACTCTGGCCGGTGGCGCCTTGTTTGGGGTGTTGATCGGCACCGTGGCGGTATCGTTTGCCAGCACCATCGGCGCCACCCTGGTTTTCCTGGCGGCCCGCTTCCTGTTCAAGGACAGCGTCCAGCGACGCTTCGGCAAGCGCCTGGATACGATCAACCGCGGCGTGGAAAAAGACGGGGCGTTTTACCTGCTGGCGCTGCGCCTGGTGCCGCTGTTTCCGTTCTGGCTGATCAACCTGGTGATGGCCCTCACCACCATTCGCACCTGGACATTTTTCTGGGTAAGCCAGATCGGCATGTTGCCGGCCACCGTGGTCTACGTAAACGCCGGCACCCAACTGGCCCGGGTCGATTCGGTGGGTGACGTGCTGTCGATCGAGTTGATCGGCGCATTTGCCCTGCTGGGCCTGCTGCCGTTGATCCTGCGCTGGACCCTGCGGCTGATCGAGAACCGCCGGGTATACAAAGGCTACCGAAAGCCCAAACGATTTGATTACAACCTGATCGTGATCGGCGCGGGTGCCGCCGGCCTGGTATCGGCCTACATCGGCGCCACCGTCAAGGCACGGGTGGCCCTGATCGAGAAACACGCCATGGGCGGGGATTGCCTGAATACCGGCTGCGTGCCCTCCAAGGCGCTGATCCGCGCCGCCCGCTTGCGCAGTGAAACGGCCCGGGCGGATCGTTTTGGCCTTGAAGCCCGCTCGCTGACGGTCGATTTCAAGGCCGTGATGGCGCGGGTAAAAGACGCCATCAAACGCATCGAACCGCACGACTCGCCCGAGCGCTATCGCGGCATGGGCGTAGACGTGATTGAATCCTCGGCCCGACTGGTCTCGCCCTGGCAAGTCGAGGTGGATGGCCGGGTGATTACCGGAAAAGCCATCGTCCTGGCATCCGGCGCCGAGCCGCGGGTGCCGGATCTTCCGGGACTGAACCAAACCGACTATCTGACCAGCGATACCCTTTGGTCGCTTGATGCGCTGCCCGAACGGCTGGTGGTGTTGGGCGCCGGACCGATTGGCTGTGAACTGAGCCAGGCTTTCGCTCGCCTGGGTTCCAGCGTCACGGTGATTGAAATGGCCGGCCACTTGCTGGCGCAGGAAGAACCCGAAGCCGGCCAAGCGCTGACCGAGGCCATGAAACAAGACGGCGTGGATCTTTGTCTTGGCCATCAGGCACTGCGGGTGGAAAACGGCAACACGCTGGTTTCAGAAAAGGACGGCCAGGAATTTAAACACCGGTTTGACCGGCTGCTGGTGGCGGTGGGGCGTCAGGCCCGGGTCTCGGGCTTCGGCCTGGAAGCGCTGGGGGTTCGTCTGGATGCGTCAAAACGCATTGAAGCCGATGGATTCCAGCGCACCAACTTCCCCAATATCTACGTTTGCGGCGATGCCACCGGGCCGTTCCAGTTCACTCACGTGGCGGCTCATCAAGCCTGGTCGGCCGCAGTGAACGCCCTGATCAGCCCGTTCTGGTCATTCAAGACCGACTACCGGGTGATTCCGCGCGTCACCTATACCTCGCCGGAAATTGCCCGGGTTGGCCTCACCGAGGCCGAAGCGCGCGAGCAGGACATGGACATTCAGGTCACCTGCTACGGCATTGATGATCTGGATCGAGCCATTGCCGATGACGATGCCCATGGCGTGGTCAAGGTACTGACGGAACAAGGCAAGGACCGTATTCTGGGCGTGACCATCGTGGCCGAACACGCCGGTGAAATGCTGCCGGAGTTTGTGCTGGCCATGAAGCACGGTCTGGGGCTGAACAAGATTCTGTCCACCATCCATGCCTACCCCACCTGGGCCGAGGCCAACAAATACGCCGCCGGCGAATGGAAAAAAGCCAACAAGCCCGAGGCCGCGTTGCGCTGGGCCGAGCGTTTCTTCCGCTGGCGACGGGGAACATCAGGGTGAACAACACCGTGCAGTTCGCCCGGGTCAACGACATGACCTATCGCCGTTGGGGACCAGAGCAGCCATCGTCGGCGCTGGTGCTGTGTCATGGCCTGGCCAGCAACGGCAGTCGCTGGAGCGAGCTGGCCGATCGACTGCAACGCCCCGACGGCTGCGCCCTGCTCTGTCCTGACCTGCGCGGCCATGGACAGTCGGTCTATCGCGGGCGCTTGACCAGCCGGCACTGGATCAACGACCTGGCCGCCATGCTCGACCAGGAAGGTCTCGAACGCGCCATCATTGGTGGCCATTGCATGGGCGCCAACCTGGCCATACGCTTTGCTGCTGAACAGCCGCAACGCTGCCGATCGCTGGTGTTGATCGAACCGATGCTGCCGCAGGGTCGACGCGGCAAGATGCACATCAAGACCGTTCTGCGCTGGTTGCTGCCGGCCTTGTCGTTGATGGCCCTGCTGGCCAATCGGCTGGGTCTGCGCCGGCGCGAGTTGCCGCTGCTGGACCTGGCCGAACTGGATCGCCAGACCCGGCAGGCCATGGAAGAAAGCGGCAGCGAGGATGCCATGATGAAGCGCTACGCCTCGCCGCTGCCCGACCTGCAATACCTGCC
>PWYW01000073.1 GCA_003567685.1 Gammaproteobacteria bacterium
CGGGAATGGCCAGCGCGCCACCAATCGGAAACAGCCACAGCAGCCCGCGCAAACCCACCCGGCGATCCAGCGAGCGGTTGAGGATGCGCATCGGCGGCACGTCGCGCAGGCCCAGCAGCGGGGGCAAGGCAAATCCGCCGGCCAGCAGGACGGTGAACAACCCGCCCGCCAGTACCGGCAGCAATCGGGCCGGCGGCAGTGCCGTGCCCTCGGGGTCGGCAAGAATCGCGGCGATGGCGGCCTGGGCAATCAGGCCGGCGATGCCACCCAGCACCACGGCAGCCAGAACCAGCCACATCAGCATCAGCCCCAGCCCCAGCATGATTTGTCGGCCGCTGGCGCCAAAGGCCTTGAGAAGGGCTACCAGATCGCGCTGGGCGGCGGCGAAGCGCAGCGCCGACAGCAAAATGGCCACGGCGGCCAGAATGACCGTGGTCAAGGCCGCCACGCCCAGGAAACGGCGCGCCTGGGTCAGGGCAAAGGCCGTTTGATCTTCAGCATCGGCGACGGTCAGGAAGCGCTGTTGCGGCGGCAACTCGGTTTCGGCCCACTGGCGGAAGCGCTGCAGGTCGCGAGGATCGCCGGCCAGCAGCAGTCGATAACGGGCCCGCGTGCCGGCGCCAATCAGTTCGCTGGCCAGCAGGTCCTCCAGATTGACCATCATGCGCGGGGCAAACTGGAAGCCGCCACCGGCCTGGTCGGGTTCGAACAGCAATACCCGGTCAATGGTGAGCTGCTCGAAACCCAGCTCGACCGAGTCGCCCACGTTGGCGTCCAGCGAACGGAGGGCCTGGGGTGCCAGCCAGGCCTGGCCGCGATCCGGTACGGCAGCGGAAGAGACTGCCTCTCCACCGAGACGATCGCTGAGGCGAAGCTGGCCGCGCAGCGGGTAGCCGGCGGATACCGCCTTGACGTCCAGCAGCAGGCTGTCTTCGCCCGCGAAGACGGCGGTGCTCAGGGTGACGGTTTCGGCGGTCGCCAGACCTTCATCGCGGGCCCGCTCGATAATGGCCGATGGCAAGCGTTCGCGCCCGGCAATCACCAGGTCGGCGGCCAAGGCTTCGCCGGCCTCGCGCTCCAGGGCGCGTCCAACCCGGTCGGTAAACGAGCCAACGGCGACCAGCGCGGCGGTGGCGACGGCCAGGCCCAGTGCCAGCAGCCCCAGGGCTCCAGAGCGGGATTGCCGGAACAGCAAGCGAAACGACAGCGACAGTGTGTTCATGACGGGACTCGGATGGCCGGAGGTCAGGCAGCCGGGGCCAGCAGCCGGCCGTCTTCGATTTCCAGGCTGCGATCGCAGCGAGCGGCCAGGGCTGGGTCATGGGTGACCAGCACCAGCGCCGTGCACTGGCGCTGGTTGATGTCAAACAGCAAGTCGGCGACGCTTTGGCCGGTGCGCCGGTCGAGGTTGCCGGTTGGCTCGTCGGCAAACAGGATGACCGGGTCGATGGCAAAGGCCCGGGCAATGGCGACGCGCTGTTGCTCGCCGCCTGACATCTGGCGCGGGTAGTGAGCCAGCCGATGGGACAGTCCAACCTGGTCGAGCGCCTTGCGGGCTCTTGACCGCGCCTCGTCCAGGCCGGCAATCTCCAGCGCCAGCATCACGTTTTCCAGTGCGGTCAGGCTTGGCAGAAGGTGGAAGGACTGGAATACGAAGCCGACGCGCTGTCTGCGCAGTCGCGCGCGCTGATTCTCGTCCAGGCCTTCCAGCGCCTGGCCGTCGAGCTGGACGCTGCCCTGAGAAGGCCGTTCCAGGCCGGCCAGCAGGCCGAGCAGGGTGGTTTTGCCGGAACCCGAGGCGCCGATGATGGCCAGTGATTCACCTTTTCCCAGTGCCAGGCTGATATCGTCCAGAATGACGAGCCGGCCGCCGGGGGCATCGACGGCAAAGCCCACGCTCCGCGCGTCTAGAATCGTGTTCCCAGAAGATGATGGTGAAGATCCCATGCCTGTTTCCAAGGTGCTTGTGAAAATCGTGATGTTGTGTCTGCTGCTGGCGGTTGGCCATGCCGATGCCGCAGACGGCCAGTCGTCGCCGACGCCCGTACTCCTGATCCTGGGCGATAGTCTGTCAGACGCTTATAACCTGCCGCGTGAAGCGGGCTGGGCGCATGGCCTGGCGGAGCGCCTGGCCGACGACAAGCGCGTGGTCAACGCCAGTATATCGGGCGACACCACGGCCGGGGGCCTGGCGCGACTGCCTGCCTTGCTTGACGAGCATCAACCCAGCCAGCTGCTGCTGATTCTGGGCGGCAATGACGGTCTTCGGGCGCTCAGTCCTGCCCAGCTTGAACGCAATCTGGCGGCCATCATCGAGCGCGCCCAGGCGCATTCGGTTGAGGTTTTCCTGATGCAGATACGCCTGCCGGCCAACCTGGGTCCAGCCTATCTGCAGCGTTTCGAGGCGGTCTACCCGCGCCTGGCCGAGCAGTACGGGCTGGAACTGCTGCCATTTTTCCTCGAAGACATCTTCGACGAGCCGGGGATGATCATGGACGATGGCATCCACCCCAGCGAGCAAGCCCAGCCAAAGATGCTTGACGCCTTGTGGCTCAGTCTTTCCCCATTACTTGAATGAGCCTCCTCATTGGCTTGCCGGGCCTGGTCTTAACAATCGGTTAAAATTCGGATGATCCTGTCTAGCAGGTCTCCCACCACCAGCAAGGTTGATTTATGTCTGAACGCGAGATCATGGAGTATGACGTTGTTATCGTTGGCGCCGGCCCGGCCGGCTTGTCCTGCGCCATCCGGCTGAAGCAGCTCAAGGCCGAGCTCAACGTCTGCGTCATTGAAAAAGCCTCGGAGATCGGCGCGCACATTTTGTCGGGGGCGGTCATCGAGCCCGGGCCGCTGGATACCTTGTTGCCGGGCTGGCGTGATCAGCCGCCGCCAATCTGCGTGGAGGCCGGTGACGATGAGTTCCTGTGGCTGTCGAAAACCGGCAAGCGCAAGCTGCCGACGCCGCCGCAGCAGAACAATCACGGCAACGTGATTGTTTCGCTGGGCGCGATGTGCGCCTGGATGGCACCCCAGGCTGAGGCGCTGGGCGTGGATCTGTTTCCCGGCTTTGCAGCCGCCGATCTGAGTTACAACGAAGCCGGCGCCGTTCAGGGCGTGATTATTGGCGACATGGGCGTGGATCGCCAGGGCAACCCCAAGGACAGCTACGTCCAGGGTATTGAAATTCGCGCGGCCGTAACGGTGTTGGGCGAGGGCTGTCGGGGACACCTCACCAAGCGGGCGATCAAGCAGTTCGACCTGGCGGCCAACTGCGACCCGCAGACTTACGGTATCGGCATGAAAGAGCTCTGGCAGTTGCCGGAGGGCCGGGTTCAACCGGGCAAGATCCAGCATTCCGTCGGCTGGCCGCTGCCCAACCAGATTTACGGCGGCAGCTTCGTCTACCATCTCGACAAAAACCGCCTGGCGGTGGGTTTTGTCTGCGCCCTCGACTATAAAGACCCGAACTTTACGCCCTTCGAAGCGTTCCAGCAGTTCAAGCACCACCCGATGATGCGCGAGTTGCTGGACGGCGGTGAAATCCTGTCTGCCGGTGCACGCGCCATTTCCGAAGGCGGTTACCAGTCACTGCCCACGGTTGAAATGCCCGGCGCGTTGCTGATTGGTGACTCGGCCGGGCTGCTTAACGTGCCCAAGATCAAGGGTACTCACCAGGCGATGAAGTCGGGCATTCTGGCCGGCGAACATCTGGCCGAGACGCTGACCAGCGAAGGCTTTGATGCCCGCCTGCGCGGCTCGGATATTGTTGCCGAGCTGAAAAAGGTGCGCAATATCCGGCCCGGCTTCAACAAGGGCCTGTGGCGCGGCATGACCACGGCGGCCATCGAAACGGCCACCGCCGGCAAATTGCCGCGAACGCTGCGCAACCATGCCGACCACGAACAGTACCGTCGGCTGGAGGAGGGCAGTTTCGACTACGACTGGGTCGATCGCGAGCTGCCGCCGCGCGATCGTCTGGCCTCGGTGTATTTCGCCACCACGGCCCATGACGAAGACCAGCCGATTCACTTGAAGATCGTCGAGCCGGACATCTGCTTCACCCGCTGTGAAGAGGAATACGGCAACCCATGCACCCGATTTTGTCCCGCCAATGTGTACGAGGTGGTCGAGGACGAGGCGGGCAAGCGGATCCAGATCAATGCGGCCAACTGCGTCCACTGCAAGACCTGCGACATTGCCGACCCTTACCAGGTCATCAACTGGGTGACGCCGGAAGGCGGCTCCGGACCCAACTACTCGAATCTGTGAGCCTCCATGAGTAATTCCTTTGGCCGTGTGTTGACCGTCACCACCTTTGGCGAAAGTCACGGGCCGGCGATTGGCTGCGTGATCGACGGTTTCCCGCCGGGGCTGGCTATCACGCCGGAAGAGATCCGTGCCGAGTTGATGCGGCGGGCCACCGGCCAGAGCCGCTGGACCTCGCAGCGCAAGGAAGCCGAAGACGTTCAGATCCTGTCGGGCCTCTTCGAGGGCAAGACCACCGGCACGCCAATCAGCTTGCTGATCTACAACAGCGATGCCCGCTCGAAGGACTACACCAAGATTGCCGCGCAGTTCCGGCCGGGCCATGCCGATTACACCTATCACCACAAATACGGCCTGCGTGATTACCGGGGTGGCGGGCGCTCGTCGGCGCGCGAAACCGCCATGCGGGTCGCCGCCGGTGCGCTGGCGCGCAAATACCTCAAGCAGCAATTCGGCATTGAAATCACCGGGTGGTTGTCCCGCCTGGGCGACCAGGTCTGTGATGATCAGTTCGATGCCGACGCAATCAATCAAAACCCGTTTTTCTGCCCGGATGCCTCGCGTGTGCCAGCCCTTGAGGAGTACATGAAAGCGCTGTGGAAGTCCGGTGATTCAGTCGGGGCGCTGGTGCGGGCGCGGGCAACCGGCGTGCCGGTGGGGCTGGGTGCGCCGGTTTATGCCAAGCTTGATGGCGACCTGGCGGCGGCGATGATGAGCATCAATGCGACCAAGGGCGTGGACATCGGCGCAGGGTTTGATTCCGTCGCCCAGAAGGGCACTGAGCACCGCGATGAAATCACGCCCGAGGGGTTCTTGTCGAACCACGCCGGCGGCATCCTGGGTGGCATCTCCACCGGCCAGCCGGTCGAGTTGTCGGTCGCCTTCAAGCCCACCTCGTCGCTGCGGTTGCCGGGCAAGACGGTTGATGTTGATGGCAAGCCCTGCGAGATCATCACGACCGGTCGCCATGACCCTTGTGTCGGTATCCGGGCCATCCCGATTGTCGAGGCGATGCTTGCCTTGACCTTGATGGATCACGTCTTGTTGCACCGGGCCCAATGCGGTGACGTGCCCGAGCAAACGCCGCGCATTCCTTAACCGCCTGGCGAACCGGGTCGATTGAGCCTGGTCGGCACGAGTCCTGTCATAACGCAGTGGCGAGGCTTGTTTTTTGGCCGGGCTGCCTAAAGGTCATTGGCCAGTCCTTTGACTCAAACCCAAGGTTATCAAGACACAATGATCAAAAAGAACGATGGATATCGGGTAGCGGTGGTCGGTGCCACCGGTGCGGTTGGTGAAGTGATGCTGGATATCCTGGCCGAGCGCAAATTCCCGGTCAGCGAAGTCGCCGCCCTGGCCAGCAGTCGGTCGGTCGGCAAGGAAGTGTCCTTCGGCCGCAAGTCGCTGGTAGTTGATGACCTGGAAACCTTTGATTTCAAGGGCTGGGATATCGCCCTGTTTTCCGCCGGCGGCAGCATTTCAGCCAAGCATGCGCCACGGGCAGCCGCAGCGGGTTGCGTGGTGATCGACAATACCTCGCACTTCCGCATGGACCCGAATTGCCCGCTGATCGTTCCGGAGGTCAACGGTGAGTTGATCGATAACTTCGAGCAGGGGATCATCGCCAATCCGAATTGTTCGACCATCCAGATGCTGTTGGCCATTGCGCCCATTCATCGGGCGGCGGGCGTTACCCGCATCAACGTGGCGACCTATCAGTCGGTGTCGGGTGCCGGCAAGTCGGCGATGGAAGAATTGGGCCGCCAGGCTGCCGATCGTTTCAACTTCCGTGATCCCGAACCCAAGGTGCTGAGTCACCCGATTGCCTTCAACGTGATTCCGGCCATTGATGTCTTTGAAGACAACGGCTATACCCGCGAAGAGATGAAGATGCACCGAGAAACCCGGCGGATTCTCGACACCGACGCGATTGCGGTCAATGCCACGGCGGTGCGCGTTCCGGTGTTCATCGGCCATGGCGAGGCGGTTCATCTCGAGACCCGGGACCCGATTGAAGTGGCCGCAGTGGCTGATTTGCTTCGCAATGCCCCGGGTGTGCGTATGCTCGATGGTAGCGATCTGGCCACTCCGATGACGGACGCCGCCGGCGAGGACGCAGTCTCGATCTGTCGTCTGCGCCGTGATCTCAGTCATCCGCAAGGGTTGTCATTCTGGGTGGTCGCAGACAATGTGCGAAAGGGCGCAGCCTTGAATGCGGTCCAGATTGCCGAGCGCCTGATCAGCTGATCGACAGGATGCTCCACGGGCCCGCGCCGCGCCGAAGGTCCCGTGCCCCGGTTCGCATTATCTGAAGTGATTGGTATACTCGCATGAATTCACGCAACTTGCCTTGAGAGGGTGCCGGCGTTCATGCGACTTTTGACCACAAAAATGATGGTGCTCGGCCTGGTGGCCGGTCTGCTATTGGCCCTGCCGATGGGACCGCTGCAAGCCCTCGGCTTGGGCGAGGCTCGAGTGGATTCCTTTCTTGGCCAGCCACTGGATTTGAGAATACGTTTGGTTGATGCCGATCAGCGCGCTCTGGACAGCCTGACGGTGATGCCGGCCAGTGTCCGCGACCATGAGCGACTCGGCGTGCCGTCGGATTCCCTTGCGCTGGGCCTTGATCTTTCGGTGGATCGGCGAGTCGATCCGCCTGTATTGCGAGTTCGAACGCGTCGAGCAGTCAATGAACCGGTGATCCAGTTCCTGGTGGACGCTCGCTGGTCGGGCGGTCGCGTATTGCGGGAATACACATTATTCCTCGATCCGCCAACGCTCGATATCGCGCCGCCAGCCAGGGTGCGACGTGATTCGGAGGAGCAAGCCGATCGGCCGGCAGAAACCGCGACCGAAACGCCCCCGGTTGCGCGGCCGGAGCCTGCCCAGCCGGCGGCACCCGCTGCGCGTCCTGCCGAGCCGCCACGTGACGAGCCCGAGGTTGCCGAAACACCGGCGGTAGAGCCTTCCGCGGTTGAACAGGCCGCCTCTGAAACGCCGGTCAGTCGGCCGTCAACGACCTCCGTCGCCGCTGGACAAACCCTTTGGAGTATCGCCTACGCCTGGCGCCCCGACACCAATCTCACCATGAACCAGGTCATGCTGGCCATTCGGGATCGCAATCCGCAGGCATTCGTCGACGGCAACGTCAACCGCTTGCTGCGAGGCGCGGTTTTGGAAATGCCCGAGCTGGGAGAGGTTCAGGCGCTGGATGCGCGCGAGGCCGACCGTCGCATGGCGGCTCAGATGCAGGCATGGCAACGCAGCCCGCAGGGGACCGAAGTGCCGGTGGTGACCGAAGCAGCAGTTCCCGAAGTCCTCACTGAGCGAAGCACGGAAGCGCCTGCAGAGCCCCCGGTTGAAACGGTACATCGGCTTGAAGTGGTTCCGCCGGAAGGTGAGATGGCCGATGATGGCTCTGCCGCGACCGAGGCGGAAATGACCCGGGCATCGGCGCGTCTGGACGGTCTTGAAGACCAACTGCTGGCTGACCCTGATGCTGATCGATCTTTCTGGTCGGACATTGGACGAATTCGCGAGGCCATTGAATCGCGAGAGGCGGCGGGCCTGGCCGTTGCTGATGAGGAAATGGCGTTACTTGAAACACGCCTCCGCGAGTCGCGTCTCGCTCGCGAAGCGGCCGCGGCTGAAGCCGACGTCGCCGAAACAGCGGTAGACGGCAATGAAGTGGCAGCCTATTTCCGCGATTTGGAGAGTGAACTGGTTACTGATGCGGACTCGCAGGAAGCCACGGCTCCGGAAACCCGCCTGGAGTCGGGCGACGAGTCGGCTGCCGGTGATGCTTTGCCCGAATCCGATGAGGTGGCGGTTGCCGAGCCATCGCCTGCGGCACCGGCGACAGAAAGGTCTGGCGGGGTGCCCGTCTGGGTTTGGCTGGTGCTGGCATTCATTATCCTGCTTGTATTGATTCTGGTCGTGATGCTCAAGCGCCGCAGCAGTCGCGATGAAGGGTCGGCTGCTGCCGGCACGGCTACTGACGTACCCAGGCTGCGTGAGCAGGTTGCCGCGGATCCGGCCAACCTGACAGCGCACCTGGCGCTGCTGCACGCCCTCGGCGAACGCGACGGGGCGGTTGGTTTCGATGATGCCCTGGATGATATGTATACCAACGTCGCCGATGAAGAGGCCGACGAGTGGCAAGCGGCGCTGATTCTGGCCGCTGAGTACGCTCCGCATCATCCTTTGCTGATGCCGCCTGAAGAGGAAATCCGAGAGGGTGATCCCGATGATGGTCTTGATGATCAGACCCGGGACATGCTCGGCCTTCTGGATCAGGATAACGCCGCGTCCGATGACCGCGATGATGGCGATAATGGCGATGAAGAAGGTTCCGATGACGTCAGTGGCGACGACGACCCGGATGAAGAGTTGCTGGATCCGGTCGACCACGAAGATACCGATTTGGCGGTGCTGGCCGATCGTCTGGATCCGGAGCCTTCGGCGGATGGGGATTCTCTCGATGACGCCTCCAGCGATGATGACGACCCGGTTTTCACGCTGGATGATGAGCAACAGCCCGAGCCGGATGACATCGCTGCAACGCCTGATTCTCGAGAAGCCAATGATCAGGCCGCAGAGACTTCAGATGATCTTGACCTCGATTTCTCCTTCAGTAGCCAGGTCGAAACCGTGCCGGGCGAAGGTGAGGAAGATGAGGTTGTCTCTTTCGAAGACGACATGATTTCTGCCGATGATGACCAGCGTAGCGAGTTGGCAGCAGATGGTGAGGCGGCGCCGTCGGATGCCGGTGCCGCGGAAGATGAGCTGGAAGCGTTCCTGCGCGCTGAGGAGTCGGATGAAACACTTGAAGATATTGCCGACCCTGAAGTTGATGCAGAGCCGCTGGCCGATGCTGACGACAGCGCCGATGACCCTGTCGATGAGGTCCTTGGTGACGGGGATGGCAGTCTCAACGACGATGATGCCGAAGTGAAGCTGGACCTTGCCCGAGCCTACCTCGCCATGGAAGATCCTGAGTCGGCACGTACCCTGCTTGAAGAGATTGATGCCGGCGGCTCGGCCTCCATGCGAGCTGAAGCGCGAAAATTGTTGAAAGACCTGTAAGCGCTGGTAGGTCAGTCTGGAGAGCCATGAAATCAGGCCAGTCTCCGGGAGCCCGCGCGGCATCCGGCCTTTTGCGAAGATCGGGGTCGGTGCCGTCCGGGCATCCTCCGGTCGGTTTTCAAGGCTAGCTGGCGGTGCCGCCGGCTGAAATCGGGCATCGGCGGTTTGCTGCCGGTGTCGAGTACGATGGCCAGGGTTTTTATGGCTGGCAACGCCAACGCCAGAGCCCAACCGTGCAGGCCTGCGTCGAAAATGCCCTGAGCCAGGTCGCTGCTCATCCCATCACCGTTCATTGCGCCGGCCGGACGGACACCGGCGTCCACGCCCGATGCCAGGTTATTCATTTCGACACCACCGCCGAGCGTAGCGAGCGCGCCTGGGTGCTTGGCAGCAATACTTGCCTGCACCCTGGTGCAAGTCTGCTTTGGGTGAAACCGGTCAACGCCGATTTTCACGCCCGTTTTTCCGCTCGGGCCCGCCGCTATCGCTATCGCATGCTCAACCGCTGGGTGCGGCCTGCACTCGAGCGGGGGCGCGTAGCGTGGATTCGCCATCCGCTGGATGCGCAGGTCATGCAAAGTGGTGCCCGTTTCTTGCTCGGTGAGCATGACTTCAGCAGCTTTCGCGCGGTGGGCTGCCAGGCACGCTCACCCGTGCGTGAGATAACCGACTTGACCGTTCAACGCCAGGGCGATGAAGTCATCATTGACATTAAGGCCAACGCGTTTGTCTACCATATGGTCAGGAATATCGCGGGTGTCCTGATTGCTATCGGGCAAGGCAAGCGTCCACCGGAATGGGCGGCCGAGGTTCTTGCCGCCAGGGACAGGACCAAGGCCGGCATCACGGCCCCGTCCGACGGTTTGACGTTTGTTGCCGCCTACTACCCCGATTATCCGGAATTGCCGATTCATCGAGAGCCTGGTTTTCCTGCCAACTGATCGACGCTGACATGTCCTACACCCGGGTGAAAATTTGCGGAATAACGCGCGTCGAAGACGCTTTGGCTTGTGCCGAAGCCGGGGTAGATGCGATTGGCCTGGTGTTTGTCGGGGCCAGCAAGCGCGCCGTTGATACCAACCAGGCCCTGACGATCTGCCGCGCCTTGCCGCCCTTTATCCAGAAAATCGGTCTTTTCATGGATGCCGAGTCGGCTCGCGTAGAAGATGTGCTCGACGCAGTTCCTCTGGACTGCCTGCAGTTCCACGGCAACGAGTCGCCGAACGATTGTCAGCGTTACGGTCGGCCGTGGATCAAGGCGCTGGCCATGAAACAGGGCGCTGTACCCTTCGAGACGTATGGCGCAGCTGATGCGCTGCTGCTTGACTCGCACGCACCGGGTCAGTTGGGAGGCTCTGGTGAAATCTTCGACTGGTCCACAGTGCCCAAACTGAGCCGACCCTGGATCCTTGCCGGAGGGCTGGCTCCGGATAACGTGGCCCGGGCCATCGAACGTCTGCAGCCTCCGGCGGTGGATGTTTCAAGCGGTGTTGAAACCGCACCCGGCATCAAAAATGGTAATCTCATCAATCAGTTCATGAAGGCAATACGAAATGGCTAAAACGGCTTCTACGCTTGATTTCTCTCCCGCCTTGCCCGATCGTTCGGGGCACTTTGGCATCTTCGGTGGACGCTTTGTCTCCGAAACCCTGATGCCGGCGCTGGAAGAGCTGGATCAGGCTTGGCGCCGATACCTTGCCGATGCCGACTTCATGGCCGAGTTCGATCGCGATCTGGCGCATTTTGTTGGTCGCCCCTCACCCCTCTATCTGGCAGAAAATCTGACCCGGCAGGTGGGTGGCGCGCAGATCATTCTCAAGCGCGAGGATCTCAATCACACCGGCGCGCACAAGATCAACAATACCGTCGGCCAGGGCCTGCTGGCTCGCGCCATGGGGAAAAAGCGCGTGATTGCTGAAACCGGGGCGGGCCAACACGGCGTTGCATCGGCTACCGTCGCTGCAAGGTTGGGCATGGAGTGCGTGGTCTACATGGGTGCCGAGGACGTTCGCCGGCAGTCGATCAATGTCTTCCGCATGAAGCTGCTCGGTGCCGAAGTGGTGGCCGTCGAAGCTGGATCGCGCACGCTGAAGGATGCCTTGAACGAGGCCATGCGCGATTGGACAACCAACGTCGACGATACTTTTTACATTCTTGGAACGGTGGCGGGCCCGCATCCCTATCCGGCCATGGTCAGGGACTTCAACGCGGTGGTGGGCCGCGAAGCGCGCGCGCAAATGATCGAACAGTACGGCAGACTGCCCAAGGCGTTGGTTGCCTGCGTGGGTGGTGGCTCGAACGCCATCGGCCTTTTCCATCCCTTCATTGAAGACCGTGATGTCGATATGTATGGCGTCGAAGCGGCCGGCAGAGGCCTGTCGGGCGAAGAGCATGCGGCCAGCCTGTGTGCCGGTCGGGTGGGTGTCTTGCACGGCAGTCGAACCTACCTGCTCGATGATGAAGCGGGTCAGATTCGTCATACCCACTCGGTATCGGCGGGCCTCGATTACCCGGGGGTAGGCCCGGAACATGCCTGGCTGAAAGACAGTGGCCGGGCTCAGTACGTTGGCATTACTGACGAAGAAGCGATGAAGGCCTTCCATGCGCTGACGCGCAGCGAGGGCATTATGCCGGCGCTGGAAACGGCCCATGCCATTGCCTATGGCATGAAACTGGCGGCCGAACTGCCGTCGGACGAACTGGTCCTGATCAACCTGTCCGGTCGCGGCGACAAGGACATCAACACCGTGGCTGAAGTGGAAGGAATAACGTTTTGAACCGCATTGATCGTCGATTCGCCGAACTTGACGCCCAGGGCCGTGTTGCCTTGGTTCCCTATGTGACGGCGGGCCACCCGCACCCGGATTTCAGCGTGGATATTCTTCATGCCGCCGTAGAGGCCGGAGCCGATCTGGTCGAACTCGGCATGCCCTTTTCCGATGTCATGGCCGACGGGCCGGTCATCCAGAATGCCTGCGCTCGGGCGCTGGAGCATGGAACAGGGCTTGATCATGTGCTTGACATGGTACGGTCTTTCCGCCAGAAGGATGAGCAGACACCCTTGATCCTGATGGGTTACCTGAACCCGATTGAACGTCGCGGCGCCGAACGTTTTGCCGCCGACGCTGCGGAGGCCGGCGTGGATGCCATCCTGGTGGTGGACTGTCCGGCGGACGAAGCGGATGAGCTCAAGCGCCTGCTGGCCAGCAAGGGCCTGCACCAGATTTTCCTGGTGGCACCGACCACCACTGAAAGCCGACTGGACCATGCCGCGCGGCTGGCCGGCGGGTTTGTCTACTACGTTTCAATCAAAGGCGTCACCGGAGCCGCGTCGCTGGACGTCACTTCACTGGCCCCAATGGTTGAGAAAGTGCGTGACCGAACACGCCTGCCGGTAGCCGTGGGTTTTGGCATTCGTGGTCCTGAACAGGCTGCTGCCGTGGCGCAAACCGCCGATGCCGTGGTGATCGGCTCGGCGCTGGTTGATCGCCTGGATAGCTGCGACAGCAAGGAGGCGGCGGTCAAGGAAGTTCGAGACTACCTTGCTCCGGTGCGCGAGGCCATGGACAATGTCGCTTCTTCTCGAATGAAAAAGGCAGCGGTCTGACAATGAGCTGGTTCCAGAAACTGATGCCCGCGCGCATTCGCACCGATGGTGGCAAAAGTCGCCGTGTGCCGGATGGACTTTGGACCAAGTGCAAGTCTTGCGACGCGGTGCTTTACCAGCCGGAGCTTGAGCGAAACCTGCACGTATGTCCCAAGTGTTCGCATCACATGAGTCTGACGGGCCGCGAACGATTGGACGCTTTTCTGGATGACGGGCAGAAAACGGAATTGGGCGCGAGCTTTGGGCCTGAAGACGTGTTGCGCTTCCGCGACACCAAGAAATACCGCGATCGGATCTCGGCAGCTCAGAAGGCTACCGGCGAGACCGACGCCTTGGTTGCCTTGCGCGGTGAAGTACTCGGTTTGCCATTGGTCGCCGTTGCCTTTGACTTTCGCTTCATGGGCGGGTCGATGGGCTCGGTCGTTGGCGATCGTTTCATGGCGGCCGTCGATTTGTGTCTGGCCGAGTCCCTGCCGCTCGTGTGCTTTTGCGCATCGGGCGGCGCGCGGATGCAGGAAGGCCTGTTTTCCCTGATGCAAATGGCGCGGACGTCGGCCGGACTGGCGCGCATGGCCGAGCAGGGCCTGCCCTATATTTGCGTGCTAACCCATCCCACGACAGGGGGAGTTTCGGCCAGCCTCGGGATGCTGGGCGATATCAATCTGGCCGAGCCTAACGCGCTGATTGGGTTTGCCGGGCCGCGCGTAATTGAACAAACCGTGCGCGAAAAATTGCCGGAAGGTTTCCAGCGCTCGGAGTTTCTGCTCGAAAAAGGGGCCATCGACCAGATCGTTGACCGTCGAGAGCTGCGACAGCGAGTCCATCTGCTGTTGTCCATGATGCTGAGCGGTCGTGCGCCTGCAGCACGGGAGGGTGAGTGGATGTCAGCTGATCAAGTTGACGGTGCTGCCGAATCGATTGACGGCGAATCTTCCGCTGCATCGAATGCCGACGCCCCACCGCCCTCCGGCCAGTCTGACTAAAACTTCTTGAGCCAGCGCGCCCTCGACCAGTGGCTGGGTCGCCTGGAGGCGCGCAGCCCGGAGACCCGCATTGAACTGGGCCTGGAGCGGGTTCGCCGGGTGCAGGAACGTTTGGCGCTGGATCTTGGCCGGCGACGCATCATCACGGTAGCCGGTACCAACGGCAAGGGGTCGGTTATCGCTTTCCTTGAAAGCCTTGCCAGGCAGGCAGGCCGCCCCGTGTTCGCTTACACCTCACCGCACCTGGTGTCCTTTGCTGAACGCATGCGTCTTGATGGGAGTCCGGCAGCCGCCGCCGACATTGTGTCCGCGCTGGATCGTGTCGAGCAGGCCCGCGGTGATGACTATCTGAGTTACTTCGAGCAGATTACCTTGGCCGCCTTTTGCCTGGCGGAGCAAAGTACCGCCGATTTGTTGCTGCTCGAGGTCGGACTGGGCGGGCGGCTGGATGCGGTCAACGCCCTGGATGCCGATGTGGCTGTCCTGACGTCGATTGGACTGGACCACACCGAATGGCTGGGCCGGACGAGGCTGGCCATCGGGCGTGAAAAAATCGCGGTGGCAAGGGCGGGGCGCCCGTTGGTGGTGGGAGAAAAGCGTTTGCCCGACGGATTGCGCGAGGACATTGCGGCCATTGGTTGCCGATACTGGCAGGCGGGCAGGGACTTCCGTTGGCGACGCCGGTCTGATGGCTTCGTGTTGACGCTTCCCGGGCAGCGCCAATGGTTACCGGATCCGGCCATGGCCGGCCCTTGGCAGGTTGGAAACGCTGCTTGCGCCCTGGCTGCCTGGGCATGCCTGGGATCGGACTGGGCCATCGACGACGACCAGGCCGCGGCGGCCTTGCGCGAGGCCTACGTGCCCGGGCGACTGCAAACCGTATCCCATTGTCCGGAGATGATTCTGGATGTAGCCCACAATCCTGCGGCTGCTCGTTTGTTGGCCAGCGCCCTGGGACCTAACACCGAAGGTCGGCGCAGTGTGGCGGTATTCTCAGCCCTGAGTGACAAGCCCGTCGAGCCGATTGCACGCTCCCTGGACGCGAGCTTCAGCGATTGGCTGGTGGCCCCTTTGGCCGGTCCACGCGGTCGCCAGGCAGCGGAAATTCAGGCGGCCTTGCAGCGTGCGGGTGTCGGGGGACGGGTTGAGGCGTTAGAATCGGTGGCTGAAGCGCTGAAACATGCACGTAACCTGGCAGGGGACGGTGATCGGGTCGTTGTATTTGGATCCTTTCACACGGTTGCCGAAGCCTGGCCTGTCATCCAAACGCTCGGATAGAACGCAATGGACAAGGTTTTGAAGCAGCGCCTGATTGGCGCCACGATTCTGATCGCGCTGGCCGTCATTTTCGTGCCAATGTTGTTTGACGGCCCGCAGGACCGTCCCCAGCAACAGCCGGTGACGCTCGATCTTCCCCAGCCGGCTGCAGAGCGGGAGCCGATTCGCCGTCTGGCGCTTCAGCCGGAGCCCTCGCGCAGCGGCAGCGGCTTGCCCAGCGAACGTGACCCTCTCCCGTCAAGTGATCGCAGTCGTGCTGATGTCGGCGACGCGATTGATCTGCTGGACCGCGAGCCGGATCAGGAGGAGCCCGAACAGATTCGCCCGCCGGAGACGCCAGCCGAACTTGCCCCGGCAGAGCCCGCGATCGAGCCGGAAACGCTGGATGAGCCTGCTGGAGAGGCCGATTCAGAGCCGGCGCCGGCCGTGGAAGCCGATCCTGAGCCGGGCGTTGAAACCACTCCTGCGGCGACTGAACCACCCGCGGCTGAGGCGATTCCGGTCGAGCCGCCCTCGATGGCGACGAGTGATGAGCCAGTCTGGCTGGTGCAGGTGGTGACATTCGGTGCCATCGAATCGGCCGAGCAAACCGTCCAGCAACTCGACCGACTGGGTCACGAGGCGCATATCAACCCGCTGGTCAGGGCAGAGGCCCGCTTGCATCGGGTTCGCACCGGACCGTATGCCAGCCGATCGGCCGCCGACCAGGCTGCTGCCCAGATTCGCCAGACTGTGACTGGCGTCGAGCCCGTTGTAGTGCATGAGCCACTGCCTGCCTCCGTGATTGCGGGTGGAGGCAGTGTCGAGGCCGGTTACGCCGTTCAGGTGGGCTCATTTTCGGCAAGGGACAACGTTGACCGCCTGGTAAGTCAGTTGGAAGAGGCCGGGTTTGTCGCATTGACCATTGAAGACCGGAGTGGGCAGCGCACGATCTGGCGCGTCCGAATCGGTCCGGTCGGCAGCCGCGCAGATGCCGAGCGCCGTCTACTTCAACTTCGGGACATGACGGGCCAGGATGGCATCGTGGTGTCTCATCCGTGAGTCAGGGTCTGGCGACTGCCGATCTGGTGATCCTGGCTGTACTGCTGGTTTCCACCCTGGTCAGCCTGTTTCGCGGTTTTATCCGCGAGGCCTTCTCGCTTCTGGTGTGGTTCGCAGCCATTTATGCCGCTCTGTATGCCGCCGGGGGGCTGTCGGAGCGCATGTCGGTCTGGATCGAAATGCCGTCGGCGCGCTGGATCATCGCTTTTGTGGGTGTGTTCGTTCTGGTTCTGGTGGTAGGTGGGCTGTGCAACTATCTGCTGGGTCGACTGGTCAAGAGTACCGGCCTGAGCGGCACCGATCGTTTGCTTGGTGGCCTGTTCGGCGCGGTGCGAGGCCTCGCGCTGGTGATCGTGGCGGTAATCATCGCCCGCCTGACGCCTTTTCCGGGCGATCCCTGGTGGCAGGAGTCTCGCCTGCTGCCAGAATTCGAGCGACTGGCCGTGTGGGCCGTCGCGCATTTTCCTGAAACGCTGCAGGCCCATCTGGACGCCTCAGCGACGACCGTGGAGTCAGAAATCTAATGTGTGGAATCGTGGGAATCTTTGGCCGAAGCCCTGTTGCGGCAAGGTTGTACGATGCGATGACCATTCTCCAGCATCGCGGCCAGGATGCCGCGGGCATGACCACCCTTGACCAGGGGCGGATGCGCTCGGCGCGCGGAATCGGGTTGGTCCGCGATGTTTTCGGCGAAGCCTCGATGTCGGGATTGACCGGTGAAATTGGCATTGGCCATGTGCGCTATCCGACGGCCGGCTGTGACCGACCGGACGAAGCCCAGCCGATGTATGTCAATTCGCCGCTGGGCATTTCGCTCGGCCACAACGGTAACTTGACCAACTCGGAACGCCTTAGTGCCGAGCTGTTCGCCGAGGACCATCGCCACATCAATACCGAATCGGATTCCGAGGTGCTGCTGAACTGTCTGGCCCATGAACTCGCTCGTCCGCTGGTCGGGGCATCGGGGCCGGGCCTGGCACGCGCCGTGTTTGACGCCGTCGATGGTGTTCACCGTCGTTGTCGGGGCGGTTATGCAGCGGTTGCCGTAATTGCCGGGGTGGGGCTGTTGGCCTTCCGTGACCCACATGGAATTCGCCCGGCAGTGCTGGGCCGACGCGAAACTGAAGAAGGCGAGGAATATATCGTCGCCTCCGAATCGGTGGTTCTCGATATCCTCGGTTTTGAGCTGGTCTCCGACCTGGCCGCCGGCGAGAGTATTCTCGTGACCATGGACGGCCAGTTGCATCGGCGGGTCAGCACCCTGGCGATGCCGCACACGCCCTGCCTGTTCGAGTATGTCTACTTCGCCCGGCCCGATTCCATGATCGATGACCTGTCGGTTTACAAGGCGCGTCTGCGCATGGGCGAGGCGCTGGCTGAAAAGATCCTGCGTGACTGGCCCGACCATGACATCGACGTCATCATTCCGGTGCCGGATACCAGCCGCACGGCTTGCCTGCCCCTGTCGCACCGGCTCGGCGTCAAGTACCGCGAGGGGCTGATGAAAAACCGCTACATCGGTCGAACTTTCATCATGCCCGGTCAGGAGGAGCGTGCCCGTTCGGTGCGGCGCAAGCTCAACACCATTCCGCTGGAATTTCGCAACAAGAACGTGCTGCTGGTCGACGATTCCATCGTCCGCGGCACGACGTCCAAGCAAATCATTCAGATGGCGCGGGAAGCTGGCGCCAAGAAAGTCTATCTGGTCTCGGCCTCGCCGCCGGTGCGCTATCCGAATGTCTATGGCATCGATATGCCGGCCGCCAGCGAATTGATTGCCTCGGGCCGTAGCGAGGAGGAGGTGGCCCGGCTGATTGGCGCCGATCGATTGATCTACCAGGATCTCGACGCGCTGGTTGATGCGGTGATGGGCAAGAACGAGAAACTGGCAGGCTTTGATACGTCCTGTTTCAGCGGTGAATACGTAACCGAGTTGGAGCCCGGTTACCTCGAGGCATTGGAGCAGAAACGCTCCGACGTGAATCGCCAGGCGCGTCGTCAAGGTAGTGGGAACAACGGCTGATTCACCGGCGCTTGACAGCCTGCCGGTCATCTTTGCGTCATGAGTGACCTTGCTATCGTCTGGTTCCGCCGGGATCTTCGCCTGGCGGACAACCCCGCCCTCGATCATGCACGTTCCAGGCATGCCCGGGTGTTGCCGCTGTTTATCCATGACCCCGAGGCGGAAGGCGGCTGGGCACCCGGTGGCGCGCAGCGCTGGTGGCTGCATCACAGCCTGGCCGAACTTGACCGGCGATTGCGCGATCGGGGCAGTCGCCTGCACCTGATGGCGGGCGACAGCGCCGGGCAGCTCGAAGCCCTGATTGAGTCCACCGGCGCCTGCGCGGTGTACTGGAACCGGGTTTACGAACCGGCGTTGGTTGAGCGCGACAAGGCAATCAAGCGCGCACTGAACGAGCGCGAGCTTGAGGTTGAGAGCCTTCGCGCCAGCCTGCTGTTCGAACCCTGGGAGTTGCGAAAGGACAACGGCGAGCCCTACCAGGTCTTTACTCCTTTCTGGAAGCAAATGCAGCGCCGCTGGCGTGCGCCTGAGCTGGCACCTGAGCCGCGCGAGCTGACTACTCCCGACGTTGCCGGCAGTGTGGCCCTGGCCGATCTGGGCCTGCAACCGGAGCTGGATTGGGCCGAAGGCTTCAGAGAGCGCTTCGAGCCCGGCGAACTGGCGGCGCGCCGCCGACTCAAGGACTTTGTCGACGAAGGCGTGGCCGGCTACCACCAGGAGCGAGATCGCCCCGACCATGCCGGTACATCGCGATTCTCCGCCCACCTTCACCATGGCGAGCTATCGCCAGGTCAGGTCGTGATGGCGCTGGATGAGGCCGGTCAATTACCGACCGGCGAGGGTAAATTGTCGCTGGTGCGCGAGCTGGCCTGGCGCGAGTTTTCCGCGGTCATGCTGTTTGATCGGCCCAGCCTGCCTGAAGCGCCGCTGAAGGCCCAGTTCGAGGATTTCCCGTGGCGCAAGCCCTCGGATTACGCCGATGACCTGACCGCCTGGCAGCGGGGTCGGACCGGCATCCCGATGGTCGATGCCGGCATGCGAGAGCTCTATGCGACCGGCTGGATGCACAATCGGGTCCGTATGATCGTGGCGTCTTTCTTGACAAAGAACCTGTTGATTCCCTGGCAGGAGGGCGCGGCCTGGTTCTGGGACACCCTGGTTGATGCCGATCTGGCCAGCAACACCCAGGGGTGGCAGTGGATGGCCGGCTGCGGGGCCGACGCTGCGCCCTATTTCCGGGTGTTCAACCCGGTACTGCAGGGCCAGAAGTTCGATCCGAGTGGTGATTACGTGAAGCGCTGGTGTCCGGAATTGAAGGACCGCCCGGCAAAGAAGATCCATGAGCCGCTGGCCGATGGCGAGCGCTGCGGCGATTATCCGGCAGCGATCGTCGATCTCAAGGGCTCGCGCCAGCGCGCGCTCGATGCTTATGACCAGGTCAAGGGGCGCTGAGACCCGGGCTAGCGTGCGGCTCGGTTGTGGAAGCGCCAGTGCCACGGTTCCCAGTTGATGCCATGGCGGTTGTTGACCGGAAAGGTTTCCTTGAAGCCATAGATGCCGGCGTTCGATTTCAGCCAAGCATAAGCTTTTGATTCTGCGAAGGATTCATCGAGCGGCTTCAAACCCGGTGCGGTCAGATCCACTGCCTGTCCGCCGTGGTGCTCGCTGAATCCTGGTGCAGCGGATACTCTCAGCACTTTATCGATGTCCTGGCCGTTTTCCAGCTTGCGCCGGATGAGACTGGCCTGGTAGGCAATGCTGCGAAAAGCCGAGACCAACTGCAACGTGATTCCCTGTTGTGCCGCTGCGTTTTGCAGCTGATTCCAGGCCGTGGCGGCCGCAGGCGTCAGTTTTTGGTCGCGATCAAAGATATCCCGTCCGATAGGCACCAACAGGCGTGCTTCGGGTATCCGCTTGAGGCGCCGGGTAGTGCCATAGTTCTCTGGAATGCCCAGATCGGCAAGTGTTTCGAACAGGCTTTCGGACTGCTTGTCATCCGGGGAAACCAGGGCTTTGCGCATCAGCAGGGAGGTCGTGTTCGGCGACTCCTGGTGCTGGTAACCCAGACTCTCCATGAAGCGTTGGACTTGCGGTTTGCTGGAACATTCAATCCAGCGGGCACCGAACTGAGACAACAGCGATTCCGCCGTTGCAAAAAGGGATTTCGGTGTTTCCGACGACGCTACCTTCGGATCAAGAAAGCAGGCAATGATTCGTTGCTGGTCAATGTCCAGCAAAATCATGCCGGCCAGCCGGTTTTCTATCGTGGCCAACAGCAATGCGCTGTCGTCAATGAGGTCGCCGAGACGGGCACCGATGCTGTCTACGGCGGCTTCCGAGGCCATCATGTCGGGGAGCTGGCGCTGAATCAGTTCAGCCAGTGTCGGAATTTCGGCCCGTCGAGCGGGACGAATGATGTTGGGCGTATTCATGCTTTGATCGATGTGCCAGTTTGCCAAAATCCCCTTGAGGCTTGCCAGGGAGTCTGCGCAGGCTCCTAAGGCCATCTGACATGATAGCCCATTTGGGCCCCGCCAAGGAAAGTCTGGTCCAGCGGGCAGCATGCTAAATTGGTGCCCATGAACACCAATCCTCTGTTCTGGTGGGTTCGCCAGGCCATCATGGCTGGTGGCCTGGTGATCGTCATCATCCTTCTGGTACTGGTTGCGGCTCGTCATGCCTGGTTGCCACTGTGGCCCGGACGAGTGGAATTGGCCCTGACCATGGAAAGCCCTGATGCCGAGCGGGCGCGCTACCGTTCATCGCTTGGTGATCGGGTGGAGGAAACCTCGGAGGCCAAGCAGGAACTGGTTGCGCGCAATCGCCCCTGGAGTCTGGTGGTCATCGAGCTGGACTCGGGAGAACAATTGACCGCGTACCTCGTCGCTGCCGCCGATAAGCAGGACGAGGACAGCGCTTTGTACCCATTGCCGGATGCGTGGCGGTCAAGGCGTGTGGAGCAGCCAGGCTCGTTACCCCGATATGCCTTGCTGAAGCTGGATGATGGAAGCCAGTGGCGCAACAGCCTTGATTCAGCCCATCGCTTGTTTTACCCGAATCGACTGGATGCGAGTGAACGCATGCTGATCCTTCTGGCCCGAGTGCAAGAGCGCTGGGCGGTGGGTTTCCCACACTCGTCGGCGGGACTCTCCGAAGCAGGCGCGCAAACCGAACAGTGAAGCGGCGGTTTCGGTTGGATCAGCCCGGCTCGAAAAGACAGACCTGGCCGATATCCCGCTCGTCAAGCAGGGCCATCAGCAGCCGGTCAACCCCCAGCGCCACGCCGGCGCAGTCCGGCAGGCCGCTGGCCAGGGCTGCCAGGAGCGTCTGATCCATCGGCATGGCAGGCTTGCCCAGCTGCTGGCGATAGCGATTGTCGTGCTCGAATCGGCGCCGCTGCTCTTTGGCATCCAGCAGCTCGTGATAACCGTTGGCCAGTTCCAGCGGCCCGGCGAATACCTCGAAACGACAGGCCAGGCGCGGGTCGTCGGGGTCCAGGCGGGCCAGCGCGGCCTGGCTGGCCGGGTAGTGGTAAAGCACGGTCAACTGGTCGGGCGGAAAGTGCGCCTGCACCTCGGTAGCCAGCAGGTAGTCGAGCCGCATGTCGCGGTCGCAGTCCTCCGGCAGGCCGGGGGTCAGCGCCAGCAGTTTTCGCTCGTCGTCGACCAGCGGGTCATAGCCATCCAGCCCGGCGAAACTGTCGCGCCAGGCCAGCCAGTTCACCGTCCAGTCTCTCGAGGGCTGGCAAACGTGGATCAGCTCCAGCACTTCCTCGGCCAGTGAACGCCAGTCAAAGCCCAGTCGATACCACTCGAGCAGGGTGAATTGCTGGCGATGTCGCCGGCCATGCTCGCCAGCACGAAACACCGGCCCCAGCTCGTACAGATCGCCGAAACCGGAGGCCAGCAGGCGTTTGTGGGCGTATTCGGGTGAGGTTCTCAAAAAGCCGCCACCGGCCAGTGCCAGACTGTCAATGTGCGGATCGGTGATGCCATGGGGGGTGGTCAGCGGCGTTTGCACTTCGAGCACATTGCGCTCGGCGAAAAACGTTCGAATGCTGGCCAGCAGACGAGCCCGTGCCTGCATGGTCGCCAGTGACGGTTGTGGACGCCAGTCAAGCTGCGAATTTGCGCTCAAGTGGCAGGCACCCGATCGGCCAGGCTCAGTTCAACGTCCAGCCGCTTGAGCTGACGCTGCTCTTCTTCCAGGTCATGACGGCTGAGCGGGTGGGCATCCAGCCAGCCCGGCGGCAGGTTCAAACGCAGATGACCGGGACCGTCACTCTGCACCGACAATTCGCTTTCCCAGTCGCGTCGGGCGCGGTGCAGGCAAAGGGCCAAGCGCAGCAGCGCCAGGGCGTGCTGGGCAGGCGCGAGGAGACGATCGGGCAGGCGCTTGAGGTCCGCCGGGTTGATGCGCTGGCGCTGGCCGCCGACCAGAATGGCCATGAACAATTGCTCGGGGCGACTGAAGCCGGCCATGTCTGATTGCTCGACGATGTAGGCGGCATGGCGATGGTGCTGATCGTGCGCTATGGCCAGGCCAATTTCGTGCAGTCGGCAGGCCCAGCCCAGCAGGTCGCGGTGGATGGTCTGCAAAGGCCAATGTTGCCCGATGCCCGACAGGGCGCGGTCTATCCAGGTTTCGATTCGCTCGGCCTGGGTGCGATCGACCTGGTAGCGCTCCATCATGGCTTGAACGGATTGGTCGCGTGGGTCATTGTGGCTCAAGCGTCCGACCAGATCGTCCAGCACGCCTTCGCGCAGGGCAAAGGGCGAGACGCGCAACTGGTCGATGTCCAGCGAGGCCATGACGGCTTCCAGAATCAACACCCCGCCGCTGATGACCGGCTGGCGAGCATCCGACAGCCCGGGCAAGCTGACGGCCTCGATCCGGCCGGCGTCCAGCAGGCGCTGCTTCAGCTCGGCCAGCTGGGCGGGGCGGATCACCGGCGGCGCGTCCGGGTCAAGTGCTTCGATGATCTTGCCGATTGCGCGAATGGTGCCCGAAGAGCCGGCTGCCTGTTGCCAGCCAAACTGGCGATAGGCAGCCTGGAAGGCCAGCAGGTCGCCCTGGATACGCGCGCTGGCCCGGCGCCAGGCCCGGGGCGTGATGCGACCGTTTTCAAAGGCGCGACGGGTTTCGCTGACGCAGCCGTAGGGGAAGCTCTCGGCCAGGGCCGGCTCCCGGCCTTCGCCGACCACGACCTCGGTCGAGCCGCCGCCGATGTCGATGACCAGGCGCCGCCCTTCGGCCGGTGCAATGCCGCGGTTGACACCGCGGTAGACCAATCGGGCTTCTTCGCGGCCGCTGATGATTTCGATCGGGCAGCCCAGTGCGGTTTCGGCCACGACCAGGAAGGCCGCCGGGTTTTTCAGTCGCCGGAAGGTCTGGGTGCCCACGGCGCGAATGTGCTCGGGCGGAATATCGGCCAAGCGCTGGCCAAAGCGCGACAGGCTGGCCAGGGCGCCTTCCCGGGTGGCCGAATCCAGCTGGCCACGTTCATCAAGGCCGCCGCCCAGGCGCACCATGTCGCGCAGGCGATCAATCACGCGCAGCTCGCCGTGTTCATCGCGGGCCACGATCATGTGGAAGCTGTTGCTGCCCAGATCGACCGCGGCAAACAGCTGCTTGTCGGTCATCCGCCTTCCTGGGCCTGTTTCATCAGCATTTCCTGGATCGACAGCGGGGCTTCATCGCCAACCGGGCGAACCAGATGGTAATGGCCGTTGCCGTCCAGTTCCCAGGCCTGGATATTGTCCTCGAAGGCCAGGTCGATGCTCTCGTTGACAACCCGGGCGGCGGCCTCGGGCGTTTTGATCGGGAAGCAGGTTTCGACGCGCTGAAACAGATTGCGCTCCATCCAGTCGGCACTGGCGGCCCAGGTTTCGGCCTGGCCGTCGTTGGCAAAGTGATAGACCCGGCTGTGTTCAAGAAAACGCCCGAGGATGGAACGCACGCGAATGGTTTCCGACAAACCTTCCACGCCGGGGCGCAGGCAGCAGATGCCGCGAATCACCAGGCGGATGACCACGCCGGCGCGTGAGGCCCGATACAACGCCTGGATGATCGACGGCTCGGTCAGCGAATTCATCTTGGCCGAAATCGCCGCCGGCTTGCCGGCCCGGGCGTTGTCGGCCTCGCGCTCGATGCGCGCCAGCAGGAAATCGTGCAGACCAAACGGCGACTGGACCAGTTCGTGCAGGGCCTGCACCCGCCCAAGACCGGACAGCTGCTGGAAAATGCGATGGACGTCTTCGGCCAGTTCGGGACGGGCTGACAGCAGGCTCCAGTCGGTATAGGCCTTGGCCGTTCCCTGGTGGTAATTCCCGGTGCCCAGGTGAACGTAGCGCTTGAGGTGGTCGCGTTCCCGGCGCACGATCATCATCATCTTGGCGTGGGTCTTGTGCCCGACGACACCGTAGACCACCTGGACCCCGGCTTCCTGGAGCCGAGTGGCCAGGGTGATGTTGGCCTCTTCATCGAAGCGGGCGCGCAGCTCCACGATCACGGTCACGTCCTTGCCGGCGCGGGCCGCTTCAATCAGCAGGCCGACCAGGGCCGAGTCGACCCCGGTGCGATACAGCGTCTGCTTGATGGCCAGCACTTGCGGGTCGCTGACCGCCTGGCGAACCAGGTCGACCACCGGCTGGAAACTGTCGTAGGGATGATGCAGCAGCCAGTCCTGGCGCTGCAGGGCGGCAAACAGGTCACCGCCCTGGACCAGCGCCTTGGGCAGATTGGGCTGAAAGGGCGGGTACTTCAGGTCCGGACGGTCGGCCAGGTCGCAGATCGCGCTCATCCGGTTGAGGTTGACCGGGCCGTCGCAGCGATAAATGTCGCCGTCATCAATGCCGAATTTGCTGGCCAGGTAGCGAGTGATCGATTCCGGGCAGTTGGTGGCCACTTCCAGGCGCACCGCCTCGGCAAACCCGCGCTCCATCAGCTCGCCCTCAAGCGCGCGGGCCAGGTCCTCGATTTCTTCCTCGTCGACGAACAACTCGCTGTTGCGAGTCACCCGGAACTGGTAGCAGCCCTTGACCCGCATGCCGGGGAACAGCTCGTCGATGAAGGCGTGGAGAATGGACGACAGGAAGACAAAGTCGTCCGGTCCGTCCGAGTGACTGTCGGGCACCCGGATGATGCGCGGCAGCGACCGGGGTGCGCGAACCAGCGCCATGCCGCTGTCGCGTCCAAAGGCATCGCGGCCCTCAAGCGCCACGGCGAAATTCAGCGACTTGTTGAGTATTCGCGGGAACGGGTGGGCCGGATCAAGGCCCAGCGGGCTCAGAACAGGCATCAGTTCTTGCTGGAAATGCTGGTGCAACCAGGCGGTCTGCTGGTCGGTCCATTCGGAGCGCCGCAGTATGCGGATGTTTTCCCGGGCCAGTTCGGGTGTCAGCTCGTCATTCATCACCCGATACTGCTCGTCGACCAGCTCGACCACGGCGGTTCGTAGGGTCTCCAGCGTGCTGGCCGGGGTCAGGCCGTCGGGGCCAGGCTGGTTGGCGCCGTGGCGCAGGCGCTGGCGAACCGAGGCCACCCGAACCTCGAAGAATTCATCCAGGTTGGTGCAGGAAATGCACAGGAATCTCAACCGTTCAAGCAGGGGAATCTGCGGGTCGCGGGCCAGCTCGAGCACCCGGCGGGTGAAGGCCAGCAGGCTCAGCTCGCGATTGAACAACAGCTCGGGCGGGCTTAAGTCCTCATCGTCCCAGCGGGCCAGCGGCGAGGCCTGCTGGCTGACTTCAACAACGGATTCCAGCGGGGTCGGCTCTGGCATGAGATGTGAGGGCTCCGGAATATTCAGCTTGGGTTCGCTGGAGGGCCTGGTTGAGCGGCCAGGCGCGCCAGCAGGCGAACCCTAACGATACCGTAATCCGATGGCGTTTTGCTGACGCTGCCGGGTCAAGGTCTGCGTCCCATCATCCTGACCTGCTCACTCCGCATCTCACTCAAACGGGCCGAAATCCGGGCTCGCTGGTAATAGTCGAGATCATCACGTCGCTCGGCCAGCTCCAGTTGTTCGATAGCGGCAGTGAGTCCACCGCGCAGGTAGTAACTTTCGGCGGTGGCCTCCATGGCGCGGATGGGCTCGCCCGAACGATTCGATGCTTGGGCCAGGAGCTCGGTCATGCGCAGATCGTTGGGGAAGAGGCGCAGGTGACGGCGAATGACTTCGCTGGCGCGGGCGGCCTGTTCTGGCGAGCCCTCGTGCATCAGCGCCTCCACGTACTGTCGGGTCACCATGCGGCTGCCCGGAAAATCGTTGTACAGCTCGGCCAGACGATCCACCGCATCGTCGGAATGCCCCTGGGCCAGCAATAATTCTGCTTCCAATAGCTGGATCACCTGGTGATCGGGATAGTCGTTGATCAAGCGTTCCATCTCGATCTGGGCGCGGGCAAACTGGCGCGCCCGCATCTGCGCCAGGATCAGGCCGTAGCGCATGGCCTGTGCCGGCCGTTCGCTGCGCTCCAATCGCACACGAAACCAGTCTTCAGCGGCTTGTGGGCTCTGGCTGATCAGCACCCTCAAGCGGGACTGGGCGAAATGGAAGTCGATGCTGTCACGTGGCTCGGCCACGCTGAACTGCTCGGCACGGCTGCGCGCTTCGGCGGTGCGATTGACGGTTAGAGGGTGCGTTCGAAGGTATTCCGGTGGTCCGGCCCCCATGACCCGCGAGTGGGCGTTCAGGCGCTCGAAGAAACGGGCCATGCCGTGCGGGTCATAGCCAGCTCGGGCCAGCAGGCCGATGCCAACCCGGTCGGCTTCGGCCTCGGCCTGGCGCGTATGGTTGATTTGCATCTGTTGGGCCAGGCCCATGCCGCTCATTAGTACCGCCCCGGGGGCGTCGCCGCCGGCGCCGGCCATGCCGGCGGCAACGGCCAGCCCGAGAGACGCGATCATCATGGGCAGGGAGACTTGCTGTGCGGCCTCCATGCTGCGAGCCAGGTGATCCTGAGTGACGTGGGCTATTTCATGGGCGACCACGCCCGCCACTTCGCTTTCGTCATGCGCCATCAAGATCAGCCCGGCGTTGAGGCCTATGACGCCGGATACACTGGCGAACGCATTGATCGTGGGATCGCGCATGACGAAAAAATGGAACTCGGCCGACGGCCGTGAAGACACCGATACCAGGCGAAAGCCCATATCTTCGAAGTAGTCCCGGATCAGTGGGTCTTCAACGAGGAGATTGTGGGCGCGCATGTAGCGTTCGAAGTCGCGGGCGAAAGTGCGTTCCTGCTCCGGTGACAACACTCGCAGGGTTCCGCCACCGAGATCAGGCAGCCGAACGCTTTCCTGGGCACCGACTGTTGAGCCCAGCAGTGCGATAATGGCGGCCAGAATCAACGCGGGCCCCGTAGGCTTGGTGATCTTCATATGGCTGCTAAGACTGTCAGACGCCTGGGTGGTTTCGCCGTTGCGCTTTTTTTTAGTCACCCCCAAATTATGCCTGCTGCCGGCAAAGGCCGGGTCATGGACGTCCATTCGCCCGTGTGAGCGATAGAATGAACGATCAATCGAACGTTGCTGAATTATGGTTGGAGCGCCGGTCTCCGGAATCAGCCGGTGAAGGTGCGTCGCCCCAGTGGCTGGCTTCTGCTGCCGGTGCCTGCGTGTTTCTGCATGGCGATGGAGTGAGTTGGGCACAACGATCCGGGCTGGACGCGAACCTGCTGATCTGCTCTGCCTCCTGGCAAAGGCGCTTTGGTCAGCAACAGCCAGCGTCCGGCACGCTTGGATCCCTGATGGTTTTCTGGGCACGTGCACTGCTTGCCGAGCGCATGTACAGCTCGGCCGGGCAATCTGATGTTAGAAAAGGGGATAGGTCGTTGCCGTGGCTGCTGAGGTACCGGGGGGACGAGTCGTCGCTGGCGAGGCGCGAAGCTCTCGAATTGGTAATGGCGGGGGCAAGTCTTGACCTGAAACTCGCGTTGGTGCTCGAGCGGCCCGCCTGGAGCTCATTCAGTGAGGACGATTGGCAAAGCTGGAAACAACTGACCGATCATCAACTGGCCGATCTGTATTGTCGGGCTCGGCCCGACGATTCGCTACCGCCTGGCATCACGCGCCTGTCGTCCGATTTGCTCGATCGGCACTGGTCTTTTCATCGGAGTCTTGGCATTTGAACAAAGAGCCGGTATTCGACGAACATGGGCACCTGGCTGACGCGGCCAGCTGGAACCCTGCCTTGGCCGAAGGGCTGGCGGGTGCGGATGGCGTGCGGCTTGAGGCTGCCCACTGGTGGGTGATCGAGTTTGTCCGGGACTACCATGCTCGCTATGGCAACCCGCCGCTGATGCGAACGCTGCTCGCGGCCTGGCGGGAGCACATTGGGGATGCCAGCGCTGGCAGTCGCGATCTGTATCGCCTGTTCAGTGACAACCCGGTCCGCCAGGCCTGTCTTTACGGCGGCTTGCCCAAGCCGGACTGGTGCCTCTGACGAGGCAAGGTTTCTCGGGCACAGCCAAATTTTCTGACAACGTCCTTTGGAGTTTCGATGAATCACAAACCGATCGTGATGTACGCCACCACCAGCTGTCCTTTCTGCGTCGCCGCTCGTCGCCTGTTGCGGGAGCGCAATCTGACCTGGACGGAAGTGTCGGTGGATATCGACCCTGACAAACGCGCCGAAATGATGTCCCGCAGCGGACGGCATACCGTGCCGCAAATCTTCATTGGTGACGCCCACGTTGGTGGGTTTGACGATTTGGATGCGCTCGATCAGGAAGGTGCACTCGACCGCTTGCTGCACGACTGACGCCGACCGTCGAATCCTCAGGTTCGATGGTTCGGGCGACGTATAATAACCGGCTGTTCTATCCCTAATCACCTAAGGATCTCAACCGTGACGCAGACAATCACCGTCATCCGGGGCGACGGCATCGGCCCTGAAATCATGGACGCCACCCTGCGCGTGCTCGACGCCATGGGTGCGGGTCTGGAATACGATTTCCAGCTGGCCGGTCTGGCCGCCCAGGAAGCCAAGGGTGATCTTTTGCCGGCCGAAACTCTGGCTTCGATCGAGGCCAACCGGGTCGCCTTGAAGGCACCGCTGACCACGCCGGTGGGTGGCGGCTTCAAGTCGCTGAACGTGACCCTGCGCAAGCATTTTGACCTGTACGCCAATGTTCGCCCGGCAATCAGTTTCAAGGGCACGCGGTCGCGGTACGAGAACATCGACCTGATCACGGTGCGCGAAAATACCGAGGGCGCCTACCTGGCCGAGGGTGCCTACACCGCGCCGGATGGCTCGCGCGCAGAATCCAAGATGGTGGTTACCCGGGCCGGTTGCGAACGTGTTGTCCGCTACGCCTTCGATCTGGCTCGCCGCACTGGCCGCAAGCAGGTCACCGCCATCCACAAGGCCAATATCCTCAAGGACGTCACCGGGATGTTTCTGAACGTGGCCCGTGAAGTGGCTGCGGATTACCCGGAGATCGAGTTCCGCGACATGATAGTTGACAACGCCTGCATGCAGTTGGTCATGCGCCCGGAGCAATTCGATGTGATCGTGACCACCAACCTGTTCGGTGACATCCTGTCCGATCTGTGCGCCGGCCTGGTGGGCGGGTTGGGTCTGGCACCCGGCGCCAACATTGGTGAAGACGTGGCGATGTTCGAGGCCGTCCACGGCTCGGCGCCGGATATTGCCGGCCGCGGCATCGCCAACCCCTGCGCCCTGCTGCTGGCTGCCGCACAGATGCTGGATCACCTCGGTCAGCAGGACAAGGCGACCAAGCTGCGCGAAGCCATCGCCGAGACCATTGCTGCCGGTGACCGCACCACCCCAGACCTCGGCGGATCCGGAACTACCGAATCGTTCACCGATGCCATTTGCCAGCGCGTGACGGCGTGATCGCCTGAACCATTCGCAGTAATGCCGAAAGCGCCCGGTCGGGCGCTTTCTTGTTGGTCATCCTGCCCGGACAATTCATCAACCCGTGCGTTGCCCGCTGGCTGGCCCGCGCGCGCATTCACCAATACGAAGGTCTTGGTAACTCGGGCTGGTCAGTCCCTTTCAGGAATCAATCCGGTTGGCGGCAAAGCCCAGCATGGCGATGCCTTCTGGCTCCGTTTGCCAGCGTTGACTGATCCGCTGCTGGAGAAACTCGATCGCTCGCGCGGTCGCCAGTGGCAAGTCATGCCCCAGCGCCAATCCGGCGCAAATGCCGGCTGCCAGCGTGCAGCCGGTTCCATGCAATTCGCCATCGACCCGGCTGCTGGTGTAGTCAATCTGCTCGGTACCGATGAAGAGTTGATCCAGTACCAGGCCGCCTTGTCGATGCCCGCCCTTGATCAGAACGGCTTCACAACCGTGGTCCATCAGTGCGGCCGCCAGTGTTTCAGCAGGGCTGTCCTCGCTCAGGCCTGTCAGCGCAGCCGCTTCAGGCAGGTTCGGCGTGATCAGCCGGGCGCGAGGTAACAAATGGTCGAGGATCGCCTGTTCAGCGGCAGGGTCAAGCAGCCGAGCGCCGCTGGTGGCGACGATGACGGGGTCCAGCACCAGTGGAATCGCCGGAAATTCGCCCAGCCGCTTGGCAATTCTTTCTATCAGCGGTGCACTGGAAAGCATGCCGGTCTTGATGGCACGAATCCGCAGGTCGCCGAGGACGGCCGTCAATTGTTGATCCACCAGCTCGACCGGAAGCGTCAGGACCGAGTCAACACCCCGGGTATTCTGGGCCGTGATCGCCGTCAGCGCGGTGCTGGCCTCCACGCCCAGAAGCGTCATGGTCTTGATGTCGGCCTGGATGCCGGCACCGCCACAGGAATCGGATCCCGCGATTGACAGGGCCTGTACGGGTTGAGCTGGCGAGGTACTGGGCGAGGCTGTGTTGTGCATTTGCAACATTCTCCGGGGCGGCGGCCTGGTCTGCGTTTTCAGGCCTTCCAGCCCGCTGCAGGGTCGTCCTGTGAAGGATTTTTTCGCAGGCGTTGTATTTCTGCCAACGAACGGCGTAAACTTGGCAACAAGATTTTAACGAAATGCGCGTTCCGTGAAAGCCCGCTGTCTGATCATTGCTTCGATTCTCGGCCTGACCTTGCTGTCTGCGCCGGTCGATGCCCGCGTGACATCGGCGGCGCCGGCCTCCAACCTGGTCGGGGTCAGCTGGTTGCTGGTTGCCTTCGAGCTCGGTCCCTGGGACGAGGTGCTGTTGCACGAAATCACCCCGCAATTGGAACGCCTCAGCGAGGCTCCGGCTCCCCGGGTCAGCTGGTTGCGATTCGATGAGCGCCTGATCGTACCCGACTTCGCGATGGGACTGATCGACCATCGTGAGCCGCTTCTTCGCTTCTCCCTGGCGGGCCAGACTCATTGGCTGGATGGCGAACAGCTCGGTTGGGCTCCGGTCAATCTGCAGCAGTCGATGCTGATGCCCAGTTTGACCCAGCCGATAGGTGATCGCTCGCAACTGAGCGTTTCCGCTGTCCTGGCTTCTCAAACATTTGCCTCAGCCGGCATGAACCTGACGGAATCGTCACAGCTGCGCCCGTCGCCGTTTGCGCCAGCGGCCGACCGTCGCCAAAGTGAATCCGTGTTCGGTGCAGGCTTGCGCCTGGCAGTCAGTGGCGACCTTAGCCAGCGCTTGAGCCTGGACGCAGCCTATCAGTCACGCATTGAAATGTCGGAGTTGACAACCCTTCAGGGTGTGCATGGCAGTCGCGCTGTTCTCGACATTCCTTCGCGGGTCCAGGTCGGAATGAATCTGCAGACGACCGACCGGTCCTCCTTCCGTGTCGGTGTTGAGCAGGTGTTTTACAGCGAAGTGGGTGCTTTCCCGAGTCGCGCTTTGCCTGCACGCTTCACGGCGCTGCTGGGCGACAGCACCAGCCCGGATTTTGACTGGAACGATCTGCTTGTCTACAGCGTTGGATGGCAGTGGAGGAGCGAAAATGCCCTGTCGCTATCGCTGGACTACCGCACTCGCAGTCAACCGCGCCCGAGCGCAGACGTTCTGGCCAATGCCCTGTCGTCCGAATTCGGACAGGATGTGTTCATGTTGGGGTTGAACAAGGGTCTGGGCCAGCGCAGCCTGATGCGGCTGAATCTTTCCTACGCGCCACCCGAGGTCGCATTCGGTGGGCATCTGCTGGGCGTGCCCAACGAACAGCTTGACCAGATCTTCGAATTGCAGGCCTCGCTGAGCGTTTCGTTCTGACCCAGGCTGGGTCTATCCCAGCGGCTTAACAGAATCGTGTTCCGAGGCCTATAATCTTGGACCATGATTAACCGTATCAGCGACTGGTTCCAACGCAATTTCTCCGACCCGCAGGTCGTCATCCTCGCGCTTGTGCTCATTGCCGGCCTGCTGGTGGTAATGTTTTTCGGGCGGATGCTGACGCCTGTGGTTGCCAGCCTGATCATTGCCTATTTGCTTGAGGGTGCAGTCCAGCGGCTCGAGCGAGTCGGTTTACCGCGTTTGATGGCGGTGATTGCCGTTTTCTCCAGTTTCATGGCGGCATTGGTGTTCCTGCTGTTTGGCCTGCTGCCGATGCTGACGCGCCAGCTCGCCGCCATTGTTCAGCAGCTGCCCAGTTACATTTCCCAGGCTCAAGCCTGGCTGTCCACGCTTCCGGAACGGTATCCCCAACTCGTCGCTGCAGCCAACGTGGAGCAGCCAGTCGGCGCGATTATCGATCTGGAAGATGGTGACATGGAACGGTCGCTGGTTGATGAGGTGGATGAACCGCTGGCGCTGATCTCTGAAGAGCAGTTGTCGCGCATGCTGGATAACCTTGGGGCAGACCTGGTGAACTGGGGCGCAACCCTGGTTTCGTTTTCCGGCGTTGTTGGCATTGTCAGCCTGCTTGTATTCATGGTGCTGATGCCCGTCCTGGTGTTCTTCTTCATGAAGGACAAGTCGCGATTGCTCGCCTGGGGCGCTCGCTACATGCCGCGCGACAGTGCACTCGTGGCCAGTGTGTGGCAGGAAGTCGATGCCCAGATTGGCAACTACGTGCGCGGCAAGGTGCTCGAAATCCTGATCGTCTGGGTGGTGACCTACGTCGTGTTTTCGCTGCTCGGTTTGCCGTTTGCGATGCTGCTGTCGATGCTTGTTGGCTTCTCGGTCATCATTCCCTACATCGGGGCGGCAGTGGTCACTATCCCGGTCGCGCTGGTCGCCCTGATTGCCTTCGGGCTGAGCAGCCAGTTCTGGTGGGTGATGGTGGCCTACGCCATCATTCAGGCGCTGGACGGCAACGTGTTGGTGCCCATTTTGTTCTCGGAGGTCGTTGACCTCCATCCGGTTGCCATTATTACCGCCGTATTGGTGTTCGGCGGGATCTGGGGGTTCTGGGGCGTATTTTTCGCCATTCCGCTGGCTACCCTGGTCAACGCCGTCCTTCGCGCCTGGCCACGGGCGCGAGGCGATGACAGCGAACTCGTCGAGGTCTCCTGAGGTGACTATAGTCCCCGATTTGCCTCGTGGCATTTCCTGATTGACCATGGTTGATTCGCCCATTGATGGCTGGTCGCCGGAGGGCAGCCGCCTGTTCGAGTTCGTGGGTCGTGAACTGGACGTTTCGACGGGCCGTGTTGCGCTGCATTATCGACTCGACGCCATTCCACTCACTGAAGTCTTCGAGTTGCCGCGACACCTGAGCGAGGGTCGCCAACGCCATGCGCAATCGGTTGAATCAGCGCTGGATCTGCTGCACTGGGTGGCAGGCGTCAGTTACTGGAAGGCCGGCTGTCCGGACGACATCGTTTTTGCCGACCGTCAACCTAGCCCCTGGCAGGCGAACGCGCTCAATCAGATCTGGCAGGGCGGACTGGCCGAGTTTGCCTGGCATAACGGGCTTGATCGTCGACAGTGGCCAGTCTTTCATGGCCATGGCGAGCCGGCCCGGCCGGGTGGAGTAGGCATCCTCAGACAGCGCAGCCTGGTACCGATGGGGGGCGGCAAGGATTCACTGGTTGCCTGGTCGAGGTTGGCTCGGCATGGCTGTTTGGCCGACTCGGTACAGATTGGCCGGTCACCATTGATCCGGGCGGTTGGCGAAACCCTTGGCGCCCGCCACTGGGTCATTGGTCGTCAGCTCGATCCGGCCCTGGGTGCGCTGAACGCCGCAGGTGCGCTGAATGGTCACGTGCCGGTCACCGCCATCAATGCGGCCGCATTGGCGCTGGTCGCCCTGCTGCTTGACTACGACCGCGTGGTGTTTGCCAACGAACGCTCGGCTGAAGAAGCGACCCGACTGGATGCGCAGGGCCAGCCGATCAATCACCAATTTTCCAAGTCTTTTGTCTTTGAGGCCCTGTTCGATGACTGGGTGCGTCGCTACGTCCATCCAGGACTGCGCGTGTTTTCCTTGTTGCGACGCGATCGTGAGCTGGCCATCTGCCGGGAGTTTGCCGCCCTGCCCGAATTCCACGGTCACTTTTCGTCCTGCAATCGCAACTTTCACCTGGATGGCCCGCGCGGCGGACGCTGGTGCGGTCAGTGCCCGAAATGTCATTTTGTCTTTCTGGCGCTGGCACCGTTCCTGTCTCGGGCGGACCTGGTCGGGATTTTCGGTCGGAATCTCCTCGACGACCCTTCTCAGTGGGATGGCTTCCGCGCGTTGCTTGCCCTCGATGGCAGCAAGCCCTTTGAGTGCGTCGGAGAGGCTGCCGAGGCACGGGCCGCCGTGCGTGCGCTGGCAGCGAATGATGAGTGGGCCGCTGCCGGCCTGGTTTCACGCCTGAATCAGGCGCTGGAGGGCCAGGTCGTGCCCTCCCTGGCTAGTCTTTGCAAGCCGGGTGGTCCGCATCGAATCCCTGAGGAATTGCTCGATGCGCCTGGCTGAACTGCGCGGAAAGCGCTTGGCAGTGCTGGGTCATGGCCGCGAGGGGAGGGCTGTGATTCGTGAACTGCGGCGTGACGATCCCGATGCCGATCTGACGGTGTGGGTCGAGTCGGGTGACTTGCCAACCGACATGCCGGGCCATCGCGGCCCCCTGGACGGCTCGCGCCTGGCGCAATTCGACGTGCTGATTCGCTCGCCCGGCGTCCCGGTAGGTCATCCGGCGCTGCAGGCGGTGCGTCAGGCCGGTCGCGAGGTCATCAATCCCGCTTCGATCTGGTTCAGCGAACATCCGGGTCGCCTGGTAGTGGGTGTGACGGGTTCAAAGGGCAAAAGCACCACGGCATCGCTGCTTGCGAGGCTTTTGTCGTCCAGTGGGCATGACGTTGCCCTGGCCGGCAATATCGGCCGTCCGCTATTGGACTGGCTGGAAAAACCGGCCGAAATTACCGTGCTTGAGTTGTCCAGCTACCAGCTAAGTGATTTGCAAGGTGAACTATCGATTGGTCTGATGACGCGGTTGTTTGAGGAGCATCTCGACTGGCACGGCAGCCGCGAGGCTTATTTCGCCTGCAAATTGCGGCTGGCCGAACTTCTCAATGGCCGGCCGCTGATCATCAACGCCAGTGACTCGCTGCTTTGTCGGGCCACCGAGCATCTCGATGGCCGCATCCTGGTTCACGGCAGCAGCACGGGCATTCATCGCAAGGGCTCATTGCTGATGGACGGCACAACGCCCTTGTTGTCGATGGATGACATGGTTCTGAAGGGGCGGCATAACCTGGACAATGCTGGCCTGGCGCTGGCCGCTGGCCGTCTGCTCGGTTGTTGCATGAAGCGCATGTTGTCCGCGCTGGGCGACTTTCAGGGCTTGCCGCATCGGCTCGAGCCGTTGGGTCGGCTGGGTAACCTGGAGTGGATCAACGACTCGATTGCCACCTCGCCCCATGCCACTCGGGCAGCGCTAGAGGCGCTTGGTGGCTCGCGTGTGGTCCTCATGGCCGGAGGGCTGGCGCGACCGGCAGACTGGTCAGTAGTAGCAGACTGGTGCCGTCAACAGCCTTTGGCCGGATTGATTGCCCTCCCGGATACCGGCGGGCAGGTTGCCGATCAATTGGCTGCCGCTGGTGCAGTGCCTGAGAACCGGGTTTTCCGGGTTGATACCCTGGAAGAGGCTGTCGCGGTGGCTGCAGAACAAGCCGATGTCGCCGACCTGGTGCTGCTATCGCCTGGAGCACCGTCGTTCCCGCATTTTCGAGATTTTGAGGACCGGGGTGAGCGTCTGCGCGCCGCCTTGGAAGCTTACAAGCTGCGATCGACGGCGTAGAGTGCCAGGATTTCCAGCGCACTCCTTTCGGCGCTGGCAGGCAGTGCATGGAGGCTGTCGATGGCTTGTTCGGCCAACGCCCGGGCCTGGTCGAGCGCCAGATCAAGCGCCCCCGTTTGCGCCATGATGCTCTGCACGTCCGAGAGCAGCGAGCTGCCGCCCTCGGAAATCATCTGCCGAAGCCGATTGCGCTCTTTGCTGGTACAGCGTTGCATAGTCAAAATTAACGGAAGCGTGACTTTCCCTTCGGCCAAATCATCCCCCAGACTTTTGCCCAGCGTCTCATTATCGGCCCGGTAATCCAGCACGTCATCGACGATCTGGAAGGCCTGGCCCAGCATGAGCCCGTAGTTGGACAGTGCCTTGGTATCCTCGGCAGGGCGCCCCGCCAGTACCGCCCCCAGGCGGGCACTGGCCGCGAACAGGCAGGCCGTTTTGTCCGAAATGACCTGGAAATAGTCAGTGGTGTCCAGGTCGGCATTGCCCATTTGCATCAGCTGGAGGACCTCGCCTTCGGCAATGGTGTTGGTGGTTCCTGCCAGGATGTCCATGATTTCGAGACGCTTGAGCTCAACCATCAACTGGAAACTGCGCGAATAGAGAAAGTCACCGACCAGGACGGAGGCGGCATTGCCCCAGATCTGGTGGGCGGTCTCCTTGCCGCGCCGGCGACTGGACTCGTCGACCACGTCATCGTGGAGCAGGGTAGCGGTGTGGATAAACTCGATGACTGCAGCCAACTGGATATGGTCCTGGCCACGGTAACCGGCGGCGCGGGCCGCCAGTAGATGCACCAGGGGACGCAGACGTTTCCCGCCGCCACCAATGATGTAGCCGCTGATCTGATTGACCAGCGCAATGTCGGATTGAAGCCGATCGCGGATCAGCCGGTCGACGGCTTGCCGATCTGCCGCCGATAGCGCCAGTACATCGTCCAGGGTTCGGGGCAAGGCCAATGCGGGAGTACTGTTCATGGACGCTCATTATACGAGCCGATTTCCCAGGCGATGGCAAGAAGTTATCCGAGTCTTGAAGGTCCGCCCTGCGTGCTAGACTTTTGGCCATTGACCAACCTTTGAATCAAGTAGAGGAGAGGCCCGCCATGGCCCGTGGAATCAACAAAGTGATCCTGATCGGCAACCTTGGTGCCGACCCCGAAACCCGGCACACCGCCGGCGGCAGCGCCGTGACCAACCTGTCGCTGGCTACCACTGAAGCCTGGCGAGACCGTCAGACCGGCGAAAACCAGGAAAAGACCGAGTGGCATCGAATCGTCATGTTCAGCAAGCTGGCCGAAATTGCCGGTGAATACCTGAGAAAGGGCTCCAAGGTTTACATCGAAGGTCGGCTCCAGACCCGAAAATGGCAGGATCGTGACGGCAATGACCGGTGGACGACCGAGATCGTGGCCAACGACATGCAGATGCTGGATGGTCGCGGCGGTAGCGACTCGCTCGAAGGCGGCGGCTATGGCGGTTCACGTCAGCAGGGCTCGGGCGGCCAGGCGCCCAGCCAGGGCGGGCCCATGGAAGACGATATCCCGTTTTGAATTTGGGCTGCGCGGATACGCGCGGCGCTGTTCGGGCCACAGCCAGGTCACCGGCTGTGGCCCGTCGAGTTTAAGAGACTTTGTCATGAAAACCTTACTGGTTACAGGCGGTGCCGGTTTCATTGGCGCTAACTTCGTGCGCCGGCAGATTGAAACCAACGGTCATCGGATCGTCAATCTTGATTTGCTCACCTATGCGGGCAACCGCGAGTCCCTGGACGGCCTCGACCCCAGCCGCCACCAGTTCGTCCAGGGCGATATCGGCGATCGAGTTTTGCTTGATCGACTGCTGGCCCAGCACAAACCCGATGCCATCGTCCACTTTGCCGCAGAAAGCCACGTGGATCGCTCGATTGACGATCCGGACGCGTTCATCCGTACCAATATCAACGGCACGCGCGTCCTGCTGGATGCGGCTCTGGACTATTGGCGGCAGGGCGTTGCGCCAGATTTTCGCTTCCTGCACGTCTCGACCGACGAAGTGTATGGCACCCTGAAGCCCGGGGAGCCAGCGTTTTCCGAACGCCATCAGTACCAGCCGAACTCGCCCTATGCGGCCTCCAAGGCAGCGGCGGATCATCTGGTACGCGCCTGGCATCACACCTACGATCTGCCAGTGCTGACCACCAATTGCTCGAACAATTACGGCCCTTACCAGTTTCCGGAAAAGCTCATTCCGCTGATGCTTATCAATGCCCTGCATGGCGAAGCGTTGCCGGTTTACGGCGATGGCCAGCAGCGTCGGGACTGGTTATTTGTATCCGACCACTGCCGGGCCATCGAGCGAGTTCTCGAGGCGGGCCGGCCCGGGCGGGTCTACAACGTTGGCGGTAATGCTGAAATGGCCAACCTTGACGTGGTTCGAATGCTGTGTGATTTGCTGGATGCACGCGTGCCGACCGGCCAGCCCCGACGAGAGCTGATTCGGTTTGTCGATGACCGGCCCGGTCACGACCGACGCTATGCCATTGATCACGGCCGCATCCGCGATGAACTCGGCTGGCAGCCAGAGGTGGATTTTGCGCGCGGCCTGGCGGCCACGGTCGACTGGTACCTGGACCAGCGCGATTGGTGGCAGCGAATTCGTGATGGACGTTATCGTTCCGAGCGCCTCGGCACGCTGGCGGCCGGCCCGGCCGGAGGCGCATGAGATGGAGCGTTGCGGCATTATCCTGGCTGGCGGCTCTGGTACCCGTTTGTACCCGCTCACCCGGGTCATCAGCAAGCAGTTGCTGCCGGTCTATGACAAACCCATGATCTACTACCCGCTGAGCACCCTGATGGAAGCGGGCATTCGTGACATCCTCATCATTACCACTCCACATGAGCAGGCTCTTTTCCAGCAATTGCTTGGAGATGGACATCAGTGGGGCCTGAACCTTAACTACGCTGTGCAGCCTGAGCCGCGGGGTCTGGCCGAGGCCTTTCTGATTGGCCGAGACTTTGTCGGCGGCCGTCCGTCCTGCCTGATCCTGGGCGACAACATTTTCCACGGTGGTGGCATGCGGCAGTTGCTGGCCAATGCCAGCGAGCGATCCCGGGGCGCAACGGTATTCGGCTACTGGGTCAGCGACCCGGAACGTTATGGTGTGGTCGAGATGAGCCGGGAAGGGCAGGTGTTGTCGCTGGAAGAGAAGCCGGCCAGACCACGCTCCAACTATGCCGTGACGGGTCTGTATTTTTACGATGAACGCGCCTGCGATTTTGCTGCCGGGCTCGCTCCATCGCAACGCGGTGAGCTTGAAATCACCGATCTGAATCGCTGTTATCTCGACGCCGGTGACCTGACGGTGGAAACCATGGGCCGGGGTTATGCCTGGCTGGATACCGGTACTCATGCCTCGCTTCAGCAGGCCTCCAGCTACATCGAGACGCTGGAGTCACGACAGGGTTTGCGGGTGGCCTGCCCGGAAGAAATTGCCTATCGGCACGGCTGGATTGATCGCGATGCGCTGCTCAAACTGGCCGAGCCGCTGACGTCCAGTGGCTATGGCGACTATCTGCGAATGGTGGCCGATAGTGAGTTTCGTCCATGAAGATAATCGAGACTCCTTTGCCGGGGGTTTTGAAGATTGCCCCACGGGTTTTCGGTGACGAACGCGGCGCGTTTCTTGAAACCTGGCGCCAAGAACGTTACGGCGAGCTCGGCATCGGCCCCGAGTTTGTTCAGGCCAACCAATCGTATTCCGTCCGTGGCGTGCTGCGCGGTCTGCACTATCAATGGCCAGAACCGCAAGGCAAGCTGGTTTGGGTGAGCCAAGGGCGAGTACTGGACGTGGCGGTCGACATCCGCCCCTCTTCGGCTCACTATGGTCAATGGACCGCCGTCGAACTGGATGCCGAGCAGCACCATCAACTCTGGATTCCGGAGGGTTTCGCGCATGGTTTCCTCGTGCTCAGCGAGGCGGCCTGCTTCAACTACCTGTGCACCCGCCCTTACCGAGGCGAGTTCGACCGGTCGGTGGCCTGGAATGATCCGGAGATTGGCATCGACTGGCCCATTGCAAAACCGGAACTGTCTGCCAAGGATTCGGCTGCCCCAATGCTGAGCGCCCTCACGGCGGAGCAACTGCCGGCGTGAGAGTGCTGTTGCTGGGCGCAGCCGGACAGTTGGGGCAGCACTTGCAGGCTGCTTGCCCACCGTCGCTTGAACTGTCGATCAGCTCCCGCTCGGATGCGCGCCACCCCTGCGATATGTCCGACCGAAAGGCGGTGATCGGCTTGCTCGATACACTGAAGCCAGACATCATCCTCAATGCGGCGGCCTGGACTGCCGTGGATGCCGCCGAAGAACACCCAGAACAGGCGTATCGACTGAACGCCGAGCTGCCCGGCTGGCTTGCCGGTTGGTGCAAGCAGCATGCTGGCGGTCTTATCACTTACTCGACGGATTACGTGTTCTGCGGTCAGCCAGACCGCGCGTGGCGGGAGAATGACCGGCCAGACCCCCGCTCGGTCTACGGCCAAAGCAAGCTTGAGGGTGAGCAGCAGGTGGCTGCTAGTGGCGCCAAAAGTGCGGTCATTCGTACAGCCTGGGTGTACAGCCATCTGCCAGGGAATTTTCTGAGCGCAATCCTGGCCCGTGCCGCCGACGGACAGCCCCTCAAAGTGGTTGCCGACCAACAGGGTTCGCCCACCTGGGCGGGGGACCTGGCGGCGGTTACCTGGGCGCTTTTGTCCCGTTGGCACAGACTGGATCCGGGCACGACGCTTTTCCATGCTGCCGGGGCGACTCCGCTGAGTTGGCACGCCTTTGCATCGCTGGCGGTAAGCTATGCGGGCAAAGCCGGGCGAATCGCTGCGCCGGTGGCGGTGGAACCGATTGATTCCTCGCAGTGGCCGCAGCGCGCGGAGCGACCGTGCTGGTCCGTTTTGGACAGTTCGCGAATCGAATACATTACCGGTCATTCGATGATGACCGCAGACCAGGCGCTGGAGGCCTGTCTCAAGCAATGGCGACCGACCCCATCCTGATTCCCGTCATTCTTTCCGGAGGCTCCGGAACGCGCCTCTGGCCGGTGTCACGCAAGGCACATCCAAAGCCTTTCATGCGCCTGGCCAATGGTCAGACGCTTGCCGAGAGCACCATCGAGCGGGCCATGGCCGTGGCGTCGGCGCCGGTTAGCCTGACCGTTACCGGCCGGGATTACTACTTTTTGACGCGGGATCTTTACCAGCGAAGTGCCGGTGAGGCCGAGCACCATTTTCTTCTTGAACCCACCGGGCGCAATACTGCACCGGCCATTGCCGCGGCGGCGCTGTGGGTGACCGAACATTTCGGCCCCGCCGCCCGAATGCTGGTGCTGCCGGCAGATCATCTGGTTCGAGACCTCGATCGTTTTACCGAGGCAGTGGATCGGGCAGCCGCATTGGCTGACGAGGGCAACCTGGTTTGCCTTGGCGTTGAACCGACGCATGCCGAAACGGGTTTTGGTTACATTCGCGTCGGCCAGCCGCTGGGCTCGAATGCGCGCTGGGTCGATGCCTTCGTCGAAAAGCCGGATCTGGCGACCGCGGAGCGTTACCTGACTTCAGGTGATTATCTTTGGAATGGGGGCATGTTCTGTTTCCGAGCTGATGCCATCCTGGCTTCGCTGGAAGAGCATGCGATTGATATTCTTGATGGTGTACGGGCAACCTGGCGGGCATCTGCTACCGACCAGGCACCGTTTGAACTCGAGGCCGAAGCCTTCAGGCGCGTGCGCGCGGAATCAATTGATTTCGCGGTCATGGAAAAAGCCGAGCATCGCGCCGTGGTTCCGGTGGACTGCGGATGGAGCGACATTGGCTCCTGGCAAGCCATCAGCGAGCTATACGAGACGGATGCGCTGGGCAATCGGGTGCAAGGCGAGGGTGTTCTCGTTGACAGCCGCAATACCTACGTGCAGGGCGAGAAGCGTCTCGTTGCCGCAGTGGGTGTCGATAACCTGGTCATTGTTGACACGGGCGACGCGGTGTTGGTGGCCAGTCGTGACCGTGCCCAGGAGGTCAAGGCTGTTGTCGAGGAATTGACCCGTCAGGAACATGACCTGGCCGTTTACCATAGAACCGTTCACCGCCCGTGGGGAAGTTACACCGTTCTTGAAGATGCTGATGATTGCAAGGTAAAGCGTCTTGTCGTTCGGCCGGGCGGTATTCTTTCGCTGCAGCGCCACCAGCATCGCAATGAACACTGGACCGTCGTGGCCGGCGAGGGCGCGGTCCAACTGGGCGATGACCAGTTCGTCATGAAAACCGGTCAGACAATCGAGATTGCTGCCGGAACGCTGCATCGCCTGGAGAACCCCGGTCGGGACGATCTGCATATCATCGAGGTTCAGACTGGCCGTTATTTCGGAGAGGACGACATTGAACGGCTGGAGGATGTTTATGGCCGTGCCTGAGGCTTTTGCGCAAAACCGATGGCAGCGCGTTGCTATCGCTGCGATGGTTGTCTTGATCGTGGCCTGCAGTGACCAGCAGGCGGACGACGCGCTTGTGAGTGATGGTTTCGATGAACGCGCCTGGCGCGCCGATGTCGAGCAGTGGCGCGCCGGTCGCCTGGAACGCCTGACCGCAGAGGACGGGTGGCTCAGTTTGATGGCGCTGGAATTCCCCGGGGAGGGCGACTGGCTCGTCGGTACGGCCGAGCGCGCCGATTTGCGCATGCTTTCCGGCCCGGAACACTGGGGTCGATTACGTCTTTCGGACGACCAGGCCTGGTTCGAAGCCGCCGATGAATCGGTTCGCATTGATGGAGAATTCATTGACCATGCCGTGGAGCTTCTGGATTCGTCGGCCAGTGATTCGGTTCAGGTGAGTGCGGGAAGCGGTGTTTTTCGCATACAGCGGCGGCCCAGCGGATTGGCATTTCGAGCGCGCGACGCCAAGGCAGAGACCCGTCTTGGTTTTGAAGGGGTCAGTCATTTCCCGGTTGATCCCGCCTGGCGCTTCAAAGCCGAGTGGCATCCGCATGAGCCGGCCCGCGAGATTGAAATTGCCAATGTCCTTGGGGAATTGAGCATGAGTGCCAATCCCGGTCGCGTGGTTTTCGAGCTGGATGACCAACCGGTCACGCTTGAAGCGCTTGAAGCCGACGACTCGTTGTTCTTTATCTTTGCCGATCGCACTTCGGGCCGGGAAACCTTTGGTCTGGGACGGTTCCTGTATACCGATCTTCCAGTCGATGGCCAGGTTGTGCTGGATTTCAACCGGGCCTACAATCCGCCCTGCGCCTTCACGGCGTTCACTTCCTGCCCGCTGCCGCCTCAAAGCAATCGCATCGATGGCCGCATCGAAGCCGGCGAGTTGCGCCCGCCGAACGAAGCCTATTAACGGCCACCCTCAAGGGCTTGGACGCTAGGATAGCCGGTGCTTTTCCTTATGGGTAATTGGGTAGTCAAATGCGCCCAGTCACGGAGCCGTCCTGGTAGATTTTGATTTCGCAAGGGTGAGTTAAGGTGGCAGGCGGCAAGCGGTGCCGGCTGCTGGCGAGCGCTGGCGCTATCCGACGGCGTCAATTCTGCGGGTTCAAGGGAGCTTGGGTGCCAACGAATACCGTCACGGCAGTTGAACGGTTTGCGGCTTCAGGATGGGTCCCGGGCGCCTGAAACGGCTGAAACACCGTGCCCGCCGCCGCGCGCCAGCGCTCGCCACCAGCCAACACCACTCCCCGCTGATGGGTAGGAGGAAAGGGCAGGCTTGCTTCCCTGCGATCTCTCAGCCTGCTGCATCGGGGGGCGTTAGGTGCTTCGGGCCGGCCGGGGCGCGGACGCTTCCCGGTAGCTTTCAGCATCCATCCAATTGGTCGCTGCTCAAGGAGGTCGAGAATCCATCCGCTAGGACATTGCGATCTCGAGGTCACCCAAGCTCCCGTGAACCAGCCCTGGGCAAGCCAGCCGAACGTCCCGGCTGGCCAGAAGCACCTGGCGCCACCGGATGCTCTAAGCTATCGAAAGGGATGAATGCCAGGGCTTGGTCGCCATTGAACGTCTAGAACATTTCGGGCGGGCAGGCTCCTAGCGCCCCTTTAATTCGGGCGCGCGCTTTTCCAGGAAGGCGGCGGTGCCTTCCTGCATGTCTTCGGTGCTGCAACACACGGCAAAGCGCGCGGTTTCCAGCGCCAGACCGGCTTCCAGCGGCATATCGGCGCCCTGCTGGATGGCCTGCAGAATGCCGCGAACGGCTTCGGGGGCAGCCTTGACCAGCGGGCCGGCGAGTTCTTTGACGGCGTTCTCCAGCTCGGCGGCCTCGACCACGCGGTTGACCAGCCCAAGCTGATAGGCGCGCTCGGCCGAGATCGGCTCGCCGCTCAGGGCCATCTCCAGCGCGACCGTCGTGCCGGTCAGGCGTAGCAGGCGTTGGGTGCCGCCGAAGCCGGGCATGATGCCCAGTTTGATTTCTGGCAGGCCCAGGCGGGCATTGCTGCTGGCCACTCGCAGGTGGCAGGCCAGGGCCAGTTCCATGCCGCCGCCCAGGGCAAAGCCGTTAATGGCGGCAATGACCGGCTTTTCGAGGCTCTGGATCATGCTCATCAGACTTTGGCCAAAAGCCGAGAAGCGTCGGGCCTCGGTGGTGTTCTGTTCGCGAATCTCTGTGATGTCTGCGCCGGCCACGAAGGCCTTATCGCCGGAACCGGTAATGACGATGACGCGCACCTTGTCGTCGCCACTGGCGTCGATGATGGCACCGTAGAGTTCCTGCAGCGTCTGCCGATTCAGCGCATTCAGCTTGCTCGGGCGTTTGACGGTGATGGTGTGAATGCCGCCGCGAGTGACGACAGCCAGGTTTTCATAGGACATGAAGCATCAATCCGGTGAGTGTCTGGCGTGGATTGTAACCGGGTGACCTGTTTTACTCAGACATTCCTGTTCGAACCCACCTTCAGGGGTTCTGAATGAGGCTTTGACGAAGACTGTCTTGGTATGTGACCGGCCCTTGACGGGCCGGCCTTATGTCGGTTCAGTCGCGCAATTCCCGGTCGATCCGGTACTCGCTGGAGGTCAGCCAGGATTCCATCCGCTGCAGGCGTTCATCCAGCTGGCGGAAACGTCCGTTCAATTGGCCAACGCTGTCGCGCGGTGATCGCCTCACTTCGCTCCAGAACGCCGCTTCCTCATCATCCCGGTAGAGGCTGCGTGGGCGCTTGGGAATAAGTATCCACAGCGCCAGATAGCCAATCACCATGACGGCGGTGAAGGGCAGGGCCAGCAGCGCCACGATGATTCTCAACGCGGTTCGGTTGAAGCCCAGCCAGTCGGCCAGTCCTGCACAGACACCGGCCAGCAAGGCCCGGTCCTTGTCGCGGTAGAGCCGATGGCGTTCGTTGCTGCCAGATCCGCGGTTCATAGCTTTTTCCTCCATTCCGGATTGTCTGCATCGAGGATTCTTTCCAGGGTGCGGATCCGATCCTCCATTTTCCGAGCTGATTCATGCAAGGTTTCCAGCAGGGCTTCGTCCTTGCTGCTGATGCGTCGGCTGGCCGAGTTGCGCGTGGCGTAATGCAGAATCAGCCAGATGGGCGCAACGATCACCAGAAACAGCACCAGCAGGGTAAACAGCATGCCCATCGGTGCGAGGAAACTCGTCCAGCCGATTGGATCGTAAAAGCCCATGGTCAGCCTTCCTTTTTGCGGGATTTCAGCTCGGCCAGCTCGGCCTCGATGCGCTCCTCACGCTCAAGGTCGCGGAACTCGGCCTGCAGGTCGCCGCCGCGACGGCCCATGTCCAGTGCCTCGGCTTCAGACTCGATCTGCTCGATGCGGGCTTCGGCGTGGTCAAAGCGATGCAGCATCTCGTCCACCTTGTCGTTGTAAAGGTGCTTGCGCGTCTTGACCTGGTGGGTGGCCGAGCGGTGACGCATGACCAGCGCGCGCTGACGGTTGCGGGCGTCGCTGAGCTTGGCCTGCAGCTTGGCGATATCCTCGTCGTAGCGGGCCAGGTGGTTGGCGTACTGCTCCAGTTCTTCTTCAAGGTAGCTGATGCGGTCGGCCAGTGCGGTTTTCTCGGTCAGCGCGGCTCGCGCCAGATCATCGCGCCCCTTGTCCAGTGCCAGTTCGGCCTTGGCCATCCAGTCGTCCTGTTGCTCGCGCAGGCGGCGGTGCAGGCGCTCGCGTTCTTTCTTCTCGGCGATGCACTTGGCTGTGGCTGACCGTACTTCCACCAGTGTGTCTTCCATTTCCTGGATCATCAGCCGGATCATCTTTTCAGGATCCTCTGCTTTTTCCAATGCTGCATTAAGGTTGGCGTTGATGATGTCGCCCATTCGGGAAAAAATGCCCATGGTGGTGCTCCTGTGTCGTTAGTGATGGGTATGTAGCCGATCAAGCAATATCTGTGCCTGTTTTTAAATGCCTGCAAAAACAATGGCCTGGGACTGACGGTGTCGCTTCAGTGGCAATATTGGCCATAATGGTGGTGAAAAACACCAACTGCTGTGTCTGCTTTGCCGCCGTGAACCACTTGGTTGTAGCGCTGTCCATTCTGGCGTGACCCAAACAGACCAAGAACGGTCAGGCAGCCGTTATCTGGCTGGGGCATAATGGTGAATGGCCATCGGGGGTATGCCCGCATGCCCCGGGTCAGCTAAACTTCATGAAATTTTCTGATACCCCCATGATTGGAGGCAGCATGCAAAAGGTAGTTCTGGCCGGAATTCTGGTCGCGGCAGCAATTACGTCTGTTCAGGCGCAGAATCTCGAGTCCGAAGAGGGCAAGCTGGGTTACTCGATTGGCTACGAATTCGGTGCAGAATTGCGCAGCTACGATATCGATCTCGACCTTGAGGCCGTTTTCCAAGCGGTCCGGGACGCTTACAACGGCCAAGAGCCCGCCCTGGAAATTGCAGAAATGCGCCAGGTCATGTCGGCTTTGCAGGAAAAATTGCGCCAGGAACGCATGGAAGCCTTTCAGGCAATGGCGGAGGAAAATCAATCTCGCGCCGATCGTTTCCTGACCGAGAACAGCAGCAAGACCGGTATCGTCTCCCTTCCCAGTGGCGTTCAGTACCGCATTATCGAAGAAGGTGACGGCGCCCGTCCCAGCATGGAAGACGTCGTGACGGTCCACTATCGCGGCTCGAAAATCGATGGTCGGGAATTCGACAGTTCGTTCCGTCGGGGCGTGCCTGCCGTTTTCCAGGTCAACTCGGTCATCGAGGGGTGGCAGGAAGTTCTGCCCCTGATGCGCGAGGGCGCGATGTGGCAGGTCTTCCTGCCGCCGGAGTTGGCCTTCGGTCTGCGTGGTGATCCGCCGATGATTGGCCCCAACGAAGCCCTGCAGTTTGATCTGCGCCTGGTCCAGATCGGCGTGCCGGAAGGCTTCGAAGGCAGCCCTGACGCGCCCGGCAACTAAGGCGGCGCGGGTTCATGGCTGATCCGGCAGAGCCACTACCGGCAATCGAATCGCCCTGCATTGGGACCTGCACGCTCGGTCCCGGTGGATTTTGCGTCGGCTGTTTTCGGACAGCCGACGAGATTACCGGCTGGTTGTCTTATACGCCTGAACATCGCCGGGCGGTGATGGACGAATTGCCGGCCAGGGCCGACGCTCTGTTTGATGGGGACTGAGCCCTCACGCACTCGCGTGACGCGGCTGTCCCGGTCGCTCTTTCCGGCCGACACTCCCCCCGATCAGCTACCCCTGGATGGCTTCCGTCCGCACGGCAATCAGGCCTGGCGGCCCCGCCCATCCTCGGTTCTTGTGCCAATCATTCTGGCGCCTGAGCCTGCCCTGATCCTCACTGTCAGAAGCGGTTCGATGAGCAGTCATCCGGGACAGGTAGCGCTGCCCGGTGGCGGCGTTGATGCGGGGGATGCCTTTCCCGTGGGAACGGCCCTGAGAGAAGCCAGTGAAGAAACCGGTATTGATGCTGATGCGGTCGAGGTGCTGGGCCTGATGCGACGGTTTGACACCATTACCGGGTATCGCATCGTACCGGTGGTCGGGGTCTTGCCTGTCTTGCCCACTCTTGAAGCCTGCCCGCGCGAGGTTTTGTCGATTTTCAGCGTGCCCCTCGAGCGCGCCCTGAACCCCGCCAGCTACCGTCGTCACCAAATTCGACACAAGCAACGAGTCTATCCAGTCTGGTCCATGCAGAGCGAGCGATGGCCAATCTGGGGCGCCACGGCGGCTATTCTTGCCCATCTGGCCGAGCTCGCCGCTGAGTGAAGCTCAGTCCTCCTCGCGGAGACCAAACATCAATTCAACGGCACGTTTGTCGTCCGGCTTGACCATGATGTGGATGTGGTCCTCGGCTTGCAGTTGAGTGGCCGGATCGGCAGGCATGGCTTCCTTGCCCCTGACCAGCAGAAGAATCGAGGCGCCGGCGGGCAACGGTACGCTGCTGATGTGCAGGCCAGTCACCAGTGCCGCCTGCTCCAGTCGAAAGGAAATGATCTCGACCGGCAGCGATTCGATGGCGTTGACCTCGATCACGGGGCTTGGTCGTGGTTCACCCGCTCGTTCGACCTTGAATAGCTGAACTGCCCAGCGAATCGTGGCACCCGGAATCAGCGCATTGATAACGACGACAAAAAATACCAGGTGGAAGAGCGTACTGGCTCCCTCCACGCCGGCCAGCACCGGGTAGGTGGCCAGCAGGATGGGTACTGCGCCCCGCAGTCCGACCCAGGAAATGAAGCCGGACTCTGACCAGCGGTACCCGAAAGGCTTGAGGCATATCAGCACCATCACGGGGCGGGCCACCAGGGCCAGCGCCAGGGCGATCACCAGGCCGCGCCAGCCGGCCTCGGCCAGCATATGCGGTACCGCCAGCAGGCCTAGCACCAGGAACATCGAGATCTGGGCCAGCCAGGCCATGGCGTCGTGGACGCGGAGAATGCCGGAGCGATAGGGCAGGCGGCGGTTGCCCAGCATCAGCGCGGCGACGTATACCGCGAGAAACCCCGACCCCATGAACACCGTGGGCAAGCCGAAGGCCAGCAAGGCCAGAGCCAGAGTCAGGGCCGGATAAAGGCCGGCAGCCGGCACACGAATGTGGGCCAGCAGCTGGGTGCCCAGCCAGCCGATGGCCAGCCCGGCAGCCAGCCCCACCGCCAACTGAATCACGACCTCGGACAGGAAGACCAGGGGTGAGAAACTGTCGGTGCCCAGAAGTTGGGCGGTGAGGGTGATGGTCAGGATGACCGCCATTGGGTCGTTCAGGCCGGATTCGAGCTCCAGGGTGGCGCCAACCCGGCGCCGCAGTTGCACCCCCGACCCGCGCAGCGAGGAAAACACTGCGGCCGCATCGGTTGACGAGACGATGGCGCCGAGCAGCATGGCTTCCATCCAGCTCAGGCCAAGCAGCCAGGCGCACAGTGCCACCAGTAGTGCCGTGCCCGCGACGGCCACCGTGGCCAACAGCGAGGCCGGTGCCAGGTAGGCGCGAACCTGGCGGAAAGGGGTATTCAGTCCACCATCAAACAGGATGAGAACCAGGCCAACGGTGCCCAGCCGAAAAGCGAGCTCGAAATCAATGAAGTCTTCCGGCAGCCGCGAGCCCACGGCCAACCCCAGCAGCAGGAATACCAGCACCACTGGGATGCCGATCTTCTCCGACGGCCGGCTGAACAGCACGCTGAAGATCAGCAGCACACCGATGGCACTGACCAGCAGCGCCGTGGTGGTAGGTTCGCTGGCGAACAAGGCGTTCAGCCTCCCGGGCGAGTCCGCGGCCGAACTTCGCTTTGTAACTTGATGCGTTCGCCATCGCCGGTAATCAATTCGATATCGAGCAGACTGCCGGCCGGATAATCGTCAAGCGGTTCAATCAGCATGATGTGCAGGCCGCCAGGTTCCAGCATTGCGGTCTGGCCTGCGGGTATGCGCAATTCCTCAAGCCGGCGCATGCGCATCACGCCGTCTTCCATCACCATGGTGTGGATTTCAACGTGGCCAAACTGCGGGCTTTCAGCATCGACCAGCACGATTTCGTCGGCCCGGTGGTTGTCGATTTGCATGAAACCGGCCATCATGCGCCCTGGCGGCGCTTCGGGGGTCCAGGGGTCGATGATTTCCACCTCGCCCGAGCTGGGCGAGCAGGCGGCCAACAGGACGGCCAGGGTGAGAAAAAACAGGAATCGTGTGATCGAGTGCATGAGGTGACGGCTTGGGTAAGGGTGTATTGGTATTATGCCCGTTACTCCGTTGGCTAGCGCTTCAGCTGGCGTTTGCTGGAGGTCCTGCGTTGCCACTTTTTTTGTTTCCGGCTTTTCCAAGGATTGTTCATGCTAGATATCATCGCTCACGACCACGGAATTCGTGAAATTCGTCTGGCCAGGCCGCCGGTCAATGCGTTGAATCCCGAATTGGTTTCCGCCCTTGACCAGGCACTGGTCAGTGCGTCGAATGACGGTGTGCAGGCGGCGATTCTGTCCGGCAGTCCCGGCCTGTTCTCGGCCGGCCTGGATGTGCCCGAGCTTTTGCGGCTTGACCGCGATGGCATGCACGATTTCTGGAAGCGCTTTTTCGGCTTGCTGGCCACCATCGCGTGCAGCCCCGTGCCCATTGTCGCGGCTTCCACAGGCCACAGCCCGGCCGGTGGCACGGTCCTGGCGCTGTTTGCTGACTACCGTGTTCAGGCCGAGGGTGATTACAAACTGGGCCTGAATGAGGTGCAGGTTGGTCTGGTCATTCCGCCGGTCATTCATCATGCGCTGGTTCGATTGATTGGCGTCTATCCGGCCGAACGGCACCTGGTTGCCGGCCAGATGATTCCTGCCAGCGAGGCCCTTGCCATCGGCCTGGTCGACGAGCTCGCCGCGGCCGATCAGGTGGTGGAGCACGCCCTGACCTGGTGCCAGCGCCACCTGGCAATGCCGCGTGAGGCGCTGCTGGCTACCCGACATCTGTGCCGGGCCGACCTGGTCGATTTGTTTCGCGACCCGGACGCGCTGGACGTCGATGGATTTGTCGAGGGCTGGTTCTCGGAATCGACCCAGCGCACATTGACCCAACTGGTGGAGCGGCTCAAAAAGGCCTGAGGCTCATCGCGCCAGTTCACGTATGGGCACTGGCAAAGGCACCGGCTCGCCACTTCTCTTGTCGATCCAGACCAGAATGGTGCTGGCGTCGGCGTGCAGCTCGGTGGCTCGGCCGTCCCGGTCAAGAGCGTGAATTTCGTGCTCCAGCTTGATGCTCGAGCGCCCCGGAGACAGTGGTTGGGTCGAGATTCTCAAGCGTGCCGGCCAGTGCACCGGGCGACGGTAGTTGATCGTTAGATTCGCCACAACCGGCCCGGTCTCGTCGGATTGCCAGCGACTGGGCACTGATTCCATCCATTGCGCTCGGCACTCTTCGATGAAGCGCAGGTAGGCAACATTGCTGACATGGTTGAAGGCATCCATGTCGCCCCAGCGAACAGGTAGCTCGATGAAAAATTCGGCCATAGTGAAATCCCGATGGAAACTGACCGGCAGCTTACCCGGGTTGCGCCGCTGTGGGTGACCCGGCCACGCCGCCGGCGTTGAAATTGTCGCTGGGCAGCCTGATCGGGTTCCAGTTGGGGCTGGGCGTGGTGGCGGTTGTCTTGTCGTTGGGTTTTGGGCTCACCCCCTGGAAACAGCTGACCCTGTCGGTGGAGGCGGTCTGGATGAGCCTGCTGGCCACGGCCGTCATGCTGCTGACAGGCGTTTGGATGGAGCGCCAGCAGTGGGCCTGGTGGAAAACACTGCAGGAAATCCTTGAGAAGCAGTTGATCCCGGCGCTGGCAGCGATGCCCGCGGGCGCTTTGTTCCTGATTGCCCTGTCGGCCGGCGTGTTCGAGGAGTTGTTGTTTCGCGGTGTCATCCAGGCGGGTCTGAGCGGCCCGTTGGGGGAGTGGCCAGCGCTGCTGCTGGCCTCACTGCTTTTCGGTCTGGCTCACGCGATGAGCCGCGCCTATTTCCTGGTTGCCACCCTGATGGGCGTATACCTGGGCTGGTTGTTCATGATCACCGGCAACCTGCTGATTCCCATCATTATTCACTTTCTTTACGACTGGGCGGTACTCCACTATTACGTGCGACGTCATCGTCGCGGTTGATCAGGCCCGCTTGCGCCGCCTCGGCTTGATATTCAGCATCGGTGCCAGGTACTGGCCGGTCCACGACCCCTTGGTCCCGGCAATAGTTTCCGGGGTGCCGGTGGCAATGATCTGGCCGCCGCCATCGCCGCCTTCCGGCCCGAGGTCAATGATCCAGTCGGCGGTCTTGATTACGTCCAGATTGTGCTCGATGACGACCACGGTATTGCCCTCGTCTCGCAGGCGATGCAGGACCTTCAAGAGCTGCGCGATGTCGTGGAAATGCAGCCCGGTGGTGGGTTCGTCCAGAATGTACAGGGTGTTGCCGGTATCGCGTTTGGACAACTCACGCGCCAGCTTGATGCGCTGGGCTTCGCCGCCTGACAGCGTGGTCGCGCTCTGACCCAGCGTGATGTAGCTTAGCCCCACATCCATCATGGTCTGCAGCTTGCGCGCCACCACCGGCACCGGCGCGAAGAATTCCAGCGCGTCTTCCACTGTCATTTCAAGCACTTCGTGGATGTTCTTGCCCTTGTAGCCAACGGTCAGCGTTTCCCGGTTGTAACGTTTGCCGTGGCAAACATCGCAAGGCACAAAGATGTCCGGCAGGAAATGCATTTCTACCCGGATCATGCCGTCGCCCTGACAGGCCTCGCAGCGGCCACCCTTGACGTTGAAGGAGAAGCGCCCGGGCTTGTAGCCGCGCGCTCGAGCTTCCTGGGTGCCGGCAAACAGTTCTCGAATGGGTGTGAACAAGCCGGTATAAGTGGCTGGGTTGGAGCGTGGTGTGCGGCCAATCGGGCTCTGGTCGATGTCAACGACCTTGTCGAACAGTTCCAGGCCCTTGACCCTCTCATAGGGCGCCGGGTTCTCCGCGGCCCCGTTCAGTTCCCGGGCCAGCAAGCGGTAGAGCGTGTCGTTGATCAGCGTGGACTTGCCCGAACCGGATACTCCGGTAACACAGACAAAAAGCCCGGCCGGTATTTCCAGATCGACGCCCTTCAGGTTGTTGCCGCGAGCGCCACTCAATGAAAGGGTCCGCTTGCGGTCGGGCTTGGTCCTCGGGGCGGGTATCTCGATGCGCTGGCGGCCAGAGAGGTAGTCTGCGGTGATCGAACCCTGGCACTCAAGCAGTGCCTTGGGCGCGCCGCTGAAGACGATGTTTCCGCCGTGTACGCCCGGGCCGGGGCCAATATCGACGACGTGATCGGCAGCCCGGATGGCGTCCTCGTCATGCTCCACAACAATCACGGTGTTGCCCAGATCGCGCAGGCGGGTCAGGGTTTCCAGCAGCCGGTCGTTATCGCGCTGGTGCAGACCAATCGAGGGCTCATCCAGCACATACATCACTCCAACCAGGCCGGCGCCAATCTGGCTGGCCAGGCGGATCCGCTGGGCTTCGCCACCCGACAGCGTATCGGCCTGCCGGTCGAGGGTCAGGTAGTCAAGGCCCACATTGACCAGGAATGACAGGCGCTCACGAACTTCCTTCAGAATCTTGGCGGCGATTTCACCGCGCCAGCCGGGTAGCTCCAACGCCTCGAAGAAGTCCAGGCATCGCTGTACTGACCAGCTTGAAATTGTCGGCAGGTTATGGCCACCAATAAAGACGTTGCGTGCAGCGGCGTTCAGTCGCTGGCCATGGCAGGCAGGGCAGGGCTGGGACGAGATATAGCGCGAGAGCTCCTCCCGTACGATGCGCGAGTCGGTCTCGCGATAACGCTTTTCCAGGTTGGGAATGATGCCGACGAAGGGATGCTTGCGGGTCTGGCCGCCGCGCTCTGACAGATAGCGGAAGGCGATGGCCTCCTTGCCGCTGCCGTGCAGGAGGATGTCCTGGATCTTCTCTGGCAGGTCTTCGAACGGCGTTTCGATGTCGAAGTCGTAGTGGCGTGACAGCGACTGGATCAGCTGGAAATAATAGGCATTGCGCCGATCCCATCCGCGGATGGCCCCGCCAGCCAGCGACAAGGCGCGATTGGCAACCACGCGATCGGGATCGAAAAACTGGGTAACCCCCAACCCGTCGCAGGTTTCGCACGCCCCGTTCGGGTTGTTGAAAGAAAACATCCGCGGTTCGAGCTCGGCCAGCGAATAGTCGCAAACCGGGCAGGCAAAGCGCGAGGAAAACAGCAGTTCGGCACCGTCGTCGTCCATCGGAGCGATAACGGCCAGACCGTCGGCTATTCGCAAGGCGGTCTCGAAGCTTTCCGCCAGGCGTTGGGCCATCGCCTCGATGGTCTCATCGTCGGCCCGCCTGACCTTGAATCGATCGACCACAGCTTCGATCGTGTGTTTTTTGCGCAGTGCGAGGACCGGCAGGTCGTCGTCAAGATCGATCACCTCGCCGTTCACCCTGGCTCTGACAAATCCCTGGGAGCGGAGGTTCTGGAGGAGTTGAAGGTGTTCGCCCTTGCGGTTGCGAACCACCGGTGCCAGCAGCATCAGTTTGCTGCCTTCTTCCTGGCCAAGCACCGTGTCGACCATTTGCGAGACAGTCTGGGCGGCCAGCTCCTCGCCGTGCTCGGGGCAGCGCGGTGTGCCGACGCGGGCGAACATCAGGCGCAGGTAGTCATGAATTTCGGTGACCGTGCCAACCGTCGAGCGCGGATTGTGGCTGGCCGCCTTCTGTTCGATCGAGATGGCCGGCGACAGGCCTTCGATATGGTCGACGTCCGGTTTTTCCATCATCGACAGGAATTGACGGGCATAAGCCGAGAGCGATTCGACGTAACGACGCTGGCCCTCGGCGTAAATGGTGTCGAAGGCCAGCGAGGATTTTCCGGAGCCGGAAAGACCGGTAAAGACGATCAGCTTGTCGCGGGGCAGATCAAGATCAACGTTGTCGAGGTTATGAGTTCTTGCTCCGCGGACCAGAATTTTGTCCATGCCAATCAATTTCCGGTAAACAATCGGCTATTATCTCCCGGCGGGTGAAGGCTGCGCAAAGCGTTAGCCCTTTCGATATGCCCGATCAGGCGGGGCGCGCGAAATACCCGGTTTTCGACCGTTTGGACTTGACCGCAGGGCGCCCAGCCGGTAACATCCTCGCTCTTTGCTGAAGCACTTTTCTGGAGCAAGCCACATGTACGCGGTATTTACCACCGGCGGCAAACAATATCGGGCCTCGGAGGGCGAAGTCGTCCGGGTCGAGAAACTGGAAGCCGAAAAAGGCGCCACCATTGAACTGGACCAGGTCCTGATGGTTGGCGAAGGCGAGGATGTTCGCATTGGCACGCCCACCGTCGAAGGTGGCAAGGTCACTGCTGAAGTGGTCGATCACGGCCGCGGCGAAAAGATTCGGATCATCAAGTTCCGTCGTCGCAAGCACCACATGAAGCAGATGGGCCACCGCCAGTACTACACCGAAATCAAGATCACTGGAATCGAGGGCTAATACGATGGCTCATAAGAAAGCAGGCGGCTCCACACGTAACGGCCGCGACTCAAACCCGAAGTACCTTGGCGTCAAGCGCTACGGCGGCGAGCACGTGCTGGCTGGCAACATTCTGGTTCGTCAGCGCGGGACTCGTTTCCACGCCGGCACCAACGTCAGCGTTGGTCGAGACCATACACTGTTTGCCCTTGCCGAGGGCCGGGTGGTGTTTGAAGAACGTGGCAAACCGCTGCGCAAGTACGTATCGGTTCAGCCGGTCGACTGACCGGTCAACCTGAACTGCCGACGCTTGGAAAGGCCCCGCCCGCTGGTGGGGCTTTTTCGTTTTTGCCGATATCATTACCGAATGCTGAAGGTAGCCCGCCATGAAATTTGTTGATGAAGCGAGTATTACCGTAATCGCCGGCAAAGGCGGGCCTGGTGCGGTCAGCTTTCGACGGGAGAAATTCATTCCCAAGGGCGGCCCCGATGGCGGTGACGGCGGCAACGGCGGCAGCGTCTGGCTGCTTGGCGATTCCGGCCTGAATACGCTGGCGGATTTCCGCCACGCGCGTCGATTCAAGGCCCGCAACGGCGACCCGGGTGCCGGTCGTGAAAAAAGCGGCAAGTCGGCTGACGATATCGTCATCAAGGTTCCGCTGGGCACGATTGTTGTAGCGCAGGAAACCGGAGAGCGCATTGGCGAGGTGACCGAACATGGTCAGCGCATGCTGGTGGCCAAAGGTGGTTTCGGTGGTCGAGGTAACGTCAATTTCAAGTCATCGGTCAACCGCACGCCGCGCCAGTTCACGCCCGGGACCCCGGGCGAAGAACGCAAACTGCATCTCGAACTGAAGGTGCTGGCCGATGTTGGTCTGCTGGGCTTTCCAAACGCTGGCAAGTCAACCCTGATCAGCGCGGTGTCTGCTGCCAGACCCAAGGTGGCGGATTATCCGTTTACCACGCTCTACCCGAATCTGGGCGTGGTCAGCCTGGAGCCTGGTCGCAGCTTTGTGATTGCCGACATCCCTGGCGTGATCGAAGGGGCGGCCGAAGGCGCCGGCCTGGGCATCCAGTTCCTCAAGCATTTGCAGCGCACCCGTCTGTTGCTCCACCTGGTCGACGTGGCTCCAATCGATGGTGCCGATCCGGTCGAACAGGTGCGCGCACTGGAGCGCGAACTTGCGCAGTTCGATTCGGGGCTGGCGCAGCGCGAGCGTTGGCTGGTGCTGACCAAGATTGACCAGTTGGACCCTGACGAGCTTGACGAGCGCGTCAATGACATTCTCCGGGGCCTGGAATGGCAGGGCACCTGGTTTGCGATCTCTGCCGTGGCGCGCCACGGGCTGGAGTCACTGGTCGGGCGTATCATGGTGCAGGTAGAGGCCACAGAGCGGCGCCTGGAACCGGACCCTGTTGACAGTAGCGGGAATCCGGCGAGTGATCCAATGCCAAGCGATGACTCTGAGGGATAATCCGGCAATGACTGCCACACGACGGCCTATTGATGACTGACGCAGACGACAAAACCAACGAACAAGAATCCTCCACGCCCGCCTTCGCCGAGCTTGGCCTGCCTGATCCGCTGCTGAAAGCGCTGAACAAGCTGGGCTACGAGGCGCCATCGCCTATCCAGGCGGCCACCATTCCGGCCCTGCTGGCCGGTCGCGATGTACTCGGCCAGGCCCAAACCGGTACCGGCAAGACCGCGGCGTTTGCACTGCCGGTACTGGCCGGCCTGAAGCGCGAGGCAGCTCGGCCCCAGGCACTGGTGCTGGCGCCAACCCGCGAGCTGGCCATCCAGGTGGCCGAAGCCTTTCAGCGCTACGCCGAGAATATTCCCGGTTTCCACGTTCTGCCGATTTATGGCGGCCAGGCCTACGGGCCGCAACTGGCCGGACTTCGTCGCGGCGCCGACGTGGTCGTGGGTACGCCCGGTCGCATCATGGATCACCTCGACAAGGGCACGCTCGACCTGGGCTCGCTTCGCACCCTGGTGCTGGACGAGGCCGACGAGATGCTGCGCATGGGCTTTATCGACGACGTCGAGCGAGTGCTTAGCCTGATGCCCTCGGACTGCCAGATTGCCTTGTTCTCGGCGACCATGCCACCGGCCATCCGGCGCATTGCCCAGCAGCACCTGAAAGACCCCGAGGAAGTCACCATCCGGTCGAAGACAACCACCGCGGCGACCATTCGCCAGCGGTACTGGCTGGTCAGCGGCCTGCACAAGCTGGATGCGCTGACCCGCATTCTCGAAGTCGAGGATTTCGACGCGATGATTGTTTTCGCCCGGACCCGACTGGCTACCGAGGACCTGGCCACCCGGCTCAGCGCCCGTGGCTTCTCGGCCGCCGCGCTCAACGGCGACGTGCCCCAGAAGCAGCGCGAACAGTTCGTCGACCAGCTCAAAAAGGGCGAGCTCGATATTCTGGTTGCCACCGATGTGGCCGCTCGCGGCCTTGATGTCGAACGCATCAGCCACGTGGTCAATTACGACATACCCTACGACACCGAAGCCTATGTCCACCGTATCGGACGGACGGGTCGGGCAGGGCGCTCCGGTGAGGCCATCCTGTTTGTTGCCCCGCGTGAGCGCGGCATGCTCAAGGCCATCGAACGGGCCACCCGCCAGCCGATCGAAGCGATGGGCGTGCCATCCGTGGCCGACGTCAACGAGCAGCGCGTCACCCGCTTCAAGGCGGCCGTGGTCAACGCGCTGGAAACCGAAGATCTGGCCATCTACCGTGACGTGGTCGACGCCTGCCAGGCCGAGACCGGTGCGGAAATGGCCGACATTGCCGCCGCCCTGGCCCGCCTGATGCGCGGCGGTGATGAATTGCTGCTGAGCGAGCGCGAGCCGTCGCCGGCCCGACGTGAGTTTCGCGATCGACCCGAACGCGGGGAACGTCGCGAACGGCCGGAACGTGGTGAGCGTCCGCCCCGTGCGCCGCGCGGTCCGGTCGACGACAGCGACAAGCGTAGCTACCGTATCGAAGTCGGTCACGTTCATGGAGTGCGTCCGGGCAATATCGTGGGCGCCATCGCCAACGAAGGCGGGCTGGGCTCTGGTCAGATCGGGCGGGTGAGCATCCAGCAGAACTTCAGTATTGTCGACCTGCCGGCGGATCTTTCCCCGCAGGTTCTGGAACACCTTGGAAAAGTGCGCGTGGCCGGCCAGGCCCTGAGGATCCAGCCGGATCGCGGCCCTGGTGGGCGTCCTTCACATGGTGCCGACCGCGACCATGGACGCCCGCCGCGCCGCGAGCATGCCGGTGAGCGCAAGGGGCCGCCGCGTCGCGACTTCCGCAACGATGGCGGCGATAGTCCACCTCGTCCACTACGGCGCAGCGATGATCGACCGCGCCCGGCTTCTGGCCGCGATGGCGAACGCCCGCGAAAGGGCCCGCCTTCACGGGACGCTGGCTACAACAAACCGCGTACCGGTTCCGGCTCCAAGCCGCCTCGAAAAGGCCAAGGCGACGATTCGAAAGCCGGGCAGAGCGATACCGGCGGCGAGCAGCCTCCTCGCAAACGTCCCGTCCAGACCCGTGCCGAGCGCAAGGCCGGCCACGGCACCCGCCGCCAGCGCCCGGTCCGCAAGTAGTTTCAGGCCGGCAGCCGCAGGCTGAAGCGCACGCCGTTGTGCCAGTTGGCGGCGGTCAGTTGGCCGCCGTGGAAGTCGGCGATCAGTCGGGCGATGGCCAGGCCCAGGCCCAGGTGCACCTGGTCGGACTTTTCCTGGCGGGCCGACACCATGGATTCGAACAAGCGCTCGGTGCTGCCTTCGGGCAGCGGCGGGCCGGGGTTGAAGACGGTCAGGGCCAGCGCGTCCCGTTGCCGTTTCAGCTCGAGATCGATCCGGCTGCCCGCAGGGCTGAAATCAACGGCGTTGTCGATCAGCTTGTCGAGCAGCTGGGCCAGCAGTTCGGGTGAGCCCTCGACCGGGCAGGCTTGCGGCGCTGGCAGCACCAGACTGAACGTCCGGTCGGGGTAGGTTTCGCGGCAGGCGTCGAGATAGTTCGTCAACAGCTTGCTCAGGTCGAACGTTTCGACGGTTTCCGAGCGGATGCTGTCCTCGATCCGGGCGGCCTGGCTCATGGCCTGGAAAATCCGGTTGAGCCTTACGCTGCCCTCATTGGCCCGCTGACAGTAGCGCTGGATATCGGCCGGGTCGTTGGCGTGCTCCAGGTTATCGAGCGAGGAGCGAATCATTGCCAGCGGGGTTCGTAGTTCGTGGGCCAGCTTGTCGGCCAGCGTGCGAAGGTAATCCTGGTGTTCGCGAAGTCGGCCCAGCAGGCTGGCCATGCTGCGGCCCAGATCACCCAGTTCGTCGCTTGCCCTGGGCGGGCGAATCATGGCCTGGACCCGGCCGTCCGACCCCACCGCGGCTTCGGCCTGGTTGCGCAGGCGGCGAATGCGCTCGGACAGCAGCGCGGCAAAGCCAAGCAGCACCAGGGCCATCAGCATCAGCGCCCCCAGGCTGGTGCCAAGCAAGCGCAGCACCGCCCGGTTGGAGGCCAGCAACAGGGCATCGGCGTCGCGGGTCAGCACCACGGCGCCAACGGTTTGTCCCTGCACTCGCACCGGAGCGCTGACCGACAACATGATGCCGGGGTCGCCGCTGCGGCTGGTCCACTGGCTGGCGGCGTGGTCGTGGCCAATTTCGGCGCCTTCGAGCCTGGCCAGACTGGCATCACGAGGCTGTCCGGTCGGTAGTCGGCCGCTTAACAATCGTTCGAACAGCAGCGTGTCCAGCCAGGACGCCGGGGCAGGGCGGTCTCTGGCTTCGGACGGCGGTGGTGCGCGCCGGTCGCTGCTGGCCAGCACCCAGCCGGACGGCAGGCTGGCCCAGGCCAGACTGTCTGACGGGGCCAGTTCAGCCAGCCGCTCGGTCATGGCAGCTTGGCGCGAGACCAGCGTCCAGGCTTGGTCAAGGCTGCCCAGGGTTCGATCAGGACCTGGCTGGCCCGAGGGGGCAATCTGGTCGAAATCGCGCACTTCGAAGGCCAGGGTTTGCGGGACTGGCCGATCAGGCAGCTGCAGTTCCAGCGTCCAGCCCTGGCTGCGCGATTGCCACACTCCCTGAACTCGGGGCCAGCCGCCCGGCTGGTCGCCCCGGGCTTCCAGCCAGCCGGGTGCCAGCGGTGCGATCACCAGTTCTCCCTTGCGGTTCTCGTTGGCCGCGCGCAGGGCAATCTGGTCGCCCGCGGTCTGGCCTGGCTGGCGAAAAATCTGTTGTGGGCTGTTGACCTGGAACAACAGGTATAACTCGCTCTGATAGCGCGCTGCGGTCAATGCCAGCTGCAACTGCCCGTCGTTTGATTGCAGCTGCTGAAACGGTTCAGCCCAGGCCGTCCAGTCGTCGGCAAAGCCGTCCAGCCAGATGGGTGTTGCGGTTTGATGGACATAGAGAACCGGGTGCCCAGGCGCTGGCCAGGCGTCGGGAAACTCTTCGGCCAGACGTTGGGCGATGGCTGCGGCGTTGTCCTTCAGCCCCAGCGCGTGATGGTCGCGAAGGCTTTGCTCGACCTGGCGGGCGAACTGCCAGCCGGCCAGCGGAATGGCCAGCGCGACCAGCGCGACGATCATCAGTTGCTGGCGAAGGGCAAGCCGCATGGTGTCAGTCGACCGCGGCCCAGCGGTAGCCCGCGCCGTGTACCGTTTCCAGGGCGCTGAAACCGTGATCGATCAGCTCGAATTTGCGCCGGATCCGTTTGACATGAGAGGTGATGGTTGATTCGTCGACGACCAGACTGGCCGCATCCATCAGCTGGCTGCGGGTCTTGACGTGGCCGGGATGACGGGCCAGGCAGTGGACCATCCAGAATTCGGTCACCGTCAACACTACATTTTGAGCGCGCCAGCGGGCGCGCATCGCCTCCGGATCCAGCACCAGCCATTGGTGGCAAATCAGCCGTGCCGGCGCGGCGGGTTGGCGGCTGGCTTCGATGCGGCGAAACAGGGCAACGATTCGTGCCAGCAGGTGGGCGGTCGATATGTCCTTGGTCAGGTAATCGTCAGCGCCCAGCCGCAGGCCGGAAATGGCGTCGAGCTCGCTGTCCCGGGCGGTCAGGAAGATCAGCGGCAGGCCCGGCGAGCGCGCTCGCAAGGCCCGACACAGTTCGAAGCCGCCCTCGGGCTCATCGCCCAGTCCGATGTCGATGATGACCAGGTCCGGCAGCTGCTCGGCAAAGGCAGCCTCGGCTTCCGGGCGGCTGGCATAAGCGACGGTGCGGAAGCCGTAGCGGTTCAGCGCCTCACAGTAGTTCTCGCGGATCGGCGCTTCGTCCTCCACCACGGCTATCAGTCGTTGACTCATGGCCTGATTGTTGGGGGTGACGGGGCAGGGTGCAAGCGCCTTGAGTCAATTGCCCGATTTTTGCCACATCTTGTCTCGAAATTGCCCGGAATTACGCCGTTGGCTGCCTGCCTGGCGCGTTGCAATGAAGCCATTGAATTTTCATAGACGCGATTGTCGGGAGTGTTTGCCATGTTTTTGATTCGCTGGATATCGGGCCTGTTCGCCCTGGTGTTGTCTGCCGCTGGTCTGGCCGGCAGTTTTGATGGGCTTTGGCTGGAAAGTGCCGGGCAGTCGCAAGCCGCGCTGACCCTGTCTACCGAGGTGGATATCGAAGTGACCGGCCTGCTGAGCCACACCCTGGTGCATCAGCGGTTTCGCAATCCGGGCACTGAATGGGCCGAGGGGCGCTTTGCCTTCCCGCTGCCGGATGACAGTGCCGTGGAAAGCCTGACCATCGTGGTTGGCGACCGGCGCATCGAGGGCGAGATTCAGCCACGTGAGGCGGCGGCGGCGCGTTTTGAGCAGGCCCGTGGTCAGGGCCGGGTGGCCGGTCTGGTCGAGCAGGGTCAGGGCAATGTGTTCACTACCCGAATTGCCAACATTCCGCCTGGTGAGACGGTGGAAGTGGTGATTGGCTACCGGGAGCGGGTGCGCTTCGAGCACCAGCGCTTCAGCCTGCGTTTTCCAGCCCATCGCGTGGCCGGCGATTTCGATTTGCGGGTTCATCTGCATCCGGGCCTGGACCTGGCTTCAATAGAAGCCAGCTACCACCAGATTCAGAGCGTGTATCACGGTGGTCACTGGCAAATCGACATGCTGGACGCCTTCGAGCCCTCGGCGCGTGACTTCGAGTTGGTCTGGCGCGCGGTCAATGCCAGCCATACCCGCAGCGCGGTGTTCCGCCAGTCGCTGGGTGGTCAGGACCATGTCCTGTTGATGCTGATGCCGCCGGCGACCTTCAATGCCCAGGCCACGCCCAGGGAGCTGATCCTGGTGATCGATACGTCCGGGTCCATGCGTGGTGAGCCGATCATCCAGGCGCGTGAAGCCCTGCATCGGGCGCTGGACGGTCTCAAGCCCGGTGATCGGTTCAACGTGATCGAGTTCAACCATCTGAGCCAGGCCTTGTTCGATGCGCCGCGACCGGCGGATCGACGTCACCTGCTGGAAGCGCGCCGCTTCGTCAACCGGCTGGAGGCCGGCGGCGGAACGGTGATGGGGCCGCCACTGGAAATGGCCATGCAGCATGAGGTGCTCCCGGGCTATCTGCGACAGATCGTATTTGCCACCGACGGCATGATTGCCGACGAGCAGGCCGTCATTGACCTGATCCGGCAGCGAATTGACCAGAGCCGCCTGTTTACCGTGGGCATTGGCCACGGCGTCAACAGCCGCTTCCTGCGCGACGCGGCGCGGCTGGGCCGCGGCGGCTATACCGGCATAGCCGAGCTGGACGAAATTGATGCGCGCATGGCCGACTTGCTGCGCCAGTTGAGTAGTCCGGTGCTCACCGATATCGAGCTGCACTGGCCGGTGGAGGTGGATATGCACCCGCGGCGTCTTCCCGACCTGTATGCCGGTCAGCCGCTTGAGGTGGCTGCCCGGGCGAACAATCTCCGCGGCGAGGTGCTGGTAACGGCCTTGCTGGACGGCCAGGCCTGGCAGGCCAGCCTGCCGCTGGACGCCTTTCAGACGGCACCGGGCGTGGCCGCACATTGGGCCCAGGCGGCAATCAGTGATCAGCTGGACCAGCGCCCGGTGGGCAGCCCGCTGAAGGTTGTGCGCGAGCCTGTCGTGGCGCTGGCGCTGGAATATCAGCTGCTGAGCCCCTTCACCAGCCTGGTGGCCGTTGAACGCACGCCGATTCGCGAGCCTGATCAGGGCCTGGCCGGTCATGACCTCGGCGGTGATCGGGCGCTGTTCGCCGGTGCTCAGCACTTGCCCATGCCGGCCACCGACGGCGGCTCCGAACATCCGCTGCTCAGGGGCTTGCTGACGCTTTTGCTGATCGGGCTGTTGATTGGACACAAGCGGATCAGCCGCGATGATGACGGGGAATACCCGTCATGAGCCGCGGCTTGATCGTGCTGCTGTTGGGGTTTGCGCTCTGGCAGATCGCCATCGGCGGCTGGATTCAGACCAAGGCCTGGCTGGGCCAGCTGCTGCTGGAACGTGCCTGGTCCACATCGGCTGAGGCTGGTGGCCGCGCGCCCTGGCCGGGGGCGGTCAGCTATCCGGTTGCCCGCCTCAGCCTGCCGGAACTGGCGCTGGACTGGCTGGTGCTGCAAGGCTTGGATGGGGCGGTGTTGGCCTGGGGACCGGGTATCGAAATGGGCCCGAAGGGTCACCGCGTCATTGCGGCCCACCGCGATACCCACTTTCGACCGCTGGAACAGGTCAAGCCGGGCCAGTTGTTTCGCCTGGAGACCAACGACGGCTCGGTGGGTCATTGGCGCGTTGTGGAAACGTCGATCGTCGACGCCCGTCTCAGCGCACTGGACATGGGTCTGGAAGAGCAACGGATGACCCTGGTGACCTGTTACCCCTTTGACGGTTCCCAGCCCGGCGGGCCGCTGCGCTTTGTGGTCAGCCTGGTGCCTGATCGGATTGACAACGACAGCGAAAACAACGAACTCGAAGGAGCCTGAGCGCCATGACAACACTGGTCTTGAACGAACTGAGCCAGGCCGAGCGCCGCCGTTTTGGCTTGCCCGCCGGGGCCGACCGTCTCTGCCCGGCGCTGGCCGAACGGCTGACGCTTGAAAAGCGACGATCGGGAAGCGAGAGCAACAAAATGACGGCCTGCCGAGAAAGCGCCAACCGGTACTTTGCTGGCAGCGTGATGACGGACGTGGGATAATCTCAAACTGAATTTTCCGTGTGCTGGAGGCCAGCGATGAACGACACCGTTCGCATTCCGATTGCCGTGAAAAGCGGCGAAAAAGTGGTCAAGCCGCAGGGCTTTACCGCCATTCGCGACGGTATCAAGGCCCGGCCGAACGTCGCGCCGGAGCCTATCGGTCGCAAGCCAACCTGGCTGCGCGCCAAGTTGCCGTCGGGTGGCAAGTACGAGGCGGTCAAGCGCAACGTGTCCGAGCATCGTCTGGCCACGGTTTGCCAGGAGTCCAAATGCCCGAACATTGGCGAGTGCTGGTCCAATGGCGTAGCGACCATCATGCTGATGGGCGACGTCTGCACCCGGGCCTGCCGCTTCTGTTCGGTGGATACCGGCAATCCGCGCGGTTGGCTGGACCCCGAAGAGCCGGCCAACGCCGCAGAATCCGTGCGGCTGATGGATCTGAAGTACGTGGTATTGACCTCGGTCGATCGCGACGACCTGGACGATGGCGGAGCAGGGCATTACGCGGCCTGCGTGCGCGAAATCAAGCGGGTCAACCCGCAAACGGCGGTTGAAGCCCTGACGCCGGATTTTCAGGGCCGTCTGGCTGACGTGGAAACCGTGGTCGATTCCGGCCTGGAAGTTTTCGCCCAGAACGTGGAAACCGTGCGTCGCCTGACCCACCCGGTGCGCGACCCGCGGGCCGGCTACCAGCAAACCCTGGACGTGCTGGCCCACGCCAAGCGTCACCGCCCCGGCGTGCTCACCAAGACCAGCCTGATGCTGGGCCTGGGTGAAACCGATGAGGAAGTGGTTGAAACCATGCGCGACCTCAAAGCCATCGATGTGGATATCGTCACCTTCGGCCAGTACCTCCGGCCGACCGTCAACCACCTGCCGGTCGAGCGCTACGTGACGCCTGAAACCTTCCGCCAGTTTCGCGAAATTGGCTTGGAAATGGGCTTCCTCGAGGTGGTTTCCGGGCCGCTGGTGCGCTCCAGCTATCGCGCTGACCGGGTATTCGAGAAAAATAACTGCGGCCTGGATGAAACAGCTGCCTGAACGGTTTTCTCGACTGAGCTCGTGAGCAAGACCCTGGACCCGGAAACGGCTGAGCGCTTGTTGAACGAGATGGCAGCACTGCTGGATCGGCAGCGTCGTCGGCGCCAGACGCTGACTTACCTGCAGCTGGCCGATGCGCTTGCCATGCCCGGGCCCTGCCGCATTCACAAGACCACCCGCCTGCTCGAGCGCCTGCTCAAGCAGGACCTGGCGGCTGGCCGCCCGCCGCGAGCAGCGCTCGTGGTTAGTCGACAGGGCACCGGCTTGCCGGCCGAAGGCTTTTTCCACCGTGCCCAGCGACTGGGTGCCTTCGACGGCGGCGATCCGGTCGCTTTTCACGCCGGCGTTCTGGCTCAGCTGTTCGCCGAGACGCCGGGCAGCTGAGCCTGAAACCCTTGCCCGATCGCCGATCCGGGAGCATCAGCAAACGGTGGCCGTGCGATGGCAGGGCAAAGCCGTGTACCATTCGGCCTTCGGCCTTGCGCTGTTTGCCTGATGAGCACACACCTTATGACACGATCGCTCCGCCTTTTGTTGATTCTCCTGGTCTTTCCCCTGGTCATGACTGCTTGCCAACCCGATACCAGCTCCACCGACGGCGCAACCGCAGCGCCATCGTCTTCGCCTGCGCCAACCGAAGCGTCTCTTGATGCGCCGATGGCTGAGCAGCGGCCCCACACGGTCACGGCCTCCGGTGGTGATCGGGAAGACCCCTGGTACTGGTTGCGTGATGACGAGCGCGCCGACCCGGAAATTCTGGCCTATCTGGAGGCCGAAAACGCCTTCGCCGATCAGGAACTTGCCCACCTGGGCGACCTGCGGTCGCAGTTGTTCGAGGAAATGCGCGGCCGTATTCGCGAAGATGACAGCACGGTGCCCTACCTGGATCGTGGCTTCTGGTACTACACCCGCTATGAGGAAGGCCTGGAGTACCCGATCTATGCCCGTCGCGAGGGTCACCTGGATGCCGACGAGCAGATCATTCTGGACGTCAACGCGCTGGCCGAGCCGCATGCCTTCTATCAACTGGGCGGTTGGGATGTCAGTGCCGACGGGCGCTACCTGGCCTTCCTTGAGGATACTGTCGGGCGACGCCAGTTCACGATCCGGATCCGCGATCTGGACAGCGGCGAAATCCGCGACACCGGTATCACCGGTGCGTCCAGCCTGAGCTGGTCGGGCGATAGCGATCACCTGTTCTTCGTCTCCAATCATCCGGAAACCTTGCGCTCATGGCAGGTCCGGCGGCTGGATCTGGCGGCAGAGCCCCCGGGTGAGGGTGTGGTCGTCTACCAGGAAGACGACACGGCCTTCTACACCGGCATCGGTCGCGCTACCTCCAATGACTACAACCTGATCTACCTGCGATCCACCGTCTCGTCGGAAATGCACCTGCTGCCAACCGACCAGCCGGAGGGTGAGTTCCAGGTCTTCTTACCGCGTGAGCGGGATCACGAGTATTCTGCCGACCATCTGGGTGATCACTGGGTGATTCGGACCAACTTCGATGCCCCGAATTTCCGCATCATGCGCGCCGGTCTCGACGATCACGCCGATCGGGCGGCCTGGCAGGACGTGATTGCCCACCAGGACGACGTGTTTATCCACGGTTTCGACCTGATGGAACGCTTCCTGGCCGTCAGCGAGCGGTCCGAAGGCCTGCGGCGCCTGCGCATCCACGACTGGGCCAGCGGCGAATCCAGCCTGTTGAGCTTTGACGAGCCGGCCTACGCCGCCTACCTGGGCGCCAATACCGACCCGTCCAGCTCGCGTCTTCGCTTCATCTATACCTCGATGACCACACCCACCCAGACCTGGGACCTGGACGTGGCGACCGGCGAGCGCGAGCTGCTCAAGGAAGTGGATGTGCCCGGCGGCTTCGATTCCGGTGACTATGTCAGCGAGCGTATCTGGGTCGAGGCGCGCGACGGTGCCCGGGTGCCGGTGTCGATCCTGCGTCACCGGACGACGCCCATGGACGGCACTGCTCCGTTGTACCTGTATGGCTACGGTTCCTACGGTGCCAGCATGGACCCGACCTTCGCCACCGGGCGCCTGAGCCTGGTCGACCGCGGCATGGTGTTTGCCATCGCCCACATCCGGGGTGGCCAGGAAATGGGGCGCGCCTGGTATGACCAGGGCCGTATGCTGAACAAGCGCAATACGTTCTACGACTTCATCGACGTAACCCGCCACATGGTGGACGAAGGACTGGTTGACGGTGATCGCGTCTTTGCCATGGGCGGCAGTGCGGGCGGTCTGCTGGTCGGTGCGGTTGCCAACATGGCGCCTGAGCTCTATCGCGGCATGGTCGCTCACGTGCCGTTTGTCGACGTGGTCACTACCATGCTGGACGAGTCGATCCCGCTGACTACCAACGAGTTCGACGAGTGGGGCAATCCGCAAGACCCGGAATACTACGAGTACATGCTGTCCTACTCGCCCTACGACAACGTGGCCGCCCAGGATTACCCGGCACTGCTGGTCACCACCGGCCTGTGGGACTCGCAGGTCCAGTACTGGGAGCCTGCCAAGTGGGTGGCGCGCCTGCGTGCGACCCGCAGCGGCGATGCGCCCTTGTTGTTCCATACCAATATGGATGCCGGTCACGGCGGCGCCTCCGGTCGGTTCCGTCGCCTGGAGTTGACCGCCATGGAATACGCCTTCCTGCTCGACCTGGCCGGTTTGAGCGATCACTGAGGAGAGTGCTGCGACGATGAATCACATGGCATTGAAGGGGTGGGTGGGTCTGCTGTTGGTGGCGCTGCTTGGCGGCTGCGCCACCATGACAGCCGATGAGTGCATGGTGGCGGATTGGTATCGCCTGGGGCAGCAGGATGCCCGCGATGGCCGTCAGTCTGATTTCCTGGCTCAGCGGGCCGGGGACTGCAGGGAAGCTGGCATCGCTGCCGATGTCGATGCCTGGCGAGCCGGGTACGATGAAGGGCTGGTCAGCTTCTGCACCGCTGACAACGGATTTCGCTTTGGTCTGGATGGCAATTCGTATCGACGAATTTGTCCGCCCGGTGTCGAAGCGGGTTTCCTTCAGGGCTACGATCTTGGATGGAGCCTGAACCAAGTATCCGAGCGGGTCAATCAAGCCGGCCGGACCTTGGCAGGAATCGAACGCGAACTCCAGCGGGAGCGTGAAAGAACCCCGGTTGATCGTGAAAAGATCGCGGATCTCCGGCGCGAACAGCGCGAGGTTGAACGTCTGCTGAGGGCTGATGAGCTGGAGCTTGCCAGCCTGCGCGGAGTCGCGGTGGGTCGGGGCTTCGATTTGGGCCGCTTCTGACCTCTATGCAAAGACGACAAGGCAACTCGTATTACTAGTACCTCCATAAGTATTGCCACATTCAGCTTGTCTCTCGGCGTTCGTGGCAAGGCGTCGGCGCGCCGGTGTAGCCACCCTACATCAAGCGCCGAGAACGCAGCCCACGGACGCCGAGAGGCAAGCCCGAAGGGGGCTCCTGACGAATCCGCCTGCGTCGTTAAAGTGGCTCGACGTAGAATAACTATGCCTTCGCCACTTTGCCTTGCAGGCGAATCCGTCAGGAGCCCTGAATGAGGCAATACTTATGCAGGTACTAGTAAACGTTCACCCATGATGTTGAGTTCGGAACTGGATTTTCTCAAGGCAGCCGATGCTGTTTTCGAGCAAGCCCTGGAGTCGCCCGGTGGCTTCATCGCTTTGCGTCTCGATGACTGGCAGTCCGTGCGTGCCGAACAGGGGTATACAGGTGTCTGTTCGCTGCGGGAACAGCTGGTCGAACTTTGCAGCAGTCTGCTTGATGGCAAGGCCAGGCTGCTGTGTCTGCGCGAGTCAATACTTTTGCTGCTGCTGCCGGGCGATCAGGATGTCAAATCGCTGAGTGCCGAACTGCATGGTTTGTTGTCGCGGCACCCGTTTTCACTGAATGAGGAAGCCCTGGCGTTGACATTCAGCCAGGCCTGGTGTCGGCTGGACCAGCGCTTCGGTTCCGCTGATCGTGCGCTCGTCGCGGTCATGGAGTCTATCGACGGCATGGCCGACGATTCACGGCATGTCTGCCGGGAAGTTGAAGTCGTCATTTCCTCACGCAGAGCCACGGTTGACGATCGCCAGATGCTGGCGCTGTTGATGGAGTCGCTGCGGGATGATCGGATCCAGATTGTCTTCCAGCCACTCTTGCCAACCCGAAACAGTCAGCACTTGTATCGACAAATGCTGCCACGGCTTCGTGCCGATGATGGACAACTGATCGCAGCGGCTGACTTTTTGCCCGTGGCAGAGCAGGCAAGTCTGGTGGCTACCCTGGATCGGTGGATGATCAAGCGAGCGGTGGAACTGCTTCTGAACCAGCATGAAAATACCGAACTCTGCCTTTTCCTGAGTCAGTCTGCGGCCTTGCTGGTAGACGCCAAGCGCCGGGACACCCTGGCAAGCCAGCTTGAATCCGTGCCTGACCTTGACGGTCGCCTGGTGCTGGATTTTGCCCTGACCGATGTACTGCGGCATCTCAAGGGTGCCGGAGAGCTTTTCGAATTGCTTGGTCGCCACGGGGTCGGAATTTGCTACTCGCGACTGGATGTCGGCAGCAACCTGGAATTGCTGGGCGATACGCTGCCGGTTGATTTCCTCAGAATGGCGCCGGGCTATGTAAACCGCCTCCAGGGTAGCGAAGATATCGCTGAGGAACTCCAGTCGCTTGTGGGAGACCTCCGGGCCAAGGGTGCACGCGTGATTCTGCCGATGATCGAGGATCCGCATGCAGCCGCCGCGCTCTGGGCCAGCGGAGCGGATTTCCTGCAGGGCAACCTGATCCATGCTGCCAGTGAAAGCCTGAATGTTGACGATTGACCATTGGCGATGGATATGCGGTGATTGGGGTTGACAGATGATGAGGCGGTGTCCATAATGCGCGCTTCAATACGGGGCGCCCGTAGCTCAGCTGGATAGAGTACCTGGCTACGAACCAGGCGGTCGGAGGTTCGAATCCTTCCGGGCGCGCCATCAAAAAACCTGCCATCGGCAGGTTTTTTTGTGCGCGGTCGGAAGGGTTCGAACCTCCGACGATCAAAGAGCCGGTTCGACCTGAGCGCGCAGCGCGAAGACGCTGTTGCCCAAGTTCTTGTTTGCCGATGCGGGTGGAATTTCCCGCGCCTCGGGGGGATTGACCTCGTGCCGCTGCTTGAAGGATAATGGAGGGCTTGAGCGCGGGGTGTAGCGCAGCCTGGTAGCGCAACTGCTTTGGGAGCAGTAGGTCACAGGTTCAAATCCTGTCACCCCGACCAGTTTCCGGTCGACTCAGCGCCTGTAGCTCAACCGGATAGAGCATCGGCCTTCTAAGCCGGCGGTTGCAGGTTCGAGTCCTGCCGGGCGCGCCATTTTGGGTGGAACCGCGCTACAATAGTTACTCCGTTTCGTTGACCGAGTTGGCTTCGAAACGGCCGAAAATTTTTATGGTGGGCGTAGCTCAGTCGGTAGAGCACTGGATTGTGGCTCCAGAGGTCGCGGGTTCAAACCCCGTCGCTCACCCCATTTTCGGGCCGTTAGCTCAATGGTAGAGCAGCTGACTCTTAATCAGTAGGTTCGGGGTTCGAGTCCCTGACGGCCCACCAGAACCGGGCGGCCCGGGTCTCTTTGACCCGGGCTTTTATTTATTTCTGAACATTCAAACGCAGAGTCATCATGCAGGTATCCGTTGAGAAGACAGGTGAGCTGGAACGGCGCATGACCGTCCAGGTTCCCTCGGAAGACATCGACAGCAAAGTAGCCGGTCGCCTTAACCAATTACGTCGTGAAGTTCGCCTCAAGGGTTTTCGCCCGGGCAAGGTGCCGATGAATGTGGTTCAGCAGCGTTACGGCAAGCAGGTCCGTGATGAGGTGCTGAGCGAAGTCATGCAAACCAGCCTCGAGCAGGCCATTGGCGAGCAAGATTTGCGAGTGGCCGGCGTGACGCGCCTCGAGCCCTCTCCCAAGGGCGACCAGGCTGGCTTTGAATTCACGGCCATGCTGGAGGTCTTTCCGGAAATTCCTGAGTTGGACGTCAGCGACTTGGCCATCGAAAAGCCGGTTGCCGAAATTACCGCCGAAGACGTGGATGACATGATCAACACCCTTCGGGAGCAGCGTCGTGAATGGCACGATGCAGAGCGCGCCGCCGAAGCGGGTGATCGGGTCAGGCTGGCCTACGTGGCAGAGCTGGACGGTGAGCGGATTCCTGACACGGGCCACCATGAACTGGCGCCGACTCTCGGTAATCTGGAAACCTTCCCGACGCTGGCCGAAGCCCTTGAAGGCGTGAGCAAGGGTGACGAGAAGTCACTGGAATTGACTTTTCCGGAAAACTATCGTCACGAATCGCTCGCCGGCAAAACGGCCAAGGTCGAACTGTCGATCAAGGCGGTCGAGACCTCCAGCCTGCCTGAAGTCGATGACGAATTTGCCAAGGCATTCGGCATTGATGGCGGCATCGAAAAACTTCGCGCGGATGTTGAGCGCAACCTGAATCGGGAACTCAAGGCAGCGATCAACACCAAGACCAAGACAGCGGTCATCGAGGGCTTGCTTGAAACCTTTGGAGAGATCGAGCTCCCGCCATCCAGCGTCACCCAGGAAGCCCGGCAAATGCAGGCCCAGGTCCAGAGCCAGGACCAGAACCAGGGCACGCCACCACCGCTGGATGCCTTCCGTGATGCTGCCGAGCGTCGTCTTCGCCTGGGTCTTTTGTTCGGCGAGTTCGCGCGGCAGAACAATATCAGCATCGATGCTTCACGCGTTCAGGGCAAACTGGACGAAATCGCCGAGACCTATGAAAATCCGGCGCAAATCGTGGAAATTTATCGGGCCGATGAACGCCTGATGGATCAATTGGAAAATATTGTTCTGGAAGAGCAGGTTGTCGATGCCATCCTGGCCAAGGCCAAGGTGTCGGACAAGACTGTCGGCTTCAAGGAATTGATGGAGCAGCAATGATCGAAAAGGCCCTTAATCTGGTACCGATGGTCGTCGAGCAATCAGCTCGAGGCGAACGCGCTTACGACATTTATTCCCGGCTCCTCAAGGAGCGGGTGATTTTCATTGTCGGTCCAATTGAGGATCACATGGCCAATCTGGTCGTCGCTCAGTTGCTCTTCCTTGAGTCGGAAAACCCGGACAAGGACATCAATATTTACATTAACTCTCCCGGCGGTGTCGTCACCGCCGGGATGGCCATTTACGACACCATGCAGTTCGTCAAGCCCGACGTGGCGACGATGTGCATCGGGCAGGCCGCCAGCATGGGCGCCTTGCTGCTGGCTGCCGGCGCGAAGAGCAAACGTTATGCGCTGCCACACTCACGCGTGATGATTCACCAACCACTGGGCGGTTTCCAGGGCCAGGCGTCGGATATCGACATTCACGCGCGCGAAATCCTGAAAATGAAGGACACTCTGAACCGGGTTCTTCAGCATCATACCGGTCAGCCGCTCGAGACCATCGAAGCCGACACCGACCGGGACAAGTTCCTGTCCGCTGCCGAGGCAGCCGAATACGGTCTGATCGATGAGGTGATCAGTCAGCGCTCATCTACATGAGTCTGATGTTTTTCGGGTACACTCCAAATCGAGCCAAACACGAGAGAAACCTCGGTCAATGAGCGATTCGACCAGCGATGGCAAAATTCTTTACTGTTCCTTCTGCGGCAAAAGCCAGCATGAAGTCAGGAAGCTGATCGCCGGCCCCAGCGTCTATATCTGCGACGAATGTGTCGAGCTTTGCAACGATATCATTCGCGAGGAACTGGAAGAAGCTGGCGCGACCGACCGTGATTCGTTGCCGACGCCGAGAGAGATACACGCCTTTCTCGACAATTACGTGATTGGCCAGCAGGACGCCAAGAAAATACTCTCGGTTGCGGTTTACAACCACTACAAGCGCCTGGAGTCGCACAAGCACCGCGACGACATTGAGCTCGGCAAATCCAACATCCTTCTCGTCGGCCCGACTGGTTCAGGCAAGACGCTTCTTGCCGAGACGCTCGCTCGCATGTTGAACGTGCCGTTCACCATTGCCGATGCGACAACGCTCACCGAAGCGGGTTACGTGGGCGAGGATGTGGAAAATATCATCCAGAAGCTGCTTCAAAAGTGCGACTACGATGTTGACAAGGCGCAAACGGGCATTGTCTACATCGACGAGATCGACAAGATATCCCGCAAGGCTGAGAACCCGTCGATTACCCGCGATGTATCGGGGGAGGGTGTTCAGCAGGCCCTGCTCAAGTTGATCGAAGGAACAACGGCCTCGGTGCCTCCGCAGGGCGGTCGCAAGCATCCGCAGCAGGAGTTCCTGCAGGTGGATACGCGTAACATTCTGTTCATTTGCGGTGGAGCGTTTGCCGGCCTCGACAAGGTCATTCAGGCTCGATCCCAGCAGGTGGGAATTGGTTTCAAGGCGGATGTCCGGAGTGCCGAGAGCCAGGACTTGTCGGCCTTGCTGTCGGCTGTTGAACCGGAAGACCTGATCCGGTTCGGTCTGATTCCCGAATTTGTCGGTCGACTCCCGGTTCTGGCGACACTCGGTGAACTCGATGAGGACGCCCTGGTTCGTATCCTGGTCGAACCGAAAAACGCCGTGGTCAAACAGTTCCGGAAACTTTTTGAGATGGACCACTGCGAGCTCGAGGTTCGCGAAGATGCGCTGCATGCCATCGCGCGCAAGGCAATGGCGCGGAAGACCGGGGCCAGAGGCCTGCGCACCATTCTGGAAAACGTGCTGCTGAACAGCATGTACGAACTCCCATCCCTCGGTAACGTCAGCAAGGTGGTCGTTGACGAGGCGGTGATCAATGGGGAAGCTGATCCTTACCTCATCTACGAAGGTAATCCGCCTCAGCGGGCCGGCGCCGAGTCCTGAGATGCACCACTAGCAGTCGGCCGTGACGGCGACTGGACCACGGGTTCCTGGATGGCGCAGCTTCAAGCGCCACTAGCTTGAACGTGCGGGTCGAAAGTTCTGTTTAAGGTGTCTTTCTTGCTCCGAGTGATCCGACCGCATTTCTTTCGGGGCGCTTGAATCCCGCCGGGCTGGCGCCCACATCTATCATCAACATGAACGCAAACCATTTGGACGGCGCAACCGCTGATCCGACAGGAATTTGAATATGGACATCAAGGAAACGCAAACCACCGACGTAAATGCGCCACGACAGCCCACGCCGGTGCTGAGTCTGCGCGATGTGGTGGTTTTTCCGCACATGGTTATTCCGCTGTTTGTCGGACGCGAGCGCTCCGTCCGCGCGCTTGAAGAAACGATGAACGTTGACAAGCGCATCCTGTTGATAACGCAAAAAAACCCCGAAACCGAGTCGCCTGAGCCTGAAGATCTGTTTGAGTTCGGGACCATGGCGAGTATCTTGCAAATGCTGAGGCTTCCGGACGGAACGACCAAAGTGCTGGTTGAGGGAGTTGAAAGGGTTCAAGTGGATTCGCTTGAGGATAGCGATGGCTACCTGAGAGGTTTCTGGCAGCCCCTTTCCGATGACGAGGGCCCGGACCAAAAGGCCTTGGACGTGACCGTGCGCAGCCTGATGAGCCTGTTCGAACAGTACGTGAAGCTCAGTCGGAAGATTCCGCCCGAATTGCTGACCACGCTGGCGGGCATTGAAGACAACAGCCGCCTGGCCGACACCATCGCGGCTCACCTGGGCATTCGTATCGAAGACAAGCAACAAATCCTCGAAACGCCGTCCGTTATGGAGCGGATGGAGCGTTTGATGGCCCTGATTGAGGGCGAGATCGACGTTCTGAAGCTGGAAAAGCGCATTCGGGGCCGGGTCAAGACCCAGATGGAGAAAAGCCAGCGCGAGTACTATCTGAATGAACAGATGAAGGCCATCCAGAAGGAACTGGGTGACCTTGATGAGTCAGGTAATGATCTCGGCGATCTCGAGGCGCGAATCGAAAAAGCGGGCATGCCGAAGGAGGCCTTGGAAAAGGCCCAGTCCGAGCTCAACAAGCTGAAGATGATGTCGCCGATGTCAGCTGAAGCCACGGTGGTTCGCAACTACCTTGACTGGATGCTGATGATGCCCTGGAAAAAGCGCTCGCGTGTACGCCACGATCTCAAGCGGGCAGAAGAAATCCTCGAGGCCGACCACTTCGGGCTGGAGCGGGTCAAGGAACGGATCATCGAGTACCTGGCCGTGCAAAAACGAGTCAAAAAGCTCAAGGGTCCAATTCTTTGCCTGGTAGGTCCTCCCGGGGTTGGCAAGACCTCCCTGGGGCGCTCTATTGCCCGTGCTACGGGGCGTGATTTCGTCCGGATGAGCCTCGGCGGCGTTCGCGACGAAGCCGAAATTCGTGGTCATCGACGCACTTACATTGGCTCCATGCCCGGTCGTGTCTTACAAAACCTGGGCAAGGTGGGTAGCCGCAATCCGCTGTTCATGCTGGATGAGTTGGACAAGATGTCGATGGACTTCCGTGGTGACCCGTCGTCGGCGCTGCTGGAGGTGCTCGATCCAGAGCAGAACAATAGCTTTGGCGACCATTATCTCGAGGTGGATTTCGATCTCTCCGAAGTGCTTTTCCTGGCGACAGCCAACTCGTTGAATATTCCGGGGCCGCTACTGGACCGCATGGAAATCATTCGCATTCCAGGCTACACCGAAGACGAGAAGCTCAATATCGCCTTGCGTTACCTGTTGCCCAAGCAGATTGAGCAACACGGGCTCAAGGACGGAGAAATTACGGTCAGCGAAACCGCCATCACCGACATCATTCGCTATTACACTCGCGAGGCTGGTGTACGTAGCCTGGAGCGGGAACTGGCCAAGGTCTGTCGCAAAGTGGTCAAGGAGTTGAGTCTCGACGAAAACTTGAGCAAGCGGCAGGTCACCACGCGTAACCTCGACAAGTACCTCGGCGTAAGACGCTATCGCTTCGGTCGCGCCGAAGAACAGAATGAAATTGGACAGGTGACGGGTTTGGCCTGGACTGAAGTTGGCGGGGAACTGCTCCAGATCGAGTCAGCCGCCGTGCCGGGCAAGGGCAAGTTAACCCACACCGGTCAGCTGGGCAGTGTCATGCAGGAGTCGGTGCAGGCAGCCTTGTCCGTCGTCCGGTCCCGAGCTGCAGCGCTCGGTATCGCGACCGACTTTCATCAGAAACTCGATATCCACATTCACGTTCCAGAGGGTGCGACACCCAAGGACGGGCCCAGTGCCGGCATCGCAATGGCCACTGCCCTGGTCTCTGTACTGACCGGTACTCCCGTTCGAGCCGACGTGGCCATGACCGGGGAAATCACTCTCCGTGGCAAGGTGTTGCCAATCGGGGGTCTGAAAGAAAAGCTGCTGGCTGCCTTGAGGGGCGGGATCCGTCAGGTACTCATACCGGCGGAAAATGAAAAAGACCTGGCTGAAATCCCTGAGCGGATCAAGAAAGACCTCGACATCAAACCGGTTGAGTGGATTGACCAGGTCCTTGAGCTTGCACTGACTGAACTACCGAGTGCTGATGGCGCATCTGGCGGATCCGCGGTCGCTGCCGCTGGGGACAGCGATAGTTCCGTTCGCGCGCATTGAGTAAGCCGGAGGCCTGGACGGCCGCTTGTTTGAAGAGGCGCAAGGAGAAGGTGTGGAAAGCTCTGCGGGTGGTGTGATGCCGGTTATTCAGGTTTTTTTTACCAAACCTGTTGCCCGTGTGGCCTTGCTGCGCTACTATTTGCGGCCTCGGACGGCTGGCTGCTGAGTCAAAGACAGGCCAGCGGAAATTAACTGGGGGCTAGCCGCTGCTCTCACCAACAAAAATCGAACCGGAGCACGAAATCACATGAACAAAAGCGAACTGGTTGAAAGCATCTCCTCTCACGCTGAACTGTCAAAAGCAGACGCGCAGCGCGCCTTGGATGCGACCATCGAAGCGATCACCAACGCGCTCAAGAGTGGCGATACGGTTTCCCTGATCGGTTTTGGTACCTTCTCCGTCAAGGAGCGCGCTGCTCGCACTGGCCGCAACCCGGCGACCGGCGAGACCATCGAAATCAAGGCATCGAAAACGCCTTCATTTAAAGCTGGCAAAGGCTTCAAAGACGCGGTACAATAACGGGCTGTGCCCGGGTGCTTAGCTCAGCTGGGAGAGCATCGCCCTTACAAGGCGAGGGTCGGAGGTTCGAGCCCTCCAGCACCCACCAGGTTTAGGAGTGGTAGTTCAGTTGGTTAGAATACCGGCCTGTCAC
>PWYW01000080.1 GCA_003567685.1 Gammaproteobacteria bacterium
TACGGCATGGGCATTACCGCCGAAAAAGTCGCCAGCAAGTGGGGCGTCAGCCGCGAAGACCAGGACCAGTTTGCCTACCAGAGCCACCAGAAGGCGATTGCCGCAATTGACGGCGGCGAGTTTACCGAGATCCGCCCGGTCACCGTCACCCATCGCACGCCGGCCGCCGACGGCAGCATCCGCGTGGTCGAGCGCGTCATCGACACCGATGAAGGCCCGCGTCGCGACACCACCCCGGAGGCGCTGGGCAAGCTGCGCACGGTGTTCGATGCGAAGGGTTCGGTGACTGCCGGTACCAGCTCGCAGATGTCCGACGGCGCCGGTGCCGTGATCATGGTGTCGGAAAAGGTGCTTAAGGAATTCAATCTGACTCCGCTGGCCGTGTTCCGCGGCTTTTCGGTGGCTGGCGTACCGGCCGAGATCATGGGCATAGGCCCGATCGAAGCCATTCCCAAAGTGCTCAAGCAGACCGGTATTGCCAAGGACGATATCGACTGGATCGAGCTCAATGAAGCCTTTGCCGCCCAGGCCCTGGCCGTGATGCGCACCACCGAGCTTAACCCGGAAAAGGTCAACCCGCTGGGCGGGGCCATCGCCCTGGGTCACCCGCTGGGCGCCACCGGTGCCATCCTGGCCGCCAAGCTGATTCACGGCCTCCATCGCCGTCAGCAGCGCTACGGCATGGTGACCATGTGCATCGGCACGGGCATGGGCGCAGCCGGCATTTTCGAACGCGTCTGATCCGTTTCCCCATCGGCGCGCCGGGCCATCCGGCGCCCGTTCTGGCTGCCAAAAGCGGCCAATTACCCGTTAAAGATTGCAAACCGGCGCGAAATGCGACCAGGTTCCTGTTACCGTCGGTTCGCAAGGCATGCTCGCAACGACCTCCCGTCAAGAGTGAGGCGATCGCGAAACCACTTCCGGTGAGTCACGCTCACCCGGATCCGAGTGACGGGGAACATGAAAACGAATCTGAGCCGAAGGGGCGCGGTGACGTTAGTGGTCACCTTGCTGCTGATACTCGTGCTGGCTTTGAAACCCAGTTCAGGCGCCGACAGTGACGATGTCAGCAGCTTCTCGGCTCTGTTCAAAGGGTTCCTCTACGAAACCAGCGACGTGACTGATGGGCACTCGGCTGACCAGTTCGTCGAACGCCTGCTGGCCGTTCATGATCCGGAAGACCCTCGACAGCGCCTGCAGATGGCGCTGGTCAGCTGCCATTACACCCTGCGCAACGACGCCAACGAACGACTCCACCAGGGCGGCGTTGGCGCCGAGCAGGCAATTGCCGCTGATCTGCCGATGGAGGCAGCGCTGTTCAAACTGTGCCAGGCGCTGGGCGCAAGAGACCAAACCAATCCAGCCGCCGCCCTGCCATTCATCGAACAAAGCCTGGCATTGGCCGAGACAACCGACAACCATTACGTGATCGGCTTGATCCAATCGGCGCTGGCCGATACCCGCAATGCCGCAGAACAGTTCGGCCCCGCGATGACGTCGTTGCTGGCCGCGCATGCCAGCTTTCAGGCCGCCGATCGCCAGGACCGTGCAGCCGTTCTGGCCATCGACATGGCGACGATTTATCGCCAGATCGGCCATCTGGCAGCCGCCGAATCCCTGCTGTTGCGCACCCTGGAAAGTCTGGGCGCAGAGGCGGGCGAAGATTACCTTGACGCCATTCTGCAACTTGGCCTGGTGAAGTCCGCGCAGGGGCGTTATCAGGAAGCCATAGATCAGCTTGAAGCCCGCCTGGACAGCGTCAACGGCAGCGGCATACCCAGCCTTCATCGAGGCTTTCATGCCGCGCTGGGCCAGGCTTACCTGGGGCTTGGCCAGGCCGAACAGGCGTTGCGTCATGTCCGGACTGCGCAACAGGCGCACCACGATTACAACGGCGGCGGACGACCGGCACTGGTGATTCTGGAGGCTCGCGCACTGCTTGCACTGAACCGGTATGCCCCGGCGAGTGAGCGGCTGGATTCAATTCATCCAACGATGAGCGATTGCGGTCGATCTGGTTTGCGCCGCGACTGGCTGGCAGTCCGGGCCGAGCTAAAGGCCGCAACTGGCCGCCATGAACTGGCCTGGCAGAGTCTGCGTGAAGCACGCGCGCTGGACCGGGACATCCAGCGCGAGCTGGCCAGTGAAAAGATCCAGGCACTCCAGGCCGAATTGAGCGCACGCGAGCAGCAATGGGCCCGGATCAGCGCCCGTCAGACCGGGCTGATCGATGAACTCAGCGCCCGAACCCAGTCGCAGCAACAGCGAAACCAGGCCTTGATCCGCGGTTTCGCGATAGTGCTCGGCCTGGCGCTGCTGACCTGGGGCCTGAGCCAGGCCCGTCAGCGCAAGAAGCTGGGCCAGCTTGCCCGCCAGGACGAGCTCACTGGCCTGCTGAACCGACGCGGGTTTTTCCACGCCGCAAAGAAGCTCACCGAGCGCGGCGACGCCGCCATCATGGTGATCGATCTTGACCACTTCAAGCAGGTCAACGACCAGTTTGGCCATGCGGCGGGCGACCAGGTTCTGGTTGCGCTCGGTCGCTTGATGCAAGCCCGCTCGCGCAGCGGCGACATCGCCGGCCGGCTGGGCGGTGAGGAATTCGCGCTGCTGTTACCCGGCCTGTCGCTGGAACAAGCTGCCCAGGTAGCAAGACGACTTTGCCAGGAATGGAGCGAACAGCAATTCCCCGGCCTGCCGGACAGGTTCCGGGTCACCATGACGATCGGCCTGGCGTACAGCGAAGAGATCGAAAACCGGGATCTGGACCGCATGCTGCTGCTGGCCGATCAGCGTCTTTATCACGGCAAGCGACACGGCCGAAACCAGGTGGTCGGCCCCATCGCCAGTCATCAAACCCGGTGAATACTGGCCGTTTCGGCGGCAAACACGGCCAGGTTGGCCATGCCCCGCGCTTTTTCGGCTGGCAGGAAGGGCACCACCACGCTGCCCTGCGGCATGACCAGTTCGAGATCGGCCAGCTGATGGCGCCGCTGGTACCAGTTCTGAACCAGGCGCACCTGCTGCACGCCGGCCAGCTCCACGATATCGACACTCCGGCCCAGCAGACCGCTGCGAACCCACAGCATGCGCCCGTCAGAAGCCAGCCCCCAGTTACGGTAGCGAAGCGCCACCGCCCCGGTAGCCACCATCAGCAGGCCGCCACCGGCCCAGGCCACGAACTCGGGCACGAACGACAGCCAGCGCGCCGAGGCAATCGGTATCAGGGCAATCAGCAACCCGCGTGACCAGTAAAACGCCAGAAAGCGTCGATGAATACGATCAAAGCCTTCAGGAAGCGACCAGCCGTCGAGAATGCGCCCGGCCAGATCGCGCTCGGACCAGCGCAAGCCGGGCACGATCAACTGGTGCTTCTGTCCGGCCAATTCCTGCTCGGCGTTGCCGGTCTGGCGCAGCTTGATGAACCAGCTGCCCCAGAGCCGGCCCAGCGGAGTCTGGCGAAAGGTCAGGCCAGTAATTTTTTCGCGGCGAAGGGTTTGCTCCTTGGTTTCCAGCAAACCGGCTCTCGCGACGATGCGTTCCTGGCGGTCGATCAGCGTGAAGTCGTGGAAACGAACCACCGCGATCAGCCCGGACAGACCCAGCAGGAACACCATCAGCAGGCCAACGCCAAGGATGCCCAGCATCCAGCCACTGCCCAGCGTGCCGATCAGCGACTCGACCAGGGTCAAGTCCTCCAGCGTCTCGCTGAAGCGCTGAAACAGATTGCTCAGCAGGTAGCCCATGAAGCCCAGCAGCACCCAGAGCTGGTTCGATGCCATGCCATAGCGAAACAAGGCCCCGGGGCTGGCACGGTACATCAAGGCCCCCGCCGAGTTCGCTCCATCGGCCTGGGCCTGGGCCTGGGCCGGTGCCGGCTCACCCTCTCCGTCCAGCGACGCCGGCCGCGCATCCCGCAGACCGCTGATGCGGTCACGCAGGGTTTCGGCCAACTCGCGCCGGATACCCGGCAGCTCCACTTCCTTCTGTGCGGCCCCCGGTGTTTCCAGGCTGAAGCGGACCAGGTCAAAGGGGCGGAAATAAAACGGCTGGCCGAGCTGAACGTTCTGGACCCGGGCGAAGCGAACCCGGAGTTCCTTGCGGTGGATCAGCCCCGAGCGGACCAGGATGGCATCGTCAACCATACAGAAGCGAAAGCGACGGTGGTAGATCAGCGCCACGATCAGGATGATCAGCAGCACGCCGATCCCGCCCAGCAGCAACTCCCGCAGCCCCATCCAGTCAAGAAACGCCGCGCCGGCGCCAGCACCAAGAATCAGGAACAGGTTTTCCCGGATGAATTTCTGGATGCCGGCGAGCACCAGGAACAGCAGCGCCAGAGGTGCAAGCTGCTGCCAGTCGTGCGTTTCTTCCTGACTCACTCGGACGGGTCTCCGTCGAGCGTCGCGGCTGGCGTAGCCGGGCGGTTCCCGTCGGTATCTGCCTCGTCGTCCCGGATTTGCTCCAGCAGGTATTCGCGCACCTGTTCGGCCGTTTCCTGGTCAAGGCCGAGCACGCTCAGATCAGCACTCATTCCGCCGGCGGTGAAGCATTTCAGGCGGGTCAATCCAAACAGCCGCTCGAGCGGCCCTGAAGTGGTTTCGACGTGCTGAATGCGGGCAAACGGCAGGATGACCGTTCGCCGCCAGACCACCCCGGCCCGGTAGATCAGATCGTGCTCGCGCAGCGCCCAGCCCCTGAACCGAGCGTCCATCCAGGTGACAACGGTGGTCCAGATCAACAGGCCTACCAGGCCCAGCGCCACCCAGAAGGTCCACATGGCGTAGTCGATCCAGCCCGTGGCCGGGCCCAGGGTCACGACCAGCAGCGCGGCGAGGAAAAACCACAGCCGACTGATCAGCGCATACGGCAGCCAGTGATCATCCACCGGGTACAGCGTGGCCTCGTAAAAGTCCGGCAGGCCGGCCGGATCGACAGGATCGTTACTGAAGTTCAGGGTGTTCTCGGTCATCAAGTGTCTCGATCAGCAAATCGCTCGGTGAGTTCGGCAGGCAGGCAGCGGAAATCACGCCGGTTCTCGAACGGACCTGCAAAGCACAATCGCCCGTCCTCGTTCCACTCGATTCCGTAGCCTTCGCCGTAGGGGTTGGCTTCGGCCAGCGTGGCGAGTTCGGCTACGCTTTCCGGCTGAACAGCCAACCAGGCACGGGCCAGGGCCATCTTGGCGTTCAGGTCATGGACGCGGCTGATGTAGGCAAGGAACGGCTCCGGCGCAGGAATCATGTTCAGCGGATCCCACCGTCTCGGGGGCTCAGGCATGACGCGTTCACCGCGGGCATATTCCGACAGGGCAATCGGCGTATTCAGCTCTGCCATGCTTTGATACAACAACGCCGTGTGGTTCATTGTCGCCACAGGACGGAACAGGACGCGAAAAGCCAACCTATCGAAGAAATCAGATAGCTGCATACTGGCGGAATCAAGCACGTCCTGATCAAACGCTCGCACAATACTGAACTCGCCCAGCAGCATGTTGAACAGCAACTCATCCACCTGGTCGATATCGGCAAGCCATTCGGTGACCATCGACGCGGGCAGCCAACCCTCGTCAACCCAGCGCAGGCGCGTATTGACCGCCTCGTCAATCGCGGCGACCATGACCATCGCACCGATCAGATTTCGTGTTTCGGCAAGGCCTTGGCGCAATTGTCGGTCGTGCTCGGCCATGCGAGCAAGCGACTCTTCCGGCTGACCCGTCAGCAACAGCCTTAACTGATCAAGCGAGTCGAGCTGGCTAGCATTGGTGATACCGTGGAAGGCAGGAATCAGCAACGCCAGCTCGGGCGGGCCTTGCAGTCCTTCGCCGCGAAGTGGCCAGGCCCGGAACCGCTCCAGCAAAACCGCATGCTCATCAAGCACGGCGGTCAACTCGTCACAAGGCGGTATTTCTCGGCCCTGACATTGCAGTAAATCGCGCACCTCGTCACTGCCTGGCGTGGGCAAGCGGTCATCCTGCCAATCCGGCGACACTGAATGACCCACCGCTATAAACGGAAACTCCTCTTCCGAATTGGCCAGCCATTCCAGCGCATCATTCATGAAACGCTGGCCAGCCGCCTGCGGGTCGTCATCGGCAGGCGCGGTAAAGCCCATCAGCCAGAGGTAGGCATCGGTGGGCGATTCCGCCCTGTCAAGTCGCTCTGCCCAGGCAAGATGCGTTGCATTGGGCGCTTCGTCACGACTCACTACCCAACCGGTGACGGCCAGTCCAATCACCAGCGTCGCCAAAACCACCAAGAGTCCTATTCCCCACCGCCGTATCGCCATTTCACTCTCCCGATAATGTTGAAGGTCAATCACGCGCCCGGCGAATGATTCGCCGGCAGCGCATCAACAGGTAGTTCACCGCAAACCAGAAGTGCCGGAACTGGGGGTTCCGGGTTTGTTTGTGATGGTACCGGTAGTAAATCTGCTGGGCAATCACGGCGAGACGAAACAGGCCGTAAACCTCGTAAAACGCCCAATTGTCGGGCTTGACGCCGGTTTTCTCGCAGTAGTAATTGACCACCTCGGAGCGGGTCATCATGCCAGGCAGGTGAGTCGGCTGGCGGCGAAAGCCACGGAAATAGCGGCCATCGTCGGCCTGTACCCAATAAGCCATGGAGTTGCCGAGGTCCATCAGCGGGTCGCCCAGGGTGGCCAGTTCCCAGTCCAGTACCGCACGAATACGCAGCGGGTCATCCACGTCCAGAACCAGGTTGTCGAAACGAAAATCGCCGTGAATGACCCGAATGGCCACCTCGTCGGGCACCCGCTCGGCCAGCCAGTCCATGACGTAGCGACCGGGCAACACGTTCCAGGTGCGCGCGCGCCGGTAGCGCTCTGACCAACCCTCGATCTGGCGGCGGTTGTAGCCTTGGCCCTTGGCCAGATTTTCGAGGCCGGCGGCAGCCACGTCCACCGAGTGCAACTCGATCAGGCAGTCGATGGCGTTGCGGCAGAGTGTCTCGACCTGCCCCCTGTCCAGCGACAGGCCGCTTGGCAGATTCTTGCGCAGGATGATGCCCGCCACGCTTTCCATGACATAGAAATCGCAGCCAATTACCGACTCGTCGGTACACAGGGCAAGCATTTCGGGCACCCGGGGGAACACCGGGGCCAGGGCCTTCTGGATGTCATGCTCGCGCACCATGTTATGAGCCGACTTCGCCTTGGTACCCGGCGGCGGTCGGCGCAAGATCAAGTCGCGCCCGGGATAGCTCAGGCGATACGTCAGGTTGGATGCACCGCGCGAAAACTGAGCCAGTTCTGGCTGACCCTCCAGACCCGCTACGGCCTGTTTAAGCCAGGCGTCCACTGCCTGAAGGTCGAATGCGTCTTCATCGCGCACGTCGCGCGGTTGATCAAGCAGGCTGGAATCTGTCATGACGGTTGATTGCAAAAAAACCACGGCAAAGAATAGCATCGGGCCGGCAACCCCAGGACGGCAAGACGGTGACCGTTCCGCCCGGCCAGACCACCCTCTTCCAGGAAATCAAGGATAATCAGGCGTCTGAAACAAACCGCAGGGTTGCGCTTTGAGCCAGGATGACAGTACTCGCCGATACCAGCAGGCCAAGGCCATTGCCATGGCTGCACTGGAATTGCCAGGCAACCAGCGTGAGGCCTATCTGGACGAGGCCTGCGCCGGCGATGCTGCCCTGCGCTCTGAAGCCGAGTGGTTGCTCTCTGCCGCCGAAGACGACTCGGCCGATGAAGCGCCGGAACAATTCCAGGCAGTCACCCGGCAAGCCGTGCAGGAAGTCTCGCTGACGATACCGCTGCCGCGCGATTACCGTCTGATCCGCCGGTTGAACGAGGGGGGCACGGGCGTGGTCTACCTGGCGCAGCGGGCAGACGGCGAGAGCGAACAGCAGGTTGCACTGAAAATGCTTAACCTGGGTGATGTCGCCGACGACGATCTCGGCCGGCGTTTCGCCACCGAACGGCGCATTCTTTCACGCCTGAATCACCCCAATATTGCCCACTTGATTGACGGCGGCCTGACCGGCGAAGGCCGACCTTTCCTGGCCACCGAGTTTGTCGACGGCGAGGAGATTGACCAGTGGTGCGCTCGTCCGGGCCTTTCACGGACAGACAAGCTACGCCTGTTCCTGAAGGTCTGCGACGCCGTCGATTATGCCCACCGACAACTGGTCATTCATCGCGATCTCAAGCCCTCGAACATTCTGGTCACCGCAGACGGGCAACCCAAACTGCTGGATTTTGGCATTGCTCACCTGCTGGATGCCGATGAACTTGCCGCGGGTAGACCAGCGCCTCAGGGAGAGGCAGAACAAAGCGCGTTAACCCTGCCTTATGCCAGCCCCGAGCAACTTCGCGGCGAAGCCCTGAGCACGGCCACCGATATCTATTCGCTGGGCGTTCTGTTGCAGGAACTGCTGACCGGACAGCGACCGAGCGACGGCTGCGATAGCCCCGCCGAACGGGCGAGGGCCATCCTCGAGGGCGCACTCATCCTGCCCGCAGGACTGCCGCGCGATCTGGTCTGCATTCTACAGACGGCCCTGGCCCTTGACCCGAACGATCGCTATCGCTCGGTGCGCTCGCTCAGCGACGACCTGAGCGCGTTTCTTGATACCCGGCCCGTGGACGCCCGACAGGGCGGCGCAGCCTATCGACTGCGACGGCATGCCTGGCGCCACCGATGGTCGGTAGCAGCCAGCGTCGGGCTCGCCGCCTTGTTGGTCACCTTCCTGGTCGACCGCGAGGCCCAATTGCAGCGCATCGCCTGGGAGCGCGATCGGGCCGAGGCCGTCTCGAGCTTCATCGACGAGCTGTTTGCCGGGGCCGATTCCCTGCCGTCGCGTGGCAACGAAGTCACCGTGCGGGAGCTGCTTGACCTGGGTCGCAGCCAGTTCGGGGAGGATGCTCTGGATAATCCGGCGGTGGCCGGCTCGATTGCACTTACCCTGGGACGCGCCTACAACTCGCTGGGCCTGGGTGAACAAGCCTTGCCGCTGCTGACTGACGCCAGGGCACTGATGAGTCCGGCCATTGAACCGCTGGAACGTGCCCGGATCCAGGCCGAGATTGGCTCCGCGCTGGATTCAGCGGGTCGGGCCGTGGAAGCCATTGCCGCCGACGACACGGCGATTGCTTTGTACGGCGCAGCGAGCCAGCAAGCGGATTTGGGTGAAGTTCTGGAGGTGCGGATACGCCAGTTGCGCAACCGGGCCAACGTGCTTGACCAGCCGCTCGAGCATTCCATCGCCGAACTTGAAAACTTGCTGGCCGAGATGGATCGAAGCCCCCGTGACCTGTCTGCCCAGCGGTTCGAGGCCCTGGCGGCGCTGGTTGCCGCCCATGTTGCCGCCGGACAGTCCGACCTGGCCATGGACAGGGCCCGGGAGGCCCTTGACCTGGCCGAGCAGCTCTACCCCGAGGGCGACCCGCGCCAGCTCAGGGGGCGCCATGTGTTCGCCACGGCCTTGATGCTCTCGGATCCCGACCAGGCCGTGATGCGCTATCGCGCCCTTTTGGAAGACCATGAACGCCTGATTGGGCCCAGCCAGCGCATGGCCAATACCATCGGCAATCTCGGCGTGGCCCTGTCGCGTTCGGGACAGGCCCGCGAAAGCCTGGCGGCCTTTGATCAGGCAGCCGCCATGATCGAACAGGTTGCCGGGCGGGATCATTACCTGTATCGCCTGTCCGTATCCAACCAGGCGGCGCTTCATCTGAGCCTCGACGAGCCGGAACAGGCCGAGCAATTGATTCGCCAGCTGATACCCGACCTGGCCGAGCGGCGGCGTCGATATGGTGGGGTGGAAACCATTTACCTGGCATCGGCCTTCGACGTGCTGGGTAGCGCGCTGGGCCTGCAAGGCCGCTACGGTGAAGCGTCGTCTGCCTGGCAGCAGGCCCTGGCCCTGCTGGGCGAGGATGCGGAAACGGCCTGGCCATCGCTCAGCGAAAGCATCGAGAGCAAGCTTGAAACCGTCCGTGACCTCGATTAGTGGGCCACGAGTCGCTCACTCGGGCGCTTCGAGCTTGCGCATCAGCCAGGCCCTGGCCATCCGCCACTCGCGGACGACCGTACTCTCCGAAATACTCAATGTCTCTGCCGTTTCGGGCACGTTCAATCCAGCGAAGTAACGCAGCTCGACGATTTGCGCCTGGCGCTCATCCACTTCGGCCAACTGTTCCAGCACCTGGTCGAGGGCGATCAGGTCTGGGGCAAAATTCTCGCCCAGTTGGGCATCGTCGATATCGATCCGCTGATGGCCATCAGGCCGTTTGGCGGCAGAACGACGCCGGGCATAGTCGACCAGCACCCGACGCATCACGGTGGCAGCGACCAGCAGGAACTGACGCCGATCCTCCCAGCTATGGTAATCCTGCTCGGCCATGCGCAAAAAGGCCTCGTTGATCAGCGCGGTGGCCTGGAGCGTGTGATCGCGGCGCTGCCCGGAAAATTGCCGACCGGCCATCGCCCGCAACTCCTCGTAGACCAGTGGCAGCAGCGTGTAGAGGCCGTCATCGTCTTCGTCAGGGTTGGAATAGCGCTCAAGCAGCGCTGTCACTTCGCTGAGTTTGTTGCGAGACATGACCTTTGGCTTTCGAAAACGACCCCTTCAGGATACCGCAAGCGCCTCACCAAGACCTTCGTGCGACCACTTTACCTGCACGGCAAAAACGTCAATAATGGGGAATCGTGATGTACTCCATCCCATCAATTCGTCTGGTTCGCCGTTGGGCGGTCGCTGCAGTACTGCTCTTCCCGGTATTGAGTTGGGCCGGTGAAGCCGACTGCCTGGTTCTTGGCGATCAGTTTTCCGCGCTGAAAGCCCCGGCAAAACCCGTCAACGAGCATTACGCGCGGGTCGAAATCCTTTCGACCAACCCCCATGACACCCAGGCAGCGTGCGACGGGCTCGGGGTGCGCGACCTCAGTCTGACCATCGAGCAAGGCCAACGGCTGGAATTTCGGCTACTGGTCGACCATAAGCCGGAACACCGGTTGGCGGTCGACTGGGAAGCGGACGGCACGGATGATGGCTGGCTAAGCCTGACCGAGTCGGAAACGCCACATCCAGGTTTTTCGGCTGTAACGCTCACGGTTGACGGGCGCGGGCGAACACAATCGGTATCGGGCAGGCTGACCCTCCAGTTAAGCAGCGACTCAGTGACTGTCGAACAGCCCATCGACTTGCGCATCGCCTTCGAGGAAGAAACGCCACTGTTCCGCAACCGCTTCGAAGTCGAGCCACTGCCCGGCCAGTTCAGTCAACGGCCGATGGCACCGGGCGGCTATGTGTCCATCACGCTGGCCGCCCTGCCCTGATCCCGCCCTGCGGGGCGCTCTGGCGCTTCCCTATACCTTTACTCCCGGTACTTGGCCAATTCCATTCGGGCGACCAGGCCACGGTGAACTTCGTCCGGGCCGTCAGCCAGACGCAGGGCCCGGGCAGCGGTCCAGGCGGCAGCCAGCGGAAAGTCGTCGCTCAAGCCGCCCCCACCGTGCAACTGCATGGCCATGTCGACCACCCGCTGGGCCATCGATGGCACCGCCACCTTAATCTGCGAGACCTCGCTCATCGAGCGCACAATGCCACGTTGATCGAGCGACCAGGCGGCTTTCAGTACCAGCAGCCTTGCCTGTTCAATCGCGATTCGTGCCTCGGCAATGCGCTCGGCATTACCGCCCAGCTTGGCCAATGGCCGACCGAAAGCCGTTCTGGCGAGTGACCGCTGGCAAGCCAGCGACAGCGCATGTTCGGCCAGGCCAATCAGACGCATACAGTGGTGGATGCGACCGGGCCCGAGGCGGCCCTGAGCAATTTCGAAGCCCTTGCCGGGGCCGGCGATAATGGCTGAGACAGGCAAGCGGACGTCGGAGAAACTGACTTCGCCGTGTCCATACGGTGCGTCCAGCATGCCCATGGCCGTGAGCATGCGCTCAATCTTCACACCGGGACTGTCCAGCGGCACCAGTACCATCGAGTGCCGGTGATGGCGATCGGCCGACGGGTCGGTAAGGCCCATGAAAATGGCCACCCGGCAGTCGGGATGGCCGATCCCGGTCGACCACCATTTGCGCCCGTTCAAGACCACCTCATCGCCTTCGACCACCGCCGTGGCCTGCATGTTGGTGGCATCGGACGAGGCCACCTCAGGCTCGGTCATGCAGAAGGCTGATCGGATCTCGCCCCGCAACAGCGGCGTCAGCCACTGGTCCTTCTGCGCCCCGGAACCATAGTGATAAAGAACCTCCATGTTGCCGGTATCAGGTGCATTGCAGTTGAAGATCTCCGGCGCAATGAACGAGCGTCCCATGATTTCGGCCAGCGGCGCGTAGTCCAGATTCGTCAAACCCTGGCCAAGGTCGGCGTCGGGCAGGAACAGGTTCCAGAGGCCTTCGGCCCGCGCCAGCGTCTTGAGACGACGGATATCCGGCAATTCCTGCCAGGGTGACTCCAATTGCGCCATTTCCCGATGCCATTGGGGTTCGTAGGGCTCGACGTGCTCGCGCATGAATCGGTTGAGCCGGCGGGCCAGCGCCTGGGCCTTGTCGGAAGGCGTAAAGTCCATAGTGTTTCCCTGTGTCTGTCTGTCGTGTCGCGAAAGAAGCGCTTCGCCCGCAGTGAAGGCCTGCAAGGCCAGAATTGGCGAGGGTAACCCGTCGCAATGGGCAGCGCGTCTGGCTGGAACCGGCAAGCGAATTGCCACCCGGTAATCATAGCCCCACTCGGCTACGCCATTCGCCAAACCCGGGCGAAGCGGTTATCATTTGACATCAAGGGGTGAATTGGAACGATCCGATGTTTGACGCTGATCGTCTGAAAGTGATCGAGGCGCGCGAAGAAGCTCAGCGCTCTCGCGTTCGCCATCGCGTTTTGGTGGTCGACGACGAATCCGCCAATCTGCAGGCCATCGAGGCCATCCTGGCACCCGAGTTCGAGGTCATGACGGCCCCCGGGGCCCGGGAAGCGCTGGCCCTGATCGATATCCCGTCGAATACCGAACGATTGGCTGTCGTTATCAGCGACTACCGGATGCCGACCACCGACGGGGTGACTTTTTTCGCGACGCTTGCCGAGCGCGTCCCGCGGGCGCGGCGGATATTGCTGACCGGCTATGTCGACATCGACGCCGTGATCGATTCGATCAATCGGGCCCATATCTGGCGCTTCCTGATCAAGCCCTACGACCGGGAAGACCTGCGCCTGACGGTACGCCGGGCCGCCGAAGCCTGGGATATGCAGCAGCGAATCGACGCGCACGTTCAGAATCTGGAAAAACAGGTTGCCGAGCGCACCCGCGCGCTAGAAACCGCCAACCTTGAACTGAAAGAGGCCTTGGCCGAAATCCACAAGGCCAGCCGGACCGACAGCCTGACCGGCCTTCGCAACCGACGTTACCTCGAAGACACCATAGAAGCCGACATTGCCCTGGCGAAACGCCGGCGCAATGAGCTTGAATCGGACCTGGCCTTCTTCATGATTGATCTGGACGATTTCAAGCCGGTCAATGACGTTCACGGGCATGCGGCAGGCGACCAGGTGCTCCAGCGCGTTGGCAAACGGCTGCAAGGCTGTGCCCGATCAGCCGATGTGGTGATGCGCTGGGGCGGCGAGGAGTTCCTGTTGCTGGCACGCTTCATCGACCGCGATGAAGCGGCGTCCATCGCCCAGCGACTCTGCGATGCGATTTCCAACAAGCCGTTTCGGCTTGGCAATGAGGGCACCGTCCATCTTTCTGCCTCGGTCGGTTTCGCAATCTGGCCGGACGAATCGCTTCCCTCCGGCGGACACTGGACAGACATGATTGAACGGGCCGACCAGGCCATGTACTCGGCCAAGCGTGCCGGGGGCAACCGTTTTGAACCCATTGACGGCCAGCGCCCGCATGACTGAGCGAGGCAGTAACGGATCAAGCAGGAATGGCCCGGCCGGGCTGCATCGTCTGCCAGCCCGGTTCGACAGGCCTGCCGGCAAGGTCGTTGAGGCGGCGATGGCCGTGCCCGCGCTGGCGTTGCTGGCACTACTTGCATTACTGGCCACCTCACCCGTTCTGGCCGATACCCGGGCCCCGGATGCCACCCTGCCAGAACATGCACCGGGGATGGTAGTGGTTCCGCTGCCGCCAACGCCGGAACGAACCATCTATTCCGTTGTGCGCGACCAACAGGGCTTTCTATGGCTGGGTTCAGCCGATGGCGTCATGCGCTTCGACGGCCGCCGCTACCAGCGAATCGGGATAGAAGCCGGACTATCACCCTTCGGTCGCTTGAGCAGCCTGAACTCGGGCAACCTCATGATTGATGACCAAAACCGTCTCTGGATCGGCACCTGGGGTGGCGGACTGAACCGGCTTGACCTGCCCGGTGGCCAGGTCATCCAGTATCCCGTCGGCAACGATCACCCCTCCGGCACGCAAGCCGCGAGAATCCAGCGGCCTTTCCAGAGCCGGGGCGGACACATCTGGATTGCCAGCGCCGACAACGGACTGTTTCGCTTCGATGAGAGCGAGGAACGCTTCGAGCAGATCAGCGAGAGCGCTGGACTGCGTATCTGGGACTTTGCCGAAAGCCCGGAGGGCGACCTCTGGGTCGCCACGGACAATGGACTGGCCAGGGTTGAACAGGACAGCCTCGACTGGGAATTCTTCAGCGGCGCCAGCGGTAATCCGCATGGATTTGATCACCCGCAAATCCGGGCAATCCACGCCGATGCCGGCGGAAGGTTGTGGCTGGCCACCCGGTTAGGGCTGGGACTTTTCGACCCGGCAACACAGCGCTTCAATCGTCTGCAGGGCGATGACGCGCCACCCAACCTGATCATCAACAAGATCGTGCCGGCCTCAACAGGACAACTTTGGCTGGCCACGGCGGCCGGGTTGAAACTGCTGGACAAGGACAGCGGACAAGCATTGCCGCTGGCAGGCGAATCGGAACGCAGGCTCCTGCCCGCCTGGGATATCAGGGACTTGCTCGTCGACAATGACAGCCTCTGGCTCGCCACCCGCTACAACGGGCTCCAGCGATTGAGGTTGGGTGCCATTGACTACCAGCGCCTGGAAACACGACTGGCCGCTGTCGCCGGTCTGGCCCAGGCACCCACCGTCACTGCCCTGGCCAGCGATGAGCAACAGGTTTGGATAGGCACTGATCGGGACCTGTTCAGGCTGGATGACTCCAATACGGTGCATCTGGCTGATCGCCGTATCAGCCCGATCCAGCTGATTGCCGTGTCCTCGACCGGCTTGTGGCTGACCACAAACGAACGCCTGCTGCACTGGAATCCGGACAGCGGGGAACAGCGCGACTTCACCGACACGATTTACAACTACCAGGTCGTTCCGATGAACATCAGCTCCATGCAGGAGAGTGCCGATGGCCGTTTGTGGATGACGGCAGCGGACAAACCACTCCTGTCGCTGAGTCCGAATACCTCGGTGGTAGCCCGCCATCCGGACCCGAATGGACTGACCGGCACCCGGGACAGCCAGCTCAATCAGATCACGATCGATTCCCTCAGGCGGCTGTGGATCAGCAGCTTTGCCGGCGAACTGTATTTGTTCGACCCGGACCAGGACCAATGGACGCGTTTCAATGGCCATTCAACCATTGCCACCGGCGCCGACTTTCGAATCTACCGGGTCATCCTCCAAGACAACGAGCGTCATTGGCTGGCCACGAATGACGGACTTTATCGACTCGACCCGGTGGACGGCCGTTTCCAACAAAGTGTCCTGCAAGCGGGCCGACAGCCCGTTCTTTGGGATGGCCTGATGGACGATGCGGGTCTGCTCTGGCTCGCCAGCAGTGACGGCTTGATCGTGTTTGACCCGTTCAGCGGCAGTCATGCTCGTCATGCGCTGGCCGGCGCCAGCCAGCAACGCGCTGAATGGCGACAGCTGGTGCAGATGCCGGGTGAAGATTCCGCGCTGCTGACGGCGGGACGAACCGGACTGGTCCGGGTAGAACCAACGCGTCCGCCAGCGCGCCCCGCGCCCGATCTGAAACTGGTCGGTCTTCGCATCGACAACGAACCCGTGCATGCTCATCAGGCCGACGAGCCGATTCGGTTGCCGCCGGATTACCAGCTGGTCAACCTGGAACTGGCAACACCCAGACACCCCCCCGAAGAAGCCGTGACCATCCGCTACCGCCTGGTGGATCACCAGGCCGGTTGGCAGGCAGGTGAACAGGCCGAACGTGTCCAGCTGGGTCGACTCCCGCATGGCCAACATCGGCTGGAAATTCAAGCGGCCAGTGACTACGGCAACTGGTCCGAGCCCCTGACGCTGACGCTTCACGTCACGCCACCGGCCTACCGCGATTGGCGCCGTGTTTTACCGACAGTTCTGCTGCTCTTGCTGGCCCTGTTTTCGCTGCACCGCTTGAGGGTTCGGCGCCTTGAACAACAGCGCCACCAATTGGAAAAAGAAGTCGAAGCCAGAACAGCTGAATTGACGGCACAACAAGGCCAGTTAATGATGGCCGAGAAGATGGCGGCCCTGGGCATGCTCACAGCGGGCGTCGCCCACGAGATCAACAATCCGGTAGCGTTTTCTCATGCGGCCGGACAAAACCTGAAATCCGAACTGGAGCAATTCAGCACTTTCCTGCATGAGTTGGCCGGACCAGAGGCTGACGACCGGGTGCTCGCCGCGCTGGACGAACGCATCGGCAAGCTGAACAGCCATGTCGATATCAGCCTGGAAGGCACCAGCCGCATCCACGCAATGGTGCGCGATCTGCGGGTTTTCTCCAGGCTTGATGAAGCAGAGCGAAAGACCGTCGACCTGGCCGACAGTCTGCGCGCCACCCTGAAGCTGGTTGCCTCCCGTTACCAGGATGCGATTGAATTCCGCAGTCTGATCCATGGCGATTGCCAATTACTGTGCTGGCCCGCCCAGATCAACCAGGTGTTCATGAACCTGATCGTGAATGCCTGCCAGGCGCTGGAGCACAGCCAACGTACGAGCGGCAAACGGGTCAGTGTTGAATTGGCCGGCAGTGATGATCGTATCGAAGTATCGATCTGCGACAACGGTGACGGCGTTTCCGAAGTGGAGGCAGCCCGCATCTTCGAGCCGCTTTACACCACGAAACCCGCTGAGCAGGGCACCGGGCTTGGCCTCTCGATCACCCATCGAATCATCGAGCGCCACGGTGGAACCATCGCGCTCGATAATCGACCCGGTGAAGGCTGTTGCTTCTACGTCACGCTGCCACGCCAGTAAAATCCATGGCTCCGGCCGGCACCTGGGGCAGCTTCAGGGAATCAAACAGGTCGCTTAAATGTCAGCAGGATAAGCGCCGTCCGGCCCATGGACTTCCCGGCCAGACACCGGTGGATTGAAGACACACACCATGCGCATGTGAGAACCCTTGTTGGCTCGGAGTACGTGCTGGTCGTGCTGGTCCAGTGCGTAGATCGTTCCAATCTCCAGCGGGTACACCTTGCCGTCGGCCACTGTCTCGATTTCGCCCTTGCCTTCGATCAGGTACACCGCCTCGAGATGATTCTTGTAGTGCATCGGCAACTCGGCACCTTCCTTGATGATGGTGTCGTGCACCGAGTAGCCCATGCCATCGTCCTTCAACAGCAGGCGGCGGCTGTTCCAGCCTTCGGTATCGACGTCATTCTTCGTGCCAATAATATCCTTCAACTGTCTGACAATCATTGCTTTTTCTCCGCATCAGGCCGAAACATACCGGGACGGCCAGGATCATAAAAAGGCTGCGCCGACACGGGTTCGACGCAGCATGTTCTCAATTCAATGGATCACAACACAAACCCGGCGGGCATGACCGCCGGGGTGTCTTCATGATGATTCAGGCAACCTTGGGTTCCTTGACCGCGTTGCCGGTGACCATCAACACCGCTTTTTCAACAATATCCAGACCGGCCTCGAGGTCGGCATCCGGAATCATCAGCGGCGGAAGCAGCTTCAATACCTGGTCTTCCACGCCGGCGGTTTCAATGATCAAACCCATCTCGAAGGCGGCAGCCGACGCTTCAGCGGCCAGGCTGGCATCTTCGAACTCAATACCCTGGATCAATCCCCGACCGCGGGCGTGGCCCTTGGCCGGCATGCGCTGGGCAATGGACTTGAGCCGCTGCTTGATCTTGTCGGCTTTGCGGTGCGTGGCCAGGCTGAGCTGGTCATCGCGCCAGAATTCGAGCGCTGCCGTGGCGGTAACGAATGCAAGGTTGTGACCACGGAAGGTGCCGTTGTGCTCACCGGGCTTCCACTGATCCAGTTCCGGCTTGAAAAGGGTCACGGCCAACGGCAGTCCAAAACCACTAAGCGACTTCGACAGGCAAATGATGTCGGGCTGGATTCCAGCCGGCTCGAAGCTGAAGAAGGGGCCAGTACGGCCACAGCCAACCTGAATATCATCAACGATGAGCAGCACATCGTGGCGTTTGAGGATGGCGGCCAGTTCCTTGAGCCACTCCATGCGGGCGACATTCACGCCACCTTCGGCCTGGACCGTTTCGATGATTGCGGCCGCCGGCTTGTCGGTGCCCGAGCCCTGGTCTGCCAACATGGCATCCAGCAATGCCAGGCTCTGATCACTGCCCTCTTCCAGGTAACCGTCAAAAGGCATTTGCGAGACGTGAGTCAGTGGTACACCTGCACCGGCGCGTTTCATCGCGTTGCCGGTGACTGCCAGCGAACCCAGTGTCATCCCGTGGAACGCGTTGGTGAACGAAATCACGTTTTCCCGGCCGGTTACCTTGCGCGCCAGTTTCAATGCGGCCTCGACGGCATTGGTGCCGGTCGGTCCGGGAAACTGGACCTTGTAGTCCATGTTTCGAGGTTTCATGATGACCTCCTCGAAACGCTCCAGAAACTCGGCTTTGGCACGCGTGGCCATGTCGAGACTGTGAACAATATGGTCTTCAGCCAGGTAGTCCAGCAGCGCCCGCTTGAGGTCCGGATGGTTGTGGCCGTAGTTCATGACCCCGGCACCGGCAAAAAAGTCGATGTACTCGCGCCCCTCTTCGTCGATCAAACGGGCCTCGCGAGCGTGGGTGAAGACAGTCGGGAAATTGCGGACATAACCGCGCACTTCCGATTCCAGTCGATTGATGATGTCAAGACTCATGGTTAGCACTCTCTTTTCAGGCGTTAATTGATTCGATGTCGAAGGGGCCGATGCGAAACAGGTCTTCCGGGGCGTGATCGTCGCCCGGGAACCACTCGGCCTTGAAATATTCGGCAATGTCACAGTTGGCGTTCAGGCGACGGGCGAGTCCGGAGAACAATCTCCGCGAGGCCGTGTTATTCGGCGTCACCGTGGCTTCCAGCCAACGCACCGGCTGGGCCTGCTGCTCGAGCAGCGCCATGATCATGCGCCCGGCCAGGCCTTGCTTCCGGAAGTCAGGGGAAACCCCCACTTGCCAGACAAACAGGGCATCCTGGCGGCCTGGCGGCCGGTGGGCGAGTACGAAGCCGGCCAGTTCCCCATCCTGTTCCGCGACCAGGCAGGTATCGGCATAGTCGGTGCAGTACAGGATGTAGAAATAGGCCGTATTAAGCTCAAGCCCGCCCATGGCCCTGACCAGCGCCCACATGGCCTGACCGTCATCCGGTCGGGCCAGACGGAACGTCAGGGCGCTTTCTGACTGGCGCGCTGCCTCAGGCAACATTGGCTACCCCGGTATCGGCGATGCCAAAGCGGTCGTGAAAGCAGCGAGTAGCGTCGGCGACCTGCCCGGCGGGAATCAGGCAAGTCACTGCATGTGGAAAGCGAAGCGAGTCCAACACCGTGATCTCGCTGCTATCAAGAGCGGAAACAGCGAACACGCTGGTGTCGGCATCCTGACCGGCGTGGTAGCCGACGGCAGAAACGGATGCCAGCGGCCCACTGACGCTCACGCCCTGATCGAATTGCCGACGGAGATCATTGATCAATCCGTCAACATCGGCAAGCTGGCCGGTCGGGACGAAGTAAACGCCGGCTTCGCCGTCGGCGAGTTCCGGGGCAAACACGTCCAGTTCGCCAAGCCGCTCCGCCAACCGGCCGCGGTCGGCATCAGCGCTGAATTCAATTTTCAACAGGCCTTTGTGGCAAGCCACGCCAACGATCCGGGAACGGCCAGGGCCTTTGTCATCCCGCACGATCGTTTCGCCACCACGACCGTGAGCGCGGCGAGCGTGGATAGTCACCCCGTGTTCAATCGCATAATCAATGGCGCGCTCGTTCAAGACACCGGCGCCGTGATGGGCCAGCGCTTTCATCTCGGCGTGTGCCACCATTCTCAGGTGGGATGCATCGTCGACAATTCTTGGATCGGCGGTGTAGACGCCATCAACGTCTGAATAGATTTCACATCGATCCGCATTGACAGCCGCCGCGATGGCCACTGCCGTCGTATCCGAGCCTCCGCGCCCCAGTGTGGTGATGTCTCCGGCCGGACTGGCTCCCTGGAAACAGGCGATAACCACAACCTTGCGCTCATTCAACTCTGCCAGGACGCGCTCGGGCTCAACGGCCTTGATGCGAGCATTCAGGTGCGAACCACAGGTTTTGACGCCCGCCTGCGGGCCGGTCAGGGCCACCGACGGAATGCCCTTGCCCTGCAGCGCAAGGCTGACCAGGGATGCCGATGCCTGTTCGCCAGCAGCCAGAAGCATGTCCAGCTCCCGATTATCGGGATTCGCATTGAGCTTGCCCGCATCGGCCAACAGCCGGGACGTGGTGTTACCACGCGCGGACACGACAACGACAACACGATCACCATTCCTATGAGCCATGGCAATACGCTGGGCAATGGCCTCGACCTGTTCGTCGCTGGCCAGTGATGAACCTCCAAATTTTTGAACAATTACGCTCATGGTCGTAACTATTTCCTTTAATTGTTTTGCGGATTGAATCGTGGAATGCCCACAATGGGCTCAGACGTTTTGCCAACGCAGCCAGTCCTCGGCGATCTCGAAGAGCGCTATCAGACGTTCATGCTCAGGCACGGCGCAGGCCTCGCAACATCAAGGCAGATGGCCGATAACTCAGTGGAACCAGTCGTAAAGACCGTGGGGGAAAGCGTTGACCAGCGGCTTGCTGGAAGCCGACTGCAAGATCCAGCCGCGCTGCGAGAGTCGGAAGGGCTCGCTGGGCAGACGCGCAGCGATAGCGGGTGGCACGGGCGAATTGTCTTGGGCCAGGTGGAATGCCGAACCGTCCGGTTGCGGCTCACCTGTTACGAAATTCATTGGCTTTCTGGTTGTCGTGACAGCCGAAGCCGCCTCCCTGTCGATTTATTCAGCAATTATAAGGGTCCAAAATCAAGCTTTCATGAAACAGCCCGATATTGGTCCAAATTGATTCGATTGATCGATTGGCAGCCCTTCAAAAGCTGCCTTGAGCCCTTATCCGTAGGCAGATTGGGCTTTCCGGACGCAGAATCAAGCCTGCCGATCGGCGCGCTTGCGTTCATGCTCCTTGAGCAAGCGCTTGCGCAGGCGAATCGAGTCGGGTGTCACTTCAAGCAGCTCATCATCGGCGAGAAATTCAAGCGCCTGCTCCAGGCTCATTTTGATCGGCGGCGTCAGCAACAACGCATCATCCTTGCCCGACGCGCGGACGTTGCTGAGCTTCTTGGTCTTGAGCGGGTTGACGACCAGGTCGTTCTCGCGCGCGTGCAGGCCAATGATCATGCCTTCGTAGACGTCCTCGCCCGGACCGACAAACAGCTTGCCGCGGTCCTGCAGGTTGAACAGCGCATAGGCGACGGTGGTTCCCTGCTCCATGCTGATCAGAGTGCCGCTGATTCGCGAGGCCAGTTTCTCGGTGGTCGGCCCCCAGTGGTCGAACACCCGGAAGAACAGGCCGGTACCTGCCGTCAGGGTGCGGTAGGTGGACTGGAAGCCAATCAGGCCGCGCGCCGGCGCAATGTAATCCAGACGCACCCGGCCCTTGCCGTCCGGAGTCATGTCCTTCAGCTGGCCCTTGCGTTCGCCCATCGCCTGCATCACGGCACCCTGGTATTGCTCTTCCAGGTCCAGCACCACGGCTTCCCACGGCTCCTGAACCTCGCCCTCAAGCTCGAGCTTGCGCACGCGCGGACGAGACACCGCCAGCTCATAGCCCTCACGGCGCATGGATTCGATCAGTACCGACAAATGCAGCTCACCACGACCCGCGACGTCGAACTGGTCCGGGTCGGCCGTATCGCTGACTTGCAGGGCCACATTGTGTGTGGCTTCCTGGTAGAGCCGCGAGCGCAGCTGCCGGGAGGTCAGGTACTTGCCTTCGCGCCCGGCAAACGGCGAGTCGTTGACCTGGAAGGTCATGTGGATGGTTGGCTCGTCGACGGTCAATGGCGGCAATGCCTCGACCGCGGCAGGGTCGCACAGGGTGTCCGAAATGCTGATGTTCTCGATGCCGGAGATAGCCACGATGTCGCCAGCGCTGGCCTCGGGTACTTCTTCGCGCTTCAGGCCCTTGAAGCCCAGCACCTGCATGATGCGGCCATTGCGCTTGTTGCCTTCGCGGTCGATCACGGTGACCGCCTGGCCGGTCTTGACCCGACCGCGACGAATACGGCCGATGCCAATCAGACCGACATAGGTCGAGAACGACAGGCTGGAGACCTGCATCTGAAACGGGCCTTCGGGGTCAACTGGCGGCGCGGGTACGTGTTCAACCAGGGCCTCGAAAAGCGGCGTCAGGTCGCCGTCGCGAACGCTTTCGTCGAGACCGGCAAAGCCGTTCAGGCCGGAAGCGTAAATCACCGGAAAGTCGAGCTGTTCGTCGCTGGCGCCCAGCTTGTCAAACAGGTCAAAGGTCTGGTTCAGCACCCAATCCGGACGCGCGCCCGGGCGGTCAATCTTGTTGATCACCACGATCGGCTTGAAGCCCATGGCAAAAGCCTTCTGAGTCACAAAGCGCGTCTGCGGCATTGGCCCGTCGACGGCGTCGACCAGCAGCAGTACCGAGTCGACCATGGACAGCACGCGCTCGACCTCGCCACCGAAATCGGCGTGGCCCGGGGTGTCGACGATATTGATTCGCCAGTCGTTCCAGGTAATGGCCGTGTTCTTGGCCAGAATGGTGATCCCGCGCTCGCGCTCCTGGTCGCCGGAGTCCATGACCCGCTCGCTGACCCGCTCGTGGGCGGCAAACTCACCGGACTGGCGCAGAAGTTGATCAACCAGGGTGGTCTTGCCATGGTCAACGTGGGCAATGATGGCGATGTTGCGAAGTTTCATGAAGGCGGGGCCGTTGGGAAGGAAAGAAGGCAGCCCGCCATTATAGCCTGATAAGGCGACCGGAATCCGCAGGAATCCCGGCCCTCAGCGGGTGTCCGTCAAGGCTTGCCCGGCTTCAGGTACTCAGGTCATCCGCGCCGGGCGCTGGCAAGGGTGGCAAGCTGCGATCATCGCGCCAGCGCAGCGCCTGGCGATAACAGCGGGCAGCGGCTTCGAGGTCGCCGGCCCGGTCGTGCACACGACCCAGGGCAGCATAGACCTCGCCATCCGGCCGCTGTCGAGCAACACTCTCCAATTGCTCGGCCGCTTTTTCATACTGCCGGTCGTCGAGGTAGAGCATGCCAAGTGTTTTTTGCAGGGCCAGGTTGTCCGGTTCAGCCTGCAACCATTTCTCGCAGTCGGCAATGCGCGTGGCCCGGTCACTTTCGTCGGCCCTGACGAATACTTCCAGCGCCTCACTGTCGGCCGTATTCTTGATCAGACGCTTGAGCACTGGTTGGGCCAGGCGCCCCTGCCCCAGTTCGGCGGCACGGCGGGCATACGCCAGGCCGACCTCACGGTCGCGCCGCCAGCGGCGTGGCAGGGCCTGAAAGGCTTGCTCGAGGCCCGCGCCATTGATCGTGGCATCGAGCTCACGACAGGCAGCCAGGCGTTGCAGCGACTCGACCTTGTCGCCATCCAGCATGCCGGCTTTTTTCATTGCCGGCGCCAGTAGCCGGACATCCCGCCAACGGGATTCGTCCTGGTAGGACTGAAGCAGAAGGCGGAGTACGCCCGCGTGTTTTGGCCGAGAAAGGTGAAGGTCTTCAAGGGCCTGAACGGCATCCGCCGTTTGGCCGTCGTCAAGCATCAGGCGCGCCCGCGCCAGGCCAGTGATGAAACGCCGGCGACCGAAACGGCCATCGGCCAGCTTCAGCCAACGGTCACGGCTGGCGCGATCGGATTGGCCCTGCGCTGCCCTGGCCGCGGCCAGGAAACCGGCAGTTGACGGTTGACGGCTGAGCGAACGCGCCAGCGAACGTTCAGCGCCCTCCCAGTCGCCCTCGCTCAGCGCCAACAGGCCCTGCTCCATTTGACGCCGCGCCTGGTAGTCGCGGGCCCGCTTCACTGCCCGCCCCGGCATGCGGAAGAAAGCAACCAGCAGCGACAATGCTACCCAGGCCAACAGCACGATTCCGACGAGCGTCAACAGGGTCATCTCGATTCGCCACTGACCAATATCCAGTGCGACGTGGCCGGGTTCGTCGAGCAAAACCGGGGCAATGAAGGCCGCGGCCAGAATGCTGACCGCCAGCAGCAGTAACAGCAGCAAGCGTTTCATGATCGATCCAGTTGCTCGCGCAGGGTCGACAAGGCAGCGCCAAGGGCTGGCGGCCGCTCGGGTCGCGTTTGCTGCTGCAGTTCATTCATGGCCGCCTGGAAATCACTCACCGCAGGTGCGTCAGGTTCAAACCACTCGTCAACCAGCGATACCAACGGTGCCATCTGCCCCTCGACGATGGTCCAGTCGCGGCGTGCCAGACCCCATTCAATCGTGGCCAGCCGCAGTCGAACTTGTTCGCGAACCCACTGAACGCGCGACTCATCCACCGGCAGACCTTCGCGCGGTCTGACCTGAACCAGTTGACGCAGGCTCCGGCGCAGGTCGTCCATTCGACCTTCCTCGGGCTCTGCCGCAGTACTCTCCACGCCGGCTGCCTCGGCCAGCGCCGGGCGCAGCGGCCAGTCCTGGACCTGGTCGGCAATGCGAGCCAACCGTGCCGACATCGCCAGCCAATCAGGCTGCTGATAACTTTCCAGGGCCTCCAGCTCGGCCAGCAACTCCCGGCGAAGCGAGGCAAGGCGAGGTTCATCCAAACCCTGGATAACCGCATCAGCCGCCTTGAAAGCGCGCTGTGCGCCGGCCAGGTCGGCGGCCAGCTCCAGGCGGTGCTGACCCATTTGCAGGAGCGCCGCCGCCTCCATCAACTGCAGGCGTCGGGCCAACTCACGATCCAGTTCGCGTTGCTCGCCGGCCTGTTCGGAAAACCTGGCCACTCGTGCGTCCAGTGAGTCGGCCAGTTGGTCAAACTCTTCGCGCAAATCCCGAACGGCTTCTTCCCAGATGGGCTCTGCCGAATCCTCTTCATCAACAAGACGCTGAAGGGCCGCAAGATCATTGCCAAGCGCGTCGAGTTGCTCCTCGACCGTGCGCTGCCGCTCATCAATGTTTCCAATCCGGCTTTCCAGATTGGCCAGGGTTCCTGACTGGGCCTCAAGGCGCTCTTGTGACTCGACCAGGGCCTGCTCAACCTGCTCAGCGACCATGCTTTCCATATCGGCTGATTCGCCGGCTGCGTCGGGCTGTTGCAGAAGCCAAAACACAACGAAGGCAGCCCCGGGCAAGGCCAGCAGCAAGGCCAGCCAGGCAAGCCCTTTGCCACCGCCCCGGTTTCCGGAACTCGCTTCGGTTGCCCGGCTTGGGCCCTGCTCCGGGCGACTGGACACTGACGCTTCAGATTCAACCGGCGCCGTGTCAGGTTCAGCCGAACGCGTTTCGTCGACAGAATCGTCCGGCGAGGAGGTTTTGTCGTTCATGGTTGCCATCATCAAACAAGCTCAGGTTACAGACTACCCGAAACCGCCCTGCTTGAGCACCTCGACCAGGGCCTGCAACATGGCGGCATCATCCGCACCGCCAGCCTCGACCACGTGGAGGAAACCCGCCTCGCGGGCCTTTCTTGCAACGCGTTTCGACGGTGCAACGGCAGCCTGCCTCGACAGATAGGGCCAGGCCTCTTGATCCACCATCGTTCGCAGCCACGACAGGGCAGCGGCACTGGCAAGCATCAAGACCATCGGCTCGCGCGCCCGGAACAATTGCCCGACCCGACGGGGCATCGGCGCTGGCAGACGCTGGTAGACATGGTGCCGAACGACCCGGGCACCGCGCTCTGCAAGCGTCTGCTCAAGCAAACGGCGACCACCTGCTGCTGCCAGGATCATCCACTGCTGCCCGCCAACGCGCTTGAGCAGAGGCAGGGCCAACAGGGCTTCGCTATCGCCGGAAGCGGGTGGACTGACTACCTCGGCAACACCGAGACAGCGAGCGCGCTCGGCTGTTGCCGGACCGGGCACAAGCAAAGGCTGCTGGTTGAACCAGCCGGGCCCGAGCAAGGAAATCGCTTCCTGTAGGCCAGCCGGCGAGGTGACGATTACGCCATCCGGCCTGGGTTGCTCCAGGATCGCCTCGCGCACGGCTTCCCGGTTCTCGGCAGGGCCGAGAATAACTGCGGGTGCACGAAGCGCATGACAGCCCAGTTCAGCGACCTTGCCGGCCAGTTGTCGGCCTTCGGGTTCCGAACGGGTAATCAAAACGTGTATTTCAGCCGGGCCGCCCATCAATGACTCAGTGACTGCAGAGAGAGAACCAATCTCCGGAAATGAAAAAGCCCGCGCAATGCGGGCTGTTTCAAAGTAGATTCCGGGTGCCTGACGAAGCCCAACAAGATGCTGGGGGCTTGCGTGTTGGCGTTGGCAGTAGGGGGACGCACCTTGTCGAACAACGTCGTGGATGGCACCCGGAAATTTAACTGTAATACTACTGCCTTGACTCAAAGAATCTCATATTCCGAAGTCGCTGTCCAGCTTTTTTTTTTCGACTTCATAATTCAGCGATGATTCGATCCCCACCGGCGGCAAGTAGCGCTTCAGCCGCCTGGATTCCGAGGTCGCGGGCCTGGTCGATCGAACCGCTTTGATGACTATCAAGGCACTGGCTGCCGGCAGCGTTGGCCAGGCGAGCATGTAGCTCAAGCTGACCACCCGACATTCTTGCCAACGCAGCCAATGGCATGCGGCAATCGCCGCCCAGGCGCGCCACTACCGCCCTCTCCGCCGCCACTCGAACGGCCGTATCCTCACAGTGCAAGGGTCGTAACCGACGCTTGACGGCTTCGTCGCCTTCTCGGCACTGGACAACGATAACGCCCTGCCCAGGCGCGGGCAGGAACTCCGGCGGCGCTAGCGCGATAGCCTGCGGCAAGTCCAGCGACAGGCGCTCAATCCCGGCCGCAGCCAGAATGACGGCATCCAGCTGGCCCGAGGTCATCAGCCCCAGACGGGTCTGGACATTGCCGCGAATTGGAACCACCTCCAAATGGGGCCAGTTGCGCAGCAGCTGACTCTGACGACGAAGACTGGACGTTCCGACCTTGCTGCCAGCGGGTAATTCCGCCGGCCCTCGCCGGTCGCGTCCAATCCACAAATCGCCCCAGTTACCGCCAGACAGGACGGCTGCCAGTTCCAGCCCTTCCGGCGATTCGGCCGGTACATCCTTCAGGGAATGGACAGCGATGTCGGCTCGCCCATCCAACAAGGCCACTTCCAGTTCTTTCAGGAAAACGCCCTTGCCCCCGATTTCAGAAAGCGAACGATCAAGCACTTCATCCCCGCGAGTACTCAGCGGCAGCAACTCGACAGCAAGATCGGGGTGGGCAGCGCGCAAGGCATCGGCAGCGTGCTCGCTTTGCCAAAGCGCGAGACGAGATTGGCGGGTTGCAATAATCATCAGGGTTTCCAGTAGTCCGAATTCTGTTGTTCAGGCAGGCAGTTTGAAGGCGAGCGCCTGGCGTACTTCGGCAAGCCGTCGACGAGCGACGGGCAGCTCGATGTCGACATCATCGACAAGCAGCACGTCCTGCCCGTCGGCCGAGCGTTTAAGGGCCTTGAGGTGACCCCGGGCAACCAGCGCCTTGCGATGAATTCGCAGAAAACGCCCGGGATAGCGTTGTTCCAGCGTGACCAGCGACTCTTCAAGCAAAGCCTCGCCGTCAATCGCCAGGGCCCGGGTGTATTTGTCTTCGGCCAGGCAGGCCCGAATGCTGTCCAGCGGCAGACTGCGGGTTTCTTCCCCAAGGCGAACAGTGAGCGCCAGCGGCGAATTGTCACCCGTCTGGGACGCTTGTCGACTGGCAGGAGCCACTCGAGCCAGGGCTCGGGCAAGACGTTCGGGGCGAACCGGCTTGACCAGGTAGTCCACGGCCGCCAGATCAAAGGCTTCGACCGCGTGCGCTTCGTGAGCGGTGACAAAAATCACCGCTGGCGCCGGCGCAAGATTACGCAATTCACGCGCCAGCGCCAGTCCGTTGCTTTCTGCCAGGTTGATGTCCAGCAACACCACATCCGGGCGGCGCTCGCGACAAGCATCGAGTGCCGTTGACGCGGTGGACGCTTCGGCGCACACAAAGGCGCCTGGCATGCCGTCCAGAAGACGCTTGAGCCGCTGGCGTGCTGGCGGCTCGTCATCGACAACCAGTACGGACAGCTCAGGCATCAGCCCCAGCGCTCTTCCATCCAGCGATCAATCGACTGTACTTCCTCCATGCATACCGAATGCGGCATGGGCCAGGTTTGCCACTGAACGGAATACCCAGCCGACTCCAGTTGACGGGCTGCTGCCGATCCCAGGCTGAGCGGAACAATGGGGTCCTGATCGCCGTGACCTGAAAATATCGGGGTACTGCGGCCGGCGGAACTGGCCCATTCGGAAAGGCTGGCGGCATCCAGCAGGTAACAGGACAGGGCCACGATGCCGGCCAGCGGCGCCTGGCGAGCAAGGCCGCAGCGCAGGGCAATCGCCCCGCCCTGCGAAAAGCCGGCCAGAATGATCCGAGAGGCCGGAATACCCTGCTCGACCTGCTCGTCGATCAAGGCATCCACCAGGGCCAGCGAATTCTGGATGCCCTCGGCGTCCTGGTCGCGATCGATGTCAAGACCGAGGATGTCATACCAGGCCCGCATGGCCATGCCGCCGTTGACAGTCACGGGTCGAATCGGTGCATGCGGAAAAATGAACCGCACAGGGCGCGAGGCCGCCGATTTCAGCTGCGGTACAATCGGTTCAAAGTCGTGGCCGTCCGCACCCAGGCCATGCAACCAGACCACGGCATGGGTCGGATTCGACCCGGTTTCCACAACCACCCGTTCCATCGATTTACTCACAGAGTCAGACATGCGCCCTATCTTAACGCTCCTTGCCGTGACGTCGCTTCTATTCGGCTGCGGCCTGAAAGATGATCTCTACCTGCCCGAAACGCCAGCCGAGAGCGCTGGCAGCGCTGATGACCGCGAGGACGAACGCCGTGAAACGGACGCCTGAACCCGAACTGATGGATGCGCCCGAGCAGGCGCGTGCCTATGCCGAAGCCGACTTCTCCGAACCCAACACCCTGTTCGTCGATGCGACTGCCCGTCTCATCGGCGGGCTGGAAAAAGGCACGCTGATCGATCTGGGATGCGGCCCTGGGGATATCTGCGTTCGCCTGGCTGAACGGCTGCCAGGTTGGCATGTCGTCGGGCTGGATGCCGGGCCGAACATGCTGGCGCTGGCCGAGCAGGCTGTCCACAAGGCGAGGCTGGAGCAGCGCATCGAGTTGCTCAATGCCCATTTACCCGATGAACTGCCTGACGGCCATTTTGATGCGATCGTCTCCAACAGTCTGCTGCACCATTTGCCCGATCCTGCCAGCTTATGGCAATCAATCGCGACGCTGGGCGGACCGGGCTGCCGGATTCTTGTGATGGATTTGCATCGGCCCGAGAGCGAAGACAGCGCTCGCCAGATCGTCGAGCAATACGCCGACGGTGCCCCCGAGATACTCCGCGAGGATTTTTTCAACAGCTTGTTGGCCGCCTGGACGGGCGAGGAAATTGTCGAGCAACTTCGCCAGGCCGGCCTCTCCGGACTTCAGCTGAGCCATCCCAGCGATCGGCACTGGATGGTTAGTGGACGCCTGGGCTGAACGCTGATGAGCCTGAAATTCAGCAAACTGGAAGCCCTGGGCAACGATTTCATGCTGGTCGATGCCAGGGCACAACCCTGGCAACCCAGTGCCAGTCTCATCGCGCAACTGGGCGACCGACGACGGGGTATCGGCTTTGACCAGCTGCTGGTATTGAATGCCGTGGCCAGAGCATCAGACGCGCATTGCGAGGTAGCGATCCACAATCAGGACGGCAGCGGGGCCGAGCAATGCGGAAACGGCATGCGCGCCGTCGCCTGCTGGCTAGAGCATCAGGGCGAACTTGGTTCGGGTAAAACTGTCCTGACCGCCGGGGGGCGCGTCAATCTGGCAGCCATCGGCTCCGCCATGTACAGCGCATTTTTGCCGCCCCCCTCCTTCGAGGCTGAAGCCGTAGGGCACGACGGCCCCGTGACCTGGACACACGACGATGGCGGGCACATTCAGCACCTGGTCGCGGTATCAATGGGCAATCCCCACCTGGTCATCTTTGACCAACGCGGCCCCGGCAAGGACCGCCTGGCCGAGCTTGGCCAGCGCTTCTCACCGCCCGGGTTCTGGCCGGCTGGTGCCAACGTCAACCTGGGCCGGGTCTCGAACAACCAAACCATCGATCTGGCCGTTTTCGAACGCGGCGTTGGTCCAACCCCAGCCTGCGGCAGCGGCGCCTGCGCCACGGCAGCCGCCGCTATTCACCTTGGCCTGGCCAAGGCACCCCTGACCGTTCGTCAGCCCGGAGGCGAGCTTGTGATAGATTGGCACCCGAACGCTGAAGGCATGACCATGACAGGCCCAGCGCGCCTGGTCTTTAACGGACAATTCAACGAACCGGCTACCTTTTCGGCATGACTCACGACGACATTCGCAACTGGCTTGAAACCCACCCCGACGCCTTCATCGAACATCAGGACTGGCTTGACCTGATCAACCTGCCCCAACAGGCGGACGTGCCTTCACTGATGCAGGCCCAGGTCGAGCGCTTGCGCGAAGAGAAGCAAAAACTGACTCAGCAACTGCGTGCGCTAAGAGCGATTGCCGAGGACAACGAAAGCCTCACCCGACGCCTGCACAAACTCACCCTGCAACTTTTGTCAGATCCTGGCAATGGGGACATCGTGCAAACGCTCCAGGATCGGCTCAGCGAGGATTTTGAGATCGATGCCGTGAGGTTTCATCGCCGCGCAGGCAACAACGAAAGGGCCAGCCAGAAATGGCCCAGCTGGGCCGAAACCGCGCTGCAAAACGGCAAGATCGATTGCGGCCGGTTGACACGCGACAAGATTGATTTCCTCTTCGCCGAGACCGCAGACAGCATCGCCTCCGTCGCCTTGATTCCAATGGCCAACACCGGGCTGCTGGCCATCGGATCAACCGATCAGCATCGCTTCCAGCCCGGCATCGGCACCCTGTTCCTGGAGTTGTTGGGCCAGACCGTGCTTGTCCGCCTTGGCGACCAGCATCATGGCGAACGAAAAACCGCCTGAGCACCAACTCCTGGATCAAGCCCGTTCGGCGTTTCTTGACCATGCGCGCGATGAACTGGGCCTGAGTCCTGCCACGCTGGACGCCTACCGTCGAGACCTCAAGCGATTTACGGATTGGGCAATCCGGCACGACCTGAACGATGCCAGCCAGATCAGCCATGCCGACGTTCGCGGCTGGGCGGCTGCCGAACACCGGCGCGGCTTGAGCCCCCGCAGCATCCAGCGCGCCCTCTCGGCGCTGCGCCGCTGGTTCCGTTTTCTGCGCCGCCAGGGATTGCACGACGGCGATCCGACGGCCGATGTCCGAGCCCCCAAAGTGGCCCGAAAGCTGCCGCGTCCGCTGGACATCGACCAACTCACCGCACTGCTGGAAATTCCGGAGGAAGACGAACTGGCGATACGCGACCGGGCCATGCTGGAACTGTTCTATGCCTCGGGCCTGCGACTGTCGGAACTGGCCGGCCTGGAGTGGGCCCGCCTGGACCTCGAACAAGGTCTGGTCCGGGTTCTCGGCAAGGGGCGAAAAGAACGGCTGGTGCCAGTGGGCCGGCATGCCCTGAACGCGCTCAAGCGCTGGCGCCCGCTGGCACTGGACCTGGGCGGCGAACCGACTGGCGCGGTCTTTCTCGGCCGGCGCGGACGACCGCTGGGGGTTCGCGCCATTCAGAAGCGGGTCGCCTACTGGTCCCAACGCCAGGGCCTGGACCAGACCGTCCACCCCCATCAACTGCGCCACTCCTTCGCCTCGCACATCCTCGAATCCTCGGGCGACCTGCGAGCCGTCCAGGAACTGCTGGGCCACGCCAACCTGTCCACCACCCAGATCTACACCCACCTCGACTACCAGCACCTCGCCCAGGTCTACGACCAGACCCACCCGCGAGCTAAAAAGCAAGCCAACAAAAAGGATTGAAAAAAGTCGCGCGGCCGACAAACCGTCGGTCTGACCTGCAAGGCCCGCCGCCCCGCCCACCCGCCGCGAACAAACAAACCTTTCATTTCCAAACCCCGTCCCCATATCGGAAACTTGACCCGACGGAAATAGCGACATGGAACAATATCGAGGCACCACCATCGTCTCGGCACGACGCGGCAACCAGGTTGTGATTGCCGGAGACGGCCAGGTCACCCTGGGCAATACCGTCATGAAAGCCAACGCACGCAAGGTCCGCCGGCTGTACAAAGGCCAGGTACTGGCCGGATTTGCCGGCGCCACCGCCGATGCCTTTACCCTGTTTGAACGCTTCGAAAGCAAGCTGGAGATGCACTCCGGCCACCTGGTGCGCGCCGCCGTCGAACTGGCCAAGGACTGGCGCACCGACCGCATGCTGCGTCGGCTCGAGGCGCTGCTGGCGGTGGCCAACCGCGAAGCCTCGCTGATCATCTCCGGCAACGGCGACGTCATCGAGCCCGAAGACGATCTGATCGCGATTGGCTCGGGCGGCCCGTTTGCCCAGTCGGCCGCGCGTGCCCTGCTGCGCCACACCGAGCTGGACGCCGAAACCATCTGCCGCGAAGCGCTCACCGTGGCCGGCGAAATCTGCATCTATACCAACCACAATTTCACCGTTGAAACCTTGACCACGGACGACAACTCATGAGCCAGATGACGCCCCGCGAAATTGTCCAGGAGCTGGACCGCCACATCATCGGCCAGGCTGCCGCCAAGCGCGCCGTGGCCATCGCCCTGCGCAACCGCTGGCGCCGGATGCAGGTGGACGAAAAACTCCGCCCGGAAATCACCCCGAAGAACATCCTCATGATCGGCCCGACCGGCGTCGGCAAGACCGAAATTGCCCGTCGCCTGGCCGGCCTGGCCAA
>PWYW01000022.1 GCA_003567685.1 Gammaproteobacteria bacterium
AGGGTGAGCTGCGTGTACATAGTCATCGTTGATCTCTCTTTGGACGGAAAGAAAAACGTCTATTCTCGCAGCTCGCCCACTTTCTGGACTGGGGTGTCGCACTTAGTATATGAATCCGGGCTTCCTTTCAGTGACCGATCGAGGACAGTCTTCTAATAAGGCATAAAGACAGGGTTGAGGCTTTCCGGTCAATGCATAGATCAGTGGTTTTGGCGTTTATCATCGTGTTGATTTTGGGCATGGCATCTTGTACTCGAGTTATCAAGAGCCCAGAGGTCCGTGAATACTTGAAGGTTGTTCAACCAGGAGACAGCATGGTCGTTATCAAATATCGACCGGGGTTTCTGGTCGATCATGTAGCGGTACGATCCATTCTGTTCGGCCGCTCGTCGGAGGTCTTGGGGCGGATAGTGCAAGCAGGCATTCATGAGTCGAGTGAGGCGGGCGTCACTTGGAAAATCAAGGCTCAGGAGGCGATCGCTGACAAGGTGGAAGATCATTGGGAGCTTGTAGAGAGCCACTTGGCCTCCTCGACGAGCGAAATTCAGCGAAGAAATCTGGTTGGGCGCGGCAGATTGGAGTTGACTCTGGTTCTTGTCGATCAGCAGGTTTCTGTTGATAGGATCAGAGGAGGGCGGGTTACCACGAGCCCGTCACTGACTTTTTATCAATTCCTTGATGTCAAAAGCCCTGAGGCCCTGGAGTATTCGCTTATTCAGGCACTCGGCACGATTCATCATGAACTTGTTCACTTTGCCGCGCGTCGTCAGCTTTTGACTTTCGAGGGAGGCTCAAGCCGACGTGAGGCACTGAATGAGGAAATATTTGCCTACATCGTTCAGAGCTGTGTAAATTTCATGCTTCTCGATCGATTTCATGGTGCGAGGTTTCGAATTACGATAGATCTTGACCGCGCTGTGTTGGCCAATGCCTGCCAGGATCGGTCAGCGCTCGATGTTCCGAGTATGGCTGGTAGAGTCATAAGCTCTGATCTTTTGTATTACGGTCTGGGTCAAAACAGCGAGTTGAGTAGAGACACATTGCATTTGGTGCTTGAGAATTGCGAACGAATTAGCCATAAACCTCAAAACTTCGTATCCTGGATAGAAAGCCCCGGCACAGACGACCAATTGGCTTTTCGAGAGCGTATGCGCGGAAGAGGCGTTTGTATCGATGGAAGGAAATAAAGGGCGCTGCGCCCGATCCGTTGCGCCGATTTGGTGGGTCGTTATTGCTGAATCGTTGTTTATTAGAAGCGGAAGCCCTCAAGGTGGGGTATCCGTATCCGTTCCAAATGATTCAACGTATCCGAAAGCATGCGATACGATGGCTGTAGAGTTGTATTCACGAACGGCCCAACATGCATTTGAATAGCATCAGCCCGGAACCGAGCCTGGTCTTAACGGCCTTTGCGTGACATCTGGAACGCACGAAGAATTGAGGGTTATTATGAACTCTGAATTCAACGGGCTGGGTCTGTGATTCGCCAACTGCTGACTGCCGGAGCGCTGCTCACGCTGATGTTGATCAACACCCTGGTGTTGATCGGCCCGATGATGCTGATTGCGTTAGCCAAGCTGCTGGTTCCCGGCAAGCCTTTCAAACAGGCCTGCTCGCGGGGTGTGATGTGGGTGGCCGAGACCTGGGCTGAAATCAACAAGAAAATCTTCGCCCTGTTGTTGCCCACGCGCTGGGATATTCGCGGTCGAGAGAACCTGAGCAAGCAATCGTCCTACCTGGTGGTGAGCAACCATCAAAGCTGGGTCGACATCCCCGCGCTGGTCGAAACGTTGAATAATCGCGCACCGTACTTCAAGTTTTTCTTGAAGAAAGAACTGATCTGGGTGCCGTTTCTGGGGCTGGCTTTCTGGGCGCTGGATTACCCCTTCATGAAGCGTTACAGCAAGGCCTACCTGAAGCGTCATCCGGAGAAAAAGGGCGAAGACCTGGCGATTACGAGGCGCGCCTGCGAGAAATTCAAGGATCTGCCGGTCACCATCGTCAACTACCTGGAAGGCACTCGCTTTACGCCGGAAAAGCACGCTCGGCAGAACTCTCCCTACCGCCATCTGCTCAAGCCCAAAGCCGGGGGCCTGGCCTTTGCCCTGGCCGTGTTGGGAGAGCAGATTGATGCGCTGCTGGATATCACTATCGTTTATCCCGATTCACCCACCCCGGGTTTCTGGCAGCTGATCAGTGGCCAGGTCGATTCCGTCATCATCGATATCCAGACCCGTCCGGTCGAGCCCGAACTATGGCAGGGCGATTACGAAAACGACCCCGAATTTCGCGTATTCATGCAGCAGTGGGTGTCGGATTTATGGGCAGCGAAAGACCAGCGTATTTTAGAGCTAGGGGTTTCTCGCTAGCTATCAAGACATCGAGCATACCGATTTCCGATTGACCGTTGGCGATTGGCGGTTGGCGGTTGGGGTTGGCGGTCGTGACCCTTGATCGACTGACTGTGTGACATTTATCACACTTCGGCGATTTGCCCTGGAAAACGCTGGAAAACCCATGGCCGTCCGTCTACGCTTGACCTTCAGGTTTGGTTGACAGGTTTGTTCGATGCGTTGGTTTCAGGCTGGAATTTCAGAGGTAATGTCCCACTTGGCCGGACGTCAATGGGAGCCTCTTGGCGTGACGATTGTTGCCGGCGTGCTGCTCTTTGGGCCGGTATCGCTGATGGCAGATGACGGGCCACAAGTGCCCGAGGTTTTGGCGCCGGCCCTTCTGACCGAGCCACACGGCTTTCAGCCAGGCCAGCTGATCTATCGAAACATCATCAATGATCGCACGACCAATGTTGCTTATCACAACGGCAACGTATTTACCCACAACGTCACGGGAGTGGGTCGGCGTGCCTGGCGATGGGACGATTTGTCGGACGTTCAGTCGTTCGAGGAATTTGACTTTCCCGGTGGAATACCGCTGTTCAATGATCAGGGCAACCATGCCCATACCAAGATGGGCCCATGGCTGGGCGGTCGCTGGGGGTTCCAATTGCGCTATGAAGGGCCGGGTCTGAACGTTCGTGATGGCAATTTCCCGCCCGAGTGGCGTTTTCATCAGGAGCAATCCGGCACCCGTCACAACCTTTACTGGCCCTGGGGACTGGTCTTCGATTGGGTGCAGTACGACAACCAGAACAATGGTGCCGTGATCTACCGAGCTGGCGAGCGCCTTTACGAATTCAATCCGCTCAACGAATACGGTGTCACGGGTAACGGCATCCTGTTGGGCAATATCCTGTTCATCACGTCTGATGAAACAGCCAACGGCATCCTGTCTTTCGACATCAGCGCGATCTTCAATGAACCACCGGCCCCCCCGGTGTTGCTGGACAAGCTGGCTGGCCCCTTCGGAGGCTACATTGCTGTTCCTTACAAGAATTACCTGATTTTGAGCCGCCGAGTGGGCCGGACTGTTGATGTGATTGACAGCAGCGATCCAACCAACTTGACCTTTGTTACCTCGATTGATACCGGTGGGATCAATTCCGGCGTGCCCTACGTTCAGGCCCAGGACAACTACATCTTCACCCAAAGTCGCAAGATCAATATGGACACTTTTGAAATCGAGGTGTCCTTTGACGAAGACGATATTGATCGTCCGCCAGGCAGTGTGCCGGGTGCTTTGGATATTTCCCAGTACATGCGACCGGTCGGGCCCTACGTGATTACCGGCGGCATGAATGCGAGCGGTCGGAATGGAGTGGGAATCTGGGTGCATCAGGAGGGTCCGGATTTACGGGCCCCTTATGTTGGGTGGCACATGCCGAGGCCCGGCCAGACCAACTTCCCGGTGGGTGCGCCGATCAGTTTGCTGATCCACAAGACGCTGGAAACCTTCACCATCGTCAATGGCGAGTCGATCATTCTGCGTGAATTGGGCACCACCGACCCGATAGATGCCTGGACATCCTTCGCGCATGATGGTGTCCTTACCCTGACGCCCATGGAGTACCTGGAAGCCGACACGATTTATGAGCTGGTGGCGGCATCAAGGATGCCGCTGGCAACGGCATCGAGCCCTACAGCTTTACCTTTTCCACCGGCAGCGCTACGGGTGGCAACCAGAGCCCGGTGATTGAAGGTTTTTCGGCTTCGCCGTCTCGAACGGAAGCGGGTCAGACGGTAATACTGACCGTTGCGGCGTCCGACCCGGACGACGACCCGATGGAGTTTCGCTTCATTCCCGGCGATGGCTCGCCAGCAACGGAATGGTCCTCGGAAACAACGTTCAGCCATACCTACCAGAACGATGGGCATTTCGATGCGCGCGTTCAGGTGCGTGACATCAAGCCTGATGGTTCAACCTCGCAGGTAACGGCCAACACGGTGATCACGATTGCGCCGCCGCCCGAGGTGTTCCCCACGCAGTCCAACCAGATTGCGCTGGATTCGAGCAACCGCCGGGTGTTCAATGTCAACCCCGACTCGGCGAGCGTAACGGCACTGGACGCCGATACCAACGCCATCCTGTTCGAAGTGTTGCTGGATGCGGTGCTCGGCCTTCCCGATCAGACCCATGTTGATCCGCGCTCCATCGCTTTGGATAGCCAGGGACAGTTGTGGGTGGCTGCCTACGGCATCGACCAGGTCATTGTTTTGAATTCCGACAACGGGGCGCTGGTGCAGTCGATTGAACTGGGCTATGGTGCCGCTCCCATAGGCGTGCTGGCCAGCCCCACTGGCAATGCCATTTTTGTATCGACTGAAGGACGGGCCAGCAGCAACCCCGGACACGGTCAGGTAATACGTTTTGCGACATCAGGCGCCGAAACCGGCAGAAGGGATCTTGGCCCAACGCCCCGTGCCATGGCCATGACCAGCGACGGTAACCGCCTGTTTGTTTCCCGTTTCATCTCAGACGAGAACCAGGGCAATATCTGGGAAGTCAATCCGAGCTCCATGGCGTTGACTCGCACTTTCAATCTTTATCGTGATCGCGGCGCGCGCGGTTTTGACAGTGGCTCCTCCGGAAAAGGCGTACCGAATTACGTAGGTGGCCTGGCCATTTCGCCAGATAATGAGTGGCTGTGGTACGCCGCCACCAAGCCGAACACCCAGCGCGGTGCCTTCTTCCGCCAGGACACTGAATACAATCTGGATCTTACCCACGACTCTACCGTCAGACCCCTTGCCGGTCGCATCAACCTGATCAGCAACGAGGAACCCAACGTAGGCAACTGGTCGGATGCCACCAACAATCCGGCCATTCGCATTGACCTGAATAACAGTGATTCGCCCTCATCCATCACCTTTTCGGACCGGGGCGATTATGTCTTCGTCACCCGGCAGGGCAACAACAGCGTGGCGGTCTTTGACCACCTTCGACTGCTGGACGGCGGGGTGCGCGCCACCATCTGGCGCATGCCGGCAGGCGCCGCGCCGCAGGGTATCTTGCTGGATCACGACACCGGCAACCTATTCGTCAACAATTTCATGGACCGCAGCCTGTCGGTTCATCCCATCGCCGGTTTCCTGAATGCCGGGGATCGCACGCTTGACGAGGCGCAGATTGTCACGGCCAGCCGGGAATTTCTGTCGCCACCGGTACTGCTGGGCAAGCAGATCTTCTATCACGCGTCGGACCAGATGAGCTTCGAGAATTACATCTCTTGCGCGAGCTGCCATTTCGACGGTGGCCACGATGGACGGACTTTCGATTTCACCCAGCGCGGGGAGGGCCTGCGCAACACCACCGACCTGCGCGGGCGTAGCGGAATGGGCCACGGGAATGTCCATTGGACGGCCAATTTCGATGAAATACAGGATTTCATTATCGATATTGTCGAGCACCAGCTCGGCAGCGGGTTTCTCCCCGAGGGTGAGTTGCCCAATCCTCCGCTCGGTGCACCGAACTCGGGTCGCAGTCTCGAGCTTGATGCCATGGCTGCTTACGTGGCCTCGCTGGATGCCGACACGATTCCGCGCAGTCCTTTCCGGCAGGCCGATGGTTCAATGACGGCCGACGCGATGGCTGGGGAGGAGCATTTCCTGGCCCAGAACTGCGCCAGTTGCCATGACCCGTCATCGGGCTACACCGACAGCAGCAGCAACCCGGTAACTCTCCACAATGTAGGCACGCTACGCGATAGCAGCGGTTTCCGCCTGGGTGAGACGCTGCCCGGCATTGATACGCCCACGCTGCTGGGCATTCATCACACGGCACCGTATTTCCATGACGGCTCTGCCGAAACGCTGGAAGAGGTATTCATCAAGGCCGGCGGGCGCAGGATCCAGGCCGAGGACGGACAGCTTTCGGGTCCGGAAGCCAGAATTCGTGAGGACATGGTGATCAACATGGACCACAGCGCCCATGGCACGGCCGTCCAGCTTCGCTCCCTCGGCGATGCGGTCACGTTTTCCCAGATCGATGGCGGACCGGGTGGTCTGGGCGCCGTCGAGCTTCGTTACGAGGCGGTGCACGAGCGTACCGTTCGGCTGGTCGTCAATGGCACCAGCTATGAACAGCTCGTGCCGGGTGCGGCGACTACCCGACAATGGCGTCGCGTCTTTTTCAACGACGTTGAATTCAATGCCGGCACAAGCAATACGCTGCGAATCGAGCTGGCGGGCAATCCGGGAGCCGGAGGAAATCGCGGCTTTCAAGTCGATGACTTCACCGTGACCACTGCGGGTGATCGCGCCCTGGCCGAACCACACCGGCGGGTATTGAATATGCCGGCCACGCAGCGCCAGGAACTGATTGCCTACTTGCTGCAGCTGGATGGCTCCAGCCTCGGTGCCACACCAGAGCCGGTTGCGCCGTCCCCACTGACGCATCCGGTCTCCATTGAAGTTGCCGAAGGCAATGGCGCGGCATTCTCGGGCTCATTTGCTGGTTTCCCGGCACCGTCCCTGCAGTGGCAGTTCCGCGCTAACCAGACTGATGCCTGGACTCCGATCAACGACCAAACGGGCAACCAGTTCACCATTTCCGCCGTCCAGCCTGCCGATGCCGGTTACTACCGCCTGGTGGCCAGCAACGAGGAGGGAACTGCGGCGAGTAATGCCGCCAGCTTGACCGTTTTGCCGCCCCCACCGCCGCCAACCGTCCCAGTTCAGGGACTTGTGGCCGAGTGGCTATTTGAAGAGCCCGACGGCAACACGGTCTTTGATACCGGTCCGTTTGAACATCACGGCACCCTGTCCAACCAGGGCGTCAGTCGCATTGAGGGTGTTGTGGGCGATGCGCTGTTATTTGACGGCGCCCATGCCAGTGTGGTGGAGTTGCCCAGCTTCGAGCTTTCCGGGCAGGCCGTGACCTTCTCTCTATTTGGTCGGGTGGACGCTCAGACTGTCGGCGACGCACGTTTCTTCGGTAAAGCTTTGGACTATCCGTCACAAAGCCATACCTGGATGCTGAGCACGCTGGACAATCGCCGGCTGCGGGCGCGTCTGCGGTTGGGCAACAACACCGTGGAGCTGATTTCGCCGAACAACGTCTTCGAGTTGGGTCAGTGGCATCATCTGGCGATGATCTATGACGGCTCGACCTTGCGCATTCTCGTTGATGGCGAAACGGTCGCTTCAACCAGCGCAAGCGGCTCCATCGCCCAACAACCGGACAACCCGGTCGCCATTGGTAATCACCCGCAAGCGGGTGCTCGGTCGTTGAACGGTGCGATTGACCAGTTCAGGATTTATGACCGCGCCCTGACAGCCGATGAAATCGATGCCCTGGTCGAGGAGCTTCCGCCAGTGGAGGGTCCCGAGCCTCCGGCGAACGATCGCTTGTTCCATGATCGCTTCGAACCCATGGCCCTGCGATTGTCGCCGCTAGGACTGGTTCCCGGTGCGGGAATCTACGGATTGGTCTGGGCAGGCGAGGGGGCCATGCCGCATTGGTCCAGCAAGCGCTGCCAGGCCAGGATGTGGTTATGGATGGATTGGTCAAAGGCTTGCCAGTAACCGGTTTCTGACTGGTCATCCAGCACCATGGTGAAATAGCTTTCCAGCGCGCCGCCAGGTGCTGCGTCGTGCAGCTGGCTCATAGCCAGTAGCGGTGGCATCAGTTGCTGGCGGACTCGTTGGACGTCAGCCAGGTAGGGCTGGACGTGGCCGACGAAGACGGCAATAAACACGTTGTGCATGATTTCCGACTGGCGGTTCGGGCGACCGGCGGGACAAAGCGGGCGCTCGTCCAGGCGCTGTTCGATCAGTCGGGTAGCGTCATTCAGGCGAGTGGTGACGAGGATGGCGCTCATCAGCGCCTGGCCAGCCAACGGGTCGTTGTTCCAGCGCTGGTAGACCGGGTCGAGCGTCAGCACGTTCTGCTCAAGTTCACCGTCCAGCAGGCGGCTGATCAGCTCGTTCACCTGCTCGGCGTTGCGTGCGCTCAGGCTGGCCTGGTGAAGATCCGGCTGGATGGGCAACGGGCCGCGGGAGCGGGCGAAGTGACGCTCGATTTCGCGGTTTGCCCAGACCGCGTTCCAGGCCACCTCGGGCAAGGTCTGGCGCTTTTGCGCGGCGGCGTCTTCCAGTTGCTCGACCAGCGATTCGCGCTCCAGCGTCTCGGCGCAGGTTTCGGCGGCCAGGATGAACCGGCGCTCGACATCCAGCCGGGTCAACGGGTGCGCAACCCGGCCCAGAATTGAATTGCGCTCGCCGACCACGAACTGCACGTCACAGCCGTACAGGCCAAGAAAATCGATCATGCTGATGCTGATCGGCTCGACGTGGCGACTGCGCTCGCGTGCTTGCGGAAAGCGGGGCGCAGTGGGGATGCGGCTGGGTGCCTGCTCGACATCCAGCACCCGGGCCAGGCGCTCGTTGTACTCGTCCAGCATGGATTCCGGCTGCGAGAAGGGGTCGCAGGCCGCGAGCAAAACAACCGCGATGATCAGGCAAATGGCACGCATGGATGCTCTCGTCAGGGGTGCCCAAATGCTGCCACCCGGTCAGCAACGACAGCGTCAAGAAGAAGGCCGGGCGGGTGCCTGTCCGGCCCGGACTTTGCCATCAATCCCGGTTCAGCGCGGCGGAGTGGTGGCGCAGATGGTCGTCGATGAAGCTGGCGATGAAAAAATAGGAGTGGTCATAGCCCGGCTGGCGGCGAAGCGTCAGTGAAACGCTGGCCTCCTGGCAGGCGGCTTCCAGCGCTTCGGGCTTGAGCTGGCCCTGATGCAGAAAATCGTCAGCCTCGCCCTGGTCGACCAGCAGTTCGTGGTCGCTGCCGTGAGCGCGGATCAATTCGCTGGCATCCCAGTCTTTCCAGACCTGCTGGTCGTCGCCCAGGTAGCCACTGAAGGCCTTGCGGCCCCAGTCGCACTGGCTGGGGTTGGCAATCGGCGCAAAAGCCGAGACCGAGCGATATTGCCCGGGGTTTTTCAGCGCGCAGACCAGCGCGCCGTGTCCGCCCATGGAGTGCCCGCTGATCGCCTGGCGAGTCATGTCCAGAGGCAGCTCCCGGCCCAGCAGCTCGGGCAGCTCGGCCGTTACGTAGTCGTACATGCGGTAATGGCCCGACCAGGGTGCCTGGCTGGCATTGAGATAAACCCCCGCGCCCGAGCCGAAGTCGTAGCTGTCGTGCTCGCCTGGCAGGTCGGTGCCGCGCGGGCTGGTGTCGGGGCAAACGATGGCGATGCCCAGCTGGCTGGCCAGGCGGTGGGCGCCGGCCTTCTGCATGAAGTTTTCGTCGGTGCAGGTCAGGCCGGAAAGCCACCAGAGCACCGGTACCGGGCCGGCCTCGGCGGCTGGCGGCAGGAACACGGCAAGCTCCATGCTGCAGTCGAGCACATCCGAGCGATGGCGGTAGCGGACGTGCTTGCCGCCAAAGCTCAGGTTGCTGGACAGAACCTCCAGGCTCATGACGCCTCCCCGAAGTGCAGCACGGTGCGAATGCTCTTGCCTTCGTGCAGCAGGTCGAAGGCCTCGTTGATCTTCTCGAACGGCATTTCGTGGGTGATGAACTCATCAATCTTGAGTTCGCCGTTCATGTAACGATCGACATAACCGGGCAGTTCGCTGCGGCCTTTGACGCCGCCAAAGGCCGAGCCTTTCCAGACCCGGCCGGTGACCAGCTGGAAGGGGCGGGTGGCAATTTCTTCACCGGCACCGGCCACGCCGATGATGATCGACTCGCCCCAGCCCTTGTGGCAGCACTCCAGCGCCGAGCGCATCACGTTGACGTTGCCGATGCACTCGAAGGAATAGTCCACGCCGCCGTCGGTCATGTCCACGATGACCTGCTGGATCGGGTCGCTGTAGTCCCTGGGGTTGACGAAATCGGTGGCACCAAACTGGCCGGCCAGCTCGAATTTGTCCGGGTTGACGTCAATGGCAATGATGCGCTCGGCACCGGCCATCACCGCCCCCTGGATCACGGCCAGGCCAATGGCACCCAGGCCGAACACGGCAACGGTGGCGCCGGGCTCGACCCTGGCGGTATTGAGCACGGCGCCAATGCCGGTGGTCACGCCGCAGCCCAGCAGGCAGATCTTGTCCAGCGGGGCCTGCTTCGAAACCACGGCCAGCGACACTTCCGGCAGCACGGTGAACTGGCTGAAGGTCGATGTGCCCATGTAGTGATGCAGGGTCTTGCCGCGTGCGGAAAACCGCGAGCTGCCGTCGTGCATCAGGCCCTGGCCCTGGGTGGCGCGAACGGCCTGGCACAGGTTGGTTTTGCCCGAGGTGCAGAACTTGCACTGCTTGCACTCAGCCGTGTACAGCGGAATGACGTGATCGCCGGGTTTCAATCCGACCACGCCGGGCCCGACTTCGCGCACGATACCGGCGCCCTCGTGGCCCAGTACCGAGGGGAACAGGCCTTCCGGGTCGGCGCCAGACAGGGTGTAGGCATCGGTGTGGCACACGCTGGTCGCCTTGATTTCGACCAACACCTCGCCGGCCTTTGGCCCAGCGACGTCGATTTCTTCCAGTTCAAGCGGCTTGTTGGCCTCCCAGGCCACGGCAGCAATTGATTTCATCGGGCTTCCTCTCCATGTGTCTGTCGTTTTTATCGTGTTGATGCCCGCGAATCAGGGTTCGCGACCGTCCGGCCCCGGTGCGGTGACCGACCAGATCAAGGCGATGATCCAGCCGATACCAAAAATCGGTAACAGCAAGACATTGACGGCAATCAGTTTGCCCAGGCTGGGGTGTTTGCGGTAAATGCCGATAAACGTGGGAATCAGCATGAACGGCAGCATGATGATCAGCGTAAGGATCAGTTCTTGCGGGGTCAGCATGGCGAACGGTCGTGGGCAACAGGCCGTTATTTTGCCAGATGCCGCGTTAGTAGCCGCGTTCGCGCTTGACCAGTCCCAGGGGTGGCAGGCCTTTTCGGACCCGATGGTAACTCTCGACGATCAGCTCGGCGGCCTCATCGCTGCGGGTGATGGCCGAACAGTGCGGGGTAATGCGGATTTGCGGATGTTGCCAGAAGGGGTGGTCGGCGGGCAGCGGTTCCTGGTCGAACACATCAAGAATGGCCAGCGCCGGGCGTCGCTGTTCCAGGGCGGGTGCCAGGTCCGCTTCAATCAAGTGCGGGCCACGGCCGACGCTGATCAGCACCGAATCGGGCTTCATGGTGGTGAACAGTCGCTGGTTGAGAATGCCGCGAGTCTGGTCAGTGAGCGGCAGCAGGCAGATCAGGTAGTCGGCCTGCGCTGCCAGGGTGGCCAATCCGCTGGCACCGCTGTGGACGACAGTGTCGTCAATTGACTGGCCGCTGCGGGTCCAGGCAGTGACAGGCAAGTCCAGTGCCTGGAAGGCCCGCGCGCAGGCTTGGCCGAGATGGCCATAGCCGAGCAGGCCGATGGTGGGCGTATGGCGCGGCGTCCAGGGTTGCCAGCGCCGTTCGGACTGCTGGCCGGCGAAGCGATCCAATCCTTTCCAGTGCCACAACACTTGCGCGACCAGGTAGGCGGCCATGTCGCTGGCCAGTTTCGGCCCGGCCAGTCGGCCCAGCGGCAGGTGTTCAGGCAGGTCCGGATCATTGACCAGGTGTTCCACGCCGGCGCCCAGGGAGCTGACCGCTTTCAGGCCGGTCAGTCTGGGGAGTAGTCCGGGCGGCTGGCGCCACAGTACGGCAAAGTCGATGTCCTCGGGCTGGCCGATGTCCGGCCAGTTGCGCACGTTCACCCCGGGCGCCATGGCCGCGACGCGCGCGGCCAGGCGGGAGGTGTCACGATCACTTGCGCAGATCAGCAGCGCCATCGTTGCTGTGTGTATCGTTTCGGGTCTTATCGACCCTGGACGTTGGCGTTGCGGTCCTTGTAGCGCTCGTACAGGCGACGGGTCCGGTCGCGACCCAGGTCAACGCTCTGGCCGTCGACCCACACCTGGCGGATCTGGCTGGTGGCTTCCAGCGGGTCGCCAGTGGCGGCAAACAGGGTGGCGCGCTTGCCCACCTCCAGGCTTCCCAGTTCATCCCCGAGGCCGAAGATTTCCGCCGGCCACAGGGTCACGCTTTTCAGTGCCGCATCTTCGCTCAAGCCGTGGCCGACGGCGCTGCCAGCCTGGAAGGGCAGGTTGCGCGCGTTGGCTACCTGAAGTCCGCTGCCGGTGTCGGCAATAGCGAACTTGACGCCTGCCGCTTCCAGTTTGGCGGGTGCGACGAAGGCCATGTCATAAGCCTCCCACCGGCGCGTTGGCAGTGAATAGACGTCCCGCAGGATGACTGGAACATCGTCAGCGGCCAGCCGGTCAGCCAGGTATTGGACATCGGCATTGGCCGAGAGGATGATGCGCTCGAAGCCCTGTTCCTGGGCCCAGTCGAGTGCCGCTTCCATCACGTCATAGCGGTTGGCATGGAGCATCAGCGGAACGTCGCCGGACAGCAGGCCGCCGAGTGCCTCAAGCTGGTCGTTGCGGGCAGGCGCCGGGCCATTGCCGTCGTTGGCAGCGGCATTCGCCTGGTGCCAGTGGCGAGCCAGATCCAGCGTTTGGTTGATCAACTTCAGGTCGTCGTTGTCCTCGTCGTCGACCGCGCCGGGCGGGTAGACAATATGCATCGCCACCGGGGCGGCCAGGGTCATTTCCTCCCAGCTCCAGCCTTCCAGGCTGATCACCGCCGAGGTACCGCGGATCAAACCGCCGCCCGGCACGATGTGGGCGCTGAGGATGCCGCCGGCCATGCTGGTTGGTAACAACTCTGAATCGTGGTTGACGGCCACTTCGACGCGGATGGCCGGGTTGATGTTGCCCATCTCCACGGTATCCACGGTGCCGGCCACGCTGGCAATTTCGGTAATTCCCAGTTGGGTGCCCGGATGGATGAACCCGGGGTAGAGATGCAGGCCGTCCAGCTCGACGCGTTCGGCGTCGTCGGGAATATCGACGTCACTGCCGATGGCCTCGATTCGGCCATCGCGAATCAGCACGGTGGCGTTCTCGATCGGGTCCGAACTGACCGGGTGCACGGTAGCACCGACCAGGGCGGTGGTGCTGGCCTGAGCGGCGCTGACCATCAGCAGGCTGGCAGTTGCTGCCAGGGCCAGTCGGCGGACCGGGCCGTTCGGGGCGAGGTTATCGATCAAATCAGTGATCATGGAAAATGCAGAATTCATCATGGTCCAGTTCCGATTGGCGGTAGCCGGTCAAGTGGGTGGCGAAGCTGTGCACGCGACGACGTTCAGGCGCTGAGTCCTGGCCGTCGCCGTCGTTGCCGTTGGCGTTGTCGCCGTTGCTGTCGAGGACGCGGGCCATCAGCTCGGCGCGTTCGGCCTCCAGCTTCTCGCGCATGCGCTGGTCTGCCTCGCGATCAAAATAGCGGCGACCGTCAACCCAGGTCTGGTCAACCAGCGCACGGGTCGAGAGCGGGTGGGCGGTCCAGATCACCAGGTCGGCATCCATGCCGGGTGCCAGGCGACCGATGCGGTCACCCACGCCCAACTGGTCGGCTGCCCAGGCGGTAACCATCTTCAGCGCATCGTGTTCATCGACGCCGCCGTAGCGCACGGCCTTGGCCGCTTCCAGGTTCATGCGGCGGGCCAGCTCCGGGTTGTCGGAATGCAGTGCGGTAAGCACGCCCGACTGGTGCATCAGCGCCGGGTTGAAGCCGGTACCGTCAATGGCTTCGTACTTGAAGGCCCACCAGTCGATGAAGGTGGAGCCGCCGGCGCCGTGTTCGGCCATGCGCGGCGCGATCTTGTAGCCTTCGAGCACGTGCTGGAAGGTCTTGATCACAAAATCGAACTGTTCGGCCAGGCGCATCAGTGCCAGCATTTCATCGGCCCGATAAGCGTGCGAGTGAACGTCTCGCTCGCTGTTGAGGATCTCGGCAATGGCTTCCAGTTCGTGATTGGGGCGGGGCGGTACCCGGTCGCGGGCCGCCCGTCCGCTGGGGAAGCTGTCCATGGCCTGGCGGTAGTCAGCCGCCTGCTGAAATTTATCGCGGATGATCTGCTCGACGCCGTGGCGGGTTTGCGGGTAGCGCAGCTCGCTGGCCTGCCAGTTGCTCTGCTTGGGGTTTTCGCCCAGGGCAAACTTGATGCCCTCTGGCGCGGCATCAAAGACCAGCTCGGCCGGGCTGGCGCCCCAGCGCATCTTGATGACCGACATCTGGCCGCCAATCGCGTTGGCCGAACCGTGAAGCAGATTGATGGTGGTGACACCACCGGCCAGCTGGCGGTAGATGTTGATCGACTCGGAATCAATCACGTCGCGAATGCGGACATCCGCCGTGCTGATGCGAGTGGCTTCGTTGACGCCGCCGAGGATGGCCGCGTGGGAGTGGCCGTCGATGATGCCAGGCGTGACGTGGTGGCCTTCGGCGTCGATTTCGATGGCCCCGCGCGGTGCCGACAGTCCGCTGCCGATGCGGTCAATGCGACCGTTGCGAATCAGCAGGTCGTGGTTTTCAAGAATGCCCTTGTCGGTGGCTGTCCAGATCGTGGCGTTGCGAATCAGCACGGCATCCGGCTGTTCCGGCTGCGGGCTGTTCCAGGCCTCGATGTCGGGCGTCCAGTCGGCCTGGGCGGTAGTGAAGGCCAGGCCCGAGATCAGGCCGGCAAGTATCCAGTGTCGCATCAGATCGACTCCTCTTCATCGGGGCCGGCACTGCGGCGGCCACGCACGGTGAATTCTCCAAACGGCCCGCTGCCGTTGCCGCGGGCGCGGTCACCCTCGACATCCAGGCGGATCGAAATGGTTCCGGATCCGCCAAAGCGGCTGGCGTCGATGGTGGCAATAACGCGCTCGCCGCTCACTCGAACCTCGGTCAGCGGGGTGTCGTTGCCCATGACGGACAGGGTGCCTTCCATGCGACTGACCGGGCCGCTGAGAACCAGCTGGGCTTCCACATCGCCCATGCCGCCCAGGCCCAGAACCAGGTCCCAGGTGCCGGCCGGGTCAATCGCCGGCGGCACGATGGCGGCCAGCACGTACTGCTTGCCGTCCACCCAGACCTGGCTGATCGACGGCGATTCAACCAGCAGGTCGCCTTCAACCACCAGCAGGTTGGCCATGGCGCCGCTGCGAATGCGGCCGGCACGATCACCCAGACCCAGCCAGTCGGCTGGCGCGGTGGTCAGTGAGGCCAGGGCCAGGTCAGCATCCAGGCCGCGCTCGATGGCTTTGACCAGGTTGGCAAAGATCTGGTTGGGCGATGACAGGCCGTGGCTGGTAAACATCAGCGGAATGCCGGCTTCGGCCAGCTGCCTGGGGTTGTTCGGCGCGCGATCCCAGCGGCGCAGCATCTCGAGCGAGACGTTTCGGTCGTTCTCATCACGCACGTCCGGTGCATCAGGGAAGTCCAGCGGCAGGATATGAGGGATGCGGCGATTGCCGAATGCCCCAAGGCGCTGGTATTCGGCACCATGGCCAACCATCACCAGGTTGATGTCACCGGGCTCAATGAACTCCAGAATGCGCAAGGTATCCAGCAGGTCCTGGGATTCGAAGATCAGCGGGGTCTGGCCAGCCAGCGCCGGGGCCAGGGCATCCACGCCTTCCAGCCATTCCGGACGGGCCTGGGCCGGGTTGCGCTGCCAGGCGGCGCGGGCGGTGGCCTGCCACTGGGCATCGGCGAAGGTCTGGCGCATCAGGGCAACGGCACCCATCAGTGAGCCAGGGAATTGACGATTGGAGGAGCGACCATCGAAGCTCGCGACCTGGCCGAACTGAGGATTCAGCAGATTGTTCGACAGGCCATGCTCGCCAAGGTTGGCCAGCATACCGCTACCCCGCAGCAAGCCGTCATCAGCCACCATCAATGCGGTGGTGAAGCCGGCCCGGCGCAGTTCAGCCACGCGATCCGCCGGCCAGTCTCCTGCGGTCAATTGACGGTCAGGGTTGATCAGCTCGTGCCGGCCCGGCGGCGTTTCGCCGTTATCGTCATCCTTCTTGATGCTGACCGGGTAGTAAGGATCGATCAGGCCGGGGAACACGGTGATCGGATCCTGGCCCTCGGCCCGTTCGAAGGTGTGCAGGCGGGCATCGGCTGGCGGGGTGACGTTGGCACCGACCGCCTCGATAACGCCGTCCCGGATAACCACGGTGCCAGACTCGATGACGCGGCCGGGCTCCAGGACGATGCGCACGTCAACCAGCGCGTGGGCGCCGGGTGCGGGCTGACGCAGTTCAGCCGAAACGGCCACTGACGCCGCGGCGCACAGCAAAATTACGCTTAGGAATCGCAAAAGGTCTCTCCCTTGAAGACTTGCTTGGAGACGCAAGAGTAGCGGCTTTGCGTCAACCGTGCATGGGTCGAAGGTCACGGAAGGCCAGTGAGCCTGCCTCGGAGACATCGGTTGGAGGCGCTTGACTGGAGGGCACTGCCGGTCGGGCCACGGTTTTGTCGGCCGCCCGGATGGGCGACCGATTCCCTGCAGGGCTCGGGCCAGGCGGGGGCCGCCGAACTCGCTACACGCCCTGCGGGCGCTTCGCTCAGACATGCGGCGGCCCTTTTCCGCCTGGCCCTGCGCGCTTCGGCTGCACCTTAACGGCCCGACCGACAGTGCCCTCCTGTCAATCGACTCCAACCGATCCTGATTTTGGAGGGTAGTTTGGGGGCTGGGTTGGGTTTGAGAGGACCGGCCATCCCAAGGGAGCTGGCCGGTCTGCAATCAGGGGCAGCGATAGATGGCGAAGCGGCGCTGGCCGTCGCGTACCGGGCCGTCGGGCACGATGACGTTGCCGCCCATTTCAACCGCGCTGTTGCGGGCCAGGTCGGCCAGTTCATCTTCAACGCGCGTGGCGCGACGCTGGACGGCGGCAACCCGGTCGCGCACCGAGGTGGTGGTATGGCCCAGGCGCTCGCAGCCGCGAACCTGTCCGGCGGCACGCTGTTCAACCTGCTCGGCGCCGGGCTCGGTACGAACCCAGGTGCAGGCCGACAGGCCAAGGGCGATAGCGATGGGGATGATGATCAAGCGAATCAAGGTCATGGCCAAGAATTCCAGAAATGGAGTGAAAATCGTAGCAGATTGATCAGCCCAATGGTTCAAAGGTTCCTCAGGAAAGCCGGCGGCGCAGCGGCAGGCTGATGCAGACGCCGGCGACCATGCTCAGCGCAAACAGCCAGCCGCTGAGTGCCAACGCTGAAATGCCGGAAAGCAGGGTGCCGATGCTGCAGCCAAGCGCAATCATCGAGCCAAAGCCAAGCAACAGCCCACCGATAATGGCCAGCGGAATGCTGCGCCAGGGGCGACGGGCGGGTTTGAACTGTCCGGCCATCAGGGCAGCCGCGGTGGAGGCCGCCACCATGGCGATGATGAATACGCCGTTGTCACCGATCAGCCGAACCGCGTCGCTGATGATGCAGCCGGCCACCCGGTCGAGCCCGACTATGCGTTCAGGCAGCAGCCCGGCTGTTTGTCCCAACTGGCGGGCATGGTGGCTGATTTCGGCGGTCACGCCCAGGGGCTGAGCGCGGAGGTACAGGGCAACGCCAATCAGGCCGACGAATGCACCGCCCAGCCATGCCGGCCAGCGCTGGCGGAAGATTCGATCAACAAGGTCGGCCGGGCGTCCGGAAAAAGCCGATTGCACTGGCGGATGCGCCTGCTTGAAGTGCCGGAATAACCACAGGGTGACCAATGCAAGAATGACCAACTGAAGCGCCGCCGACCCGGCATAGCCAAAGCGTGCCGGTAGCCATTCGACCGGTGCCTCAGCCAGCGTGCCTGGCCAGGCCTGTGTCCACAGCATGAAGCCAAGAATGAAACCGGGAAGCACGCCGGCCAGGGCGAACAGCGACAGCCAGTTGCCCTCGCCAAGCCGATAAAGATGGGCCGAGATGCAAGAGCCCGACAGGCTCATGCCAACGCCAAAGCAGAGTCCTCCCAGAACGATCAGCCAACTGACCGGCCCGATATGCGCTCTGGGCGGCAGATGGCCCGCCGTGGGGTCGGGCACCCAGGCGCCGAATAACACCAGGTAGCCCAGCGTGCCCACTGCCAGGGCGGCGAGAATGCCCAGCATGCCGCGCGGGTCGCCTTCCTCGATCCATTCGCGCAGGATGCAGAAGAAACAAAACCGTGAGCGCTGGAGGACGAAGCCAAAAGCGGCGCCAGCCATCAGCACGAACGAGACCTGGCGGCCCAGCGTGTCGTGCAAATGAAGGCCGCTCCCAACGAGAGCGGCCAGAATGAGCAGCGCCAGCGGCCAGCGAATCAGCGGGTAGGCCAAGAATCAGGTTCCTGTCCAGACGCGACCGGCCGGGTTGCTGATGGGAACGCCAACGGCATTGCCCCATTCGGTCCAGGAGCCGTCGTAGTTGCGAACCTCGTAGCCCAGCAGGTGGCGAAGCAGGAACCAGGTATGGCTGGAACGCTCGCCGATGCGGCAGTAGGTGATGATCGGGCGTGAGCCGTCGACGCCCTGGGCGGCATACAGATCGCGCAGTTCCTCGACCGAGCGGAAGGTGCCGTCGGCCGGGTTGACGGCCTTGTCCCAGGGCACGTTGACCGCGCCGGGAATGTGGCCGGCCCGAACCGCCAGTTCCTGGACGCCGGCCGGTGCGATAACCCGTCCGGTGAATTCGTCGTTGGAGCGAATGTCGATCAGGTCGGCATCGGTTTCACCTTCGACCACGGCCAGCACGTCGGCCAGACGTGCCCGCAATTCGGGCCGATCCTGGGCGACCTGGTAGTTGCGCCGCGGATGGCTGGGCGGCAGCGTGGACAGTGGGCGGCGTTCCAATTCCCACTTCTTGCGGCCGCCGTCAAGCAGGCTGACGTTCTCATGCCCAAACTGCTCGAACACCCAGGCGCCCCAGGCGGCAAACCAGTTGTGGTTGTCACCGTACAGCACGACATGGGTGTCGTTGCCAATGCCGGCTTCCGACAGCAGCTGCTCAAAGCGTTCCTGGGCCACCAGGTCCCGTCGCACGGTGTCGACCAGATCGGTGTGCCAGCGGAAATTCACCGCGCCCGGAATATGCCCTTGTTCATACAAGCCAGGGTTGACGCTGACTTCAATGACGCGGACGTTAGGATCGTTGAGGTGATCAGATAGCCAGTCGGTATTGACCAGCGGTTCGACAGCATGCGCCAGGCCGCTGCCGATGAGTAGCAAAATTGCAGAAATCCAGTGCTTCACGATGGAGTGCCTCAAACGGAAAAAACGAGCACTTACTGTAGATTGGGGACGTCAAGGCGAGAAAGATCAGGACGATCTAAGTTTATATCGCTTCGGGTTATATGCAGACTTGCTGATGGCTTCATCATGTCCGCCGTACACTCCACCAAACGACACACCGGCCTGCACCGATTCTGGTGGCGAGGCCCGATTTGATGACAGGAAAGCGCAATTCATGACTCGAGTCAGCAATTTCATTGATGCGGTTGGCAATACGCCGCTGATCCGTCTTGACCTGGCCTCCGAGCTGACCGGCTGTGAGATCTACGGCAAATGCGAATTCATGAACCCGGGCGGGTCGGTGAAGGACCGGGCGGCCAAATATCTGCTGCTGGACGCACTCAAGGCCGGCAAGATCGAGGCTGGTGGCACCGTGGTCGAGGGCACGGCGGGCAATACGGGTATTGGCCTGTCCCTGGCCGGCAACTCGCTGGGGCTCAAGACCATCATCGTGATGCCGGAAACCCAGTCTGCTGAAAAGAAATCGGCCCTTCGTGGCATGGGGGCTGATCTCAGAACCTTTCCGGCCGTGCCCTACAAGAACCCGGACAACTACGTGCACCAGGCCCGGCGGCTGGCCGAATCGCTGGAATCGCCCCACGGCGTGTTCTACGCCAACCAGTGGGACAACACCTCCAACCGCGAAGGCCATATCCGCTCAACCGCACCGGAAATCTGGTCACAACTCGACGGCGATATCGACGGGTTCATTTGCGCCGTGGGCACCGGCGGCACCCTGGCCGGCGTGTCGGCCTGGATGAAGCAACAGTCGAAGAAGGTGGTGATTGCCGCAGCCGATCCGGATGGCGCGGGTATTCACCACTGGGTACAGCATGGTGAGATCAAGTCCAGCGGTGATTCGATTACCGAGGGCATCGGCCAAAACCGAATTACCGGTAACCTGGACGGTATCGTCATTGATCAGTCGTACAACATTCCCGACCGGGAGCTGTTACCGGTGCTATGGGACTTGATTGGACGGGAAGGCCTTTACCTGGGGGCCTCCAGCGGCATCAACGTGGCCGGTGCCATTCGCCTGGCGCGCGAGCTTGGTCCGGGCCACCGCATCGTCACGATCCTCTGCGATTCGGCCAGCCGTTACGAGTCCAAACTGTTCAACCGTGACTTCCTGAACAGCCGAGACCTGCCGCCACCGCCCTGGCTGAAGGCAGGGAGTGCCTGAAAAAGATCGTCGGGATCTCGGCGATACCCGGGGCTCAGGCGGCATCCATGCCCGGCTGGGCAAAGAAATAGCCCTGGAATAACTCAACGCCGGCGGTTTGCAGCCACTCGAACTCTTCGGCGCGTTCCACGCCGCTGGCCATGGGTCGAATGTTCATTTGCTCGCAGAAGGCCAGCGCCGCCTTGACGATCGCTTGCGACTCCGGATTGCGGTCAATACCGTCAACCAGTTTGTGGGCCAGCTTCAGTCGTTGCGGGCGGAAGCCGGCAACAGGGCGCAGGTTGGCGTCACGGTGGCCAAAGTTGTCGGCGAGCGTTGTCAGCCCCGCCGCCGAGAGGCAAGTCTGGACCTGTTCGAGCGCTGCGGCATTCCCGATCGCGTCAAGGTTGCTGAGCTCAAGCACAATGTTGGCGGGATCGAGGTTGTGCCGTCGGGCAATGTGAAGGGTGGTCGCGGCGACCAGCTCTACGTTGCCGGCCTTGATTTCACCGCAGTTCAGGTGCAGCTTGCTGTCGATGCCGAAAGCTTCGGCGGCCTCCATGGCACGAATGCGGCAGGCCTGGTCGAACAGGAAGCGCTGGTCATGGGGAATACGGCTGAAAACGACGGCAGGCGGCTCGTTTTTTATGCCTCGGACCAGGGCTTCGAAGCCGACCACTTCCTGTTCGTTCGTGTCGATGATGGTCTGGAAGGCAAACTGGATGTCACTGCCCACCAACGCCTGGCAGTGATGCGTGTGATCGATCACGTCCATGGACATCGAGCCTTGCTCCTTGTCGCGCATGAGTTCCCCTTTTTACGCGAGTTCAATTCGCGCCGATAATTCCATCCCTTGTCCGGCGCCCCGGCGATGATAGCCGCTGAGAGGGCTCGAATCCAGCGCATCGCCGTCTGGACCCAGGCGGTGGCGCGCATTTGGCAGGGTCAATCGTGGGGTTGTCTGAGGTAATAGCGCTGATAGAGCATCCAGCCCGCAAGCAGTAGCAGCGCCAGGCCGGTGACCCAACGAAAGGTGTCGCCGAATCGCTGTACGCCAACCAGGGTGAATACGCAGCCGAGTCCGAGTAATACCGATACCAAGACCGGGTGTCCCTGAACCTCTTGATTGTGGCCGCCCATCAGAAGAAAGCCCAACGGCGCCGCCGCTGCCAACGCCAGGCCGGCCGAGAAAAGCCAGGGTTGCGACTGGGCAAAAAGCCATCCGGCCAGACCAAGGCCGGCCAGGCAGGCCAGCGTCAGTACAGGGGTTGGCCAGTGATGTCGCACGCCTCAGGCCTGGTCCGTGGCGCGGCGTCGGAACCAAACGGCGGCGACCAGCAGCGGCAGCGCAATGACCAGTCCAATCCACAGTTCAAGACTCAGCAGGTAGTTGTTCAGGTTGGAAAAACGCATGAACAGGTCTTCGTCGAACTGAATGTGCTGAAGCCCGTGATCGAACTGAATGTTGGCGCTCATCGGCAGCATGCTCGAACCCAGCCGCTTGAGCATGACCAGTCCAATATTCACGTTGGGCAGACTCAGGCTGCTGAGAAGGCTCCAGCTGTTCTGGATGATGGCCAATACGGCCGGAATGCCAATGGCAATCAGGATGGGCAACCGGGGAGCCCACGACGAACAGAACAGCAGCCAGGCATAAATGGGCATCAACCAGAGGGCCTGAACCAACAGGCCAGCAGCCATGACTGACCAGAGATGGGGCAGGGAGGCCGGCAGCCAGATGGTGGTGAACGGGTTGACACCCGCCGACACCGCCAGGCCCGAGGCAATCAGCAGCAACACCAGGTGGGTGAGCATGATGGCCAGCATGAACATCAGCGGGATCAGCAGGCAGGCGGTAGCGAGCTTGGAACCCACCAGCATGCCGTCGGAAACGGGCAGGGATTTCCAGAACAGGATCGAGCGGTCCTTGCGATCGTCGAACAGGCTGCCAGCCAGGTAGAAGATGATCAGCAGGACCATGAACTGGAAGAAAATCGTTGACGTCGAAAACAGAAAGCCGGTGACCAGCAGTTTCAGTTGTTCACGATCAGTCTCGGCCAGCAGGCGCAGCGCGTCCTGAGCGGAGTGCAGCTCATGGTCGACCCGTGAGGCTATGGCCAGCGTGAACAGTGTCAGCAGGATGGTCAGCAAACCAATGCCCAGCGGTGCCCATTTCATCGAGATGGGGCTCTCCCAGAGCTCCCGGCGCATCAGACTGATCAGAGTGCGCAGGGGCCGCACGGCGGTGCCTGGAGTCATGACCTGGTTCATGCGGCAAGCTCCTGGTCTTTGTCATCGCTCATCATGGCGACGAACAGGTCAGCCACGCTGGGCTGATGGGTTTCGCCAAGCGCCTGAAGTTGTTCCATTGGCACTCCATCAAACAGCAGAATATGGCGACCGAACATCTGCCGTTCATTGAGTGGGCCCAGAGTGCGCGCAGCCTCGACCTGGTCGGGTTTGACCATCAATTCGGTATAGCGCTGATGAATCGCCTCCATGCTGCTGTTCAGGATCAACTGGCCGTTCTTGATGAAAATCAGGTCAGTCAGAATGTGCTCGACCTCCTCAACCTGGTGAGTAGTGATGATGATGGTCCGGCCCTCATCGAAATAGTCATTCAGCAGATTGGAGTAAAAGCGCTTGCGAAACAGGATATCCAGGCCGAGCGTGGGTTCATCGAGTACCAGCAGCCGGGCATCAATGGCCATGACCAGTGCCAGATGGAGTTGCACGATCATCCCCTTGGAAAGCGATCGCACCCGGCTTTTGGGCTGGATCCGGGTCTCGGCAAGAAATTTCAAACAGCGTTCGCGGGAGAAATTGGGGTGAAGTTGTTCGGTCAGGTCGATCAGGCGATCAACCCTGGCCCAGCGCGGCAGGACTGCGACATCGGCAATGAAGCAAACGTCCTTCATCAGCCGATCCCGCTGGCTGCTTGGGTCAAGGCCGAGAACAGACAATTCTCCCTGGTAATGCCCCAGACCGAGGATCGCCTTCAGCGCGGTCGTCTTGCCGGCGCCGTTGGGGCCAATGATCCCGACAATACGGCCCTGGGGAATGTCCAGATCAATGCCATCCAGGGCACGCGTTTTGCCGTAGTGGCGACTGAGGCTCCTTGCCTTGATGATCGAACTCATTCGTTTTCCTCCCGGCCCGGCCAACGGGCTTCAAGATCCTTCCAGTCAAGACCCAGTTGCCTGAGTCTGGCGACCAGCTTGGGCCACTCCTCCGATAGAAACTTTTCCCGCTCGCTGGCAAGCAACTGACGACGGGCTCCGGCGCAGACGAACATGCCCACACCACGTCGTTTTTCGACCAAACCGTCGTCTACCAATGATTGGTAGGCCTTGGAAACCGTCAGCGGGTTGATCTGGAAGTCAACCGCGACCTGTCGGACCGAGGGAAGGGCGGCTTCTTCTTTCAGGCTGCCATCAAGGATGGACGCGATGGTTCTTTCCCGAAGCTGCCAGTAGATCGGCTGATTGTCGTCCCATAGTCCGCTCATTCAGCGCGCGAGTCCGGGCAAAAAGCCACGCAGGAATGGCAGCCAGCCCTTCAGTGACCGAGTACGCTGGCGAGAATCCGACCGTCCTTCCTGGCGGTTGCGGTTGCCCAGATTCTCGGCGAGCGGCTCGCTGCTGCCTTCCATGCGCCCAGTGTCGCTGTCAGCGACAGCCAGTACGGTGCGTTCGCCAAGCGCCTGCTCGGCGAGCAGCTCCGCCTGGCGTTCGGAAAAATCAGTGACCGCGACCAGAAGCAGGCAAACGCCTGCCGCAACGGCGGCCAGTCCATGCGGAATAGCCAGGGGTTTTCGACGTGTAATGGGCAGCATGACCGAGCTCCGATGTGTCGATTAATGTACTGGTGTTATAGTCTAGTAAAACACCGCCACGCTGTCAAGGATATCCGACGTCGATCACGGCAGCGTAAAATCGCAGGCTGGTACGTTCAGAGCATCACCGATATGACCGTTCAGACGCTTCCGCCGCGTGACCGAGGACTCTAAAAGTTGCTCTACAAGCGGCTACGGTTGCCGCGACACTTTGTCCACAAGCATATGGGCCGATTGCGGGAACGGCGCTTCGGGGCGGAAGCAGACCTTCGTCGAACGCTGGCGAGCGAACTGCCCGAAGGACCGCTGGATTTGGATCCGGGTTCGGCATGGCGGCTGTTTGAAGCGGGCGAGATTCCCGAGTTGACCCAACTCGCTGTGGACTGTGCAAGCTATTTCGAGGCGTTCAGGGCAAGCGGCGAGGCCGAGCGTTGCCTGGCGCGAAACCCCAACAAGCGGTTTCTGCTGGGCGTTTTATCCGGCAACGAGTTGTTCTCGCAATCAAACATTATTCGAGGCATGTTGGCCCGTCCGGTGCTCGATGCAGTCAGCCGCTATCTCGGCGCGGTTCCCCGCCTGGAGGGCGCTGTCCTGTGGTGGACGCCGCCAAACGACAGCGAGACCTCTTCCCAACGATGGCACATCGACGAGCTGGCTCCACGGCAGGTCAAGGTGCTACTGAACTGCAGCGAAGTCGATGAGTCGTGTGGCCCTCTGAATTTCATCCCTGGCGATCGCTCTGACCAGTTGCGCAATGACTTTGGTCATCAGCGCGGGCGTCTTGATAAGGAACGCTTGCTGGCTGAACTGGATCCGGCAGAAATTCGCCAGGCCACCGGTGGCCCCGGCAGCGGGGTCATGCTCGATTCATCCCGTTGCCTGCATTTCGGCAGTCGTGGCAATCAGCGTGATCGTTTACTGCTGGCGTTTCACTTCTTCGCGCCTGACAGCCCCGTGGACTCGCGTTACCACCTGGAAGCGGCTTCGCTGGACGAGTCGCTCGGCAACCTCGACCCAATTCAGCGCCTGGCGCTGGGTACCGGCCTTTGAAGATGGATCGCTTGATCGGGCGGGGGTGTTCGAGGCTGCTCATGCGGTAAACGGCCCCAGCCAGCAAGTCTGTTAAACTGCCGGGCTGAACATTTCGGCTTGCGGGTGGAATTTCCTGCAAGCGATCGAATCGAATCCAACGCATACATTCATCAGGAGATAGACCATGCGCATTCGCCGTATTTTTGTTGCCGCCGTTGTGGCCGGTGCTGTTTCTGTCAGCGCCATGGCCGACGAGCTGCAAACCCCGGAAGAACGTCTGAGCTACACCATTGGTATGGACGTGGCCAACATGATGGCCGACCAGGGTCTGGACATTGACCTGGATATCTTTTTTGCCGGCTTCAGTGCCCAGTTTCAAGGTGAAGACACCTTGCTTTCCCAGGAAGAGGCCGATGCCGAGCGCACTGCCTACATAGAGCGTCGGCAACAAGAGCTGGAAGCCGAGCGCGGTCAGGAAGCCCAGCGCAACCTGGAAGCCGGCCAGGCGTTTCTGGCCGAAAACCGGGGTCGTGATGGCGTGACCGAAACGGCATCGGGACTTCAGTATCGCGTGGTTGAAGAAGGCCATGGCCGTAGCCCGGCCGCTACCGACCGCGTGACCGTCCACTACCGCGGCACCTTGATTGACGGTACCGAATTCGACAGCTCTTATTCTCGTGGCGAGCCGGCGACTTTCCCGCTGAATGGCGTGATTCCCGGCTGGACCGAAGGCGTGCAGCTGATGTCCGAAGGTGCGACTTTCGAGTTCTTCATTCCCGCTGATCTCGCTTATGGCGAGCAGGGTCGTCCAGGCCCGATTGGCCCCAACTCAACCCTGATCTTCCAGGTTGAGTTGCTCGAAGTACACGGCGACTGATCAAGCGGTAGACCACAACACATGGGCTCATTGCAGGATGCCCTGCTCAAAGCAGGGCTGGCTGACGAAAAGCAGCTGGACAAGACGCGGCCCGGCAAGCGTTCGGCGCGTTCGGACAAACCTCGGGGTGGCAAAGGCGGTGGCCCGAAAAAGGCCAGTCGCCGGACCCAGGGAGCTGGTGGAAAGTCTTCGGAACGGAACTCCGCTGCCGGCAAGGGGACTGCCGCCAAGCCGTCAACCGCCGAGTCCGATCTGGCGCGTGCCTATCGGGCACGTCAGCGGGCCGAAGCGGCCGAGCGCAAGGCCGAGCGAGAAGCGCGCCAGGCCGCCCAGGATGAACGCCGCAAGCGCAACCTGAAGCTTGATGGTTTGATCAAGGGCAATACCCTTAACCGCAAGGAAGCCGAGTTGCCGCGCTACTTTGAGCACCTGGGTCGGATTCGGCGGGTGATGTGCACGCCGGAACAGCGTGATGAGCTCAATGCGGGCCAGATCGGCGTGGTCAACCTGCGTGGTTCCTACCTGCTGGTTTCTCTCGAGACGCTCGAGAAATACCGCGAAATCGCCCCCGACCTGGTGCCCGATCTGGCTGGAAAAGACGAGCCCGAAGACGACGGAAGCCACTACCCCCCAGTGCCAGACGATTTGATTTGGTAGGAGGTAAAAGGTAAATAGTGAAAGGTGAAAGGAAACCCTCTCACCTCTTACCTCTTACCGCTCACCTCTTACCGCCCTCACCCCAGTGAGGGCCTCAAATTCCGTTCAGCGTCTTCGATGCTGATTCCCTGCCGCCTGGCGTAATCCTCAAGCTGGTCGCGCTCGATCTTGCCGACCACGAAGTATTGGGCGTCCGGGTGGCCAAAGTAGTAGCCGCTGACGCTGGCGGTGGGCAGCATGGCCCAGCTTTCCGTCAGCGTCATGCCGATCTTGTCGGGTGCCTGCAACAGGCTGAACAGCTTGTCCTTCTCGCTGTGATCCGGACAGGCCGGGTAGCCGGGTGCCGGGCGAATGCCGCGGTAGCGCTCGTCGATCATGGCCTCATTGTCCAGTGATTCGTCGCTGGCGTAACCCCAGTACTCGGTTCGAACCTTGTGGTGCAGGGCCTCGGCCAGCGCTTCGGCCAGGCGGTCGGCCAGCGCCTTCAGCATGATGTCGGCGTAGTCGTCGTTGTCGGGCAGGCGGGCAGCGGCCTCTTCAATGCCAATGCCGGCGGTGACGGCAAACAGGCCGCACCAATCCTTCACCCCGCTGTCTTTTGGCGCGACGAAGTCGGCCAGGCAAAGATTGGCCTGCGGCTTGTCGGCCTGCTGGCGCAGCATGACCAGTCGTTCCAGTACCTCGCTGCGCGATTCGTCGGTGTAGAGCAGCACGTCATCGCCGTCGGACTGGGCCGGCAGCAGGCCTAACACGGCCCGGGCGGTCAGCCATTTTTCCTTGACGATGCGCTCCAGCATGTCGCGCGCATCAGCGTAGACGCTACGGGCGGCCTCGCCGACGATCTCATCGTCGAGGATGTCCGGGAAGCGGCCGGCCAGTTCCCAGGTGCGGAAGAACGGCGTCCAGTCGATGTAGTCGACCAGTTCGTCGAGCGGCCAGCCGTCAATCACTTGCACGCCGGTCGCTTTGGGTTTTTCCGGCACATGGCGGTTGAAATCGGCCCGGAAAGCATTCGCGCGGGCCTTTTCCAGACTGATCAACGGCTTGCGCTGGCGTCCTTTGGCGGCCCGTTCGCGAACGGTCTCGTAATCGCTGGCGATATCCGCGGCGTAAGCTTCACGGTGCTGGCGGCTGGCCAGCTTGCGGGCGACGTCCACCGAGCGAGAGGCATCTTTCACCCAAACCACCGGCTGACGATAGGCCGGGTCGATGCGGAGCGCGGTGTGCGCGCGTGAGGTGGTGGCGCCGCCAATCAGCAGCGGCAGATCGAAATTGGCGTCATTCAGGGCCTCGGCGACCTGAACCATTTCGTCCAGCGAAGGCGTTATCAGGCCCGACAGGCCAATCACGTCGACTTCGTGTCGTCGGGCTTCTTCCAGAATTTTTTCGGTGGGCACCATCACGCCCAGGTCAACGATATCAAAGCCGTTGCAGGCCAGCACCACGCCGACGATGTTCTTGCCGATGTCATGCACGTCGCCCTTGACGGTCGCTAGCAGGATCTTGCCTTTCTTGTCGCCGACCTTCTTTTCCTTTTCCAGGTAGGGCACGAGGTGGGCCACCGCCTTTTTCATCACCCTGGCCGACTTGACCACCTGGGGCAGGAACATCTTGCCTTCGCCAAATAGATCGCCGACGTAGTTCATGCCGTCCATAAGCGGGCCTTCGATCACCTCCAGCGAGCTGGCGTGCGCCTGGCGGGCCTCCTCGGTATCCTCGACGATGAACTTGTCGATGCCCTTGACCAGCGAATACTTCAGCCGCTCGGCGACCGGCTTCTCGCGCCAGGCTTCGTCGCGGGTTTCCTTCTGGCCGTCGCCCTTGAAGCGAGCGGCCGCGTCCAGCAGGCGTTCGGTGGCATCCGATCGGCGATTGAGCACCACATCCTCGACCAGCTCGCGCAGCTCGGGATCGATGTCGTCGTAAACGGCCAGCTGGCCGGCGTTGACGATGCCCATGTCCATGCCGGCGCGGGTGGCGTGGTAGAGGAACACCGAGTGCATGGCCTCGCGGACCACGTCGTTGCCGCGAAACGAGAACGACATGTTCGATACGCCCCCGGAAACATGGCAGTGCGGAAACCGGCGCTTGAGCTCGCGGGTGGCCTCGATGAACTCGACGCAGTAGTTGTCGTGCTCGGCCATGCCGGTGGCCACGGGGAAGATGTTGGGGTCGAAGATGATGTCTTCCGGCGGGTAGCCGGCCTGTTCGGTCAGCAGCGTGTAGGCGCGTGACAGGCATTCGAGCATGCGTTCGGCATTGTCGGCCTGGCCGGTTTCGTCGAAGGCCATCACGATGACCGCCGCACCGTAGCGGCGCACGCGTCGGGCCTGCTCCAGGAAGGCGGCTTCGCCTTCCTTCAGGCTGATGGAATTGACGATGCCCTTTCCCTGGAGACAGCGCAGGCCGGCCTCGATCACGCTGAACTTGCTGGAGTCCACCATGACCGGCACGCGGGCGATATCCGGCTCGGCGGCGATCAGGTTCAGGAAGGTGGTCATGGCCTGCTCGGAATCCAGCAGGCCCTCGTCCATATTGACGTCGATGATCCGGGCACCGTTCTCGACCTGTTGCAGGGCAATCTCGACCGCTTCCTCGTACTTTTCCTCGACGATCAGGCGGCGAAAGCGGGCCGAGCCGGTGACATTGGTGCGCTCGCCGACATTGATGAAATTGAGCTCGGGCGTAATGACCAGCGGCTCCAGGCCGGCCAGACGGGTATGGCGAGGAGATGGGCTCATGCGGCTTTCTCCTGCTTGAGCGCCCGGGGCGCGTGCTCGCCTACTGCCCTGGCGATGGCGGCCAGGTGTTGTGGCGTGGTGCCGCAGCAGCCGCCGACCAGATTGATCAATCCGTCGCGGGCGTACTGGCCGATCACGCTGGCCATCTCTTCCGGGCTTTCATCGTAGTCGCCGAACTCATTGGGCAGGCCGGCGTTGGGGTGGGCGCTGACCAGACAAGTTGCCACCCGGCTGAGCGCCTTGACGTGCGGCTTGAGCTGGTCGGCACCCAGGGCGCAGTTGAAACCGACCGCCAGCGGGTCGGCATGGGCGACCGAGTAGTAGAAGGCTTCGGCCGTCTGACCCGACAGTGTGCGGCCCGAGGCGTCGGTGATGGTGCCGGAAATCAGCAGCGGCCAGCGCGCCTGGCGTTCCTCGAACACTTCCTGAACGGCAAAGATCGCGGCCTTGGCGTTCAGCGTGTCGAAGATAGTCTCGATCATCAGCAGGTCGGCTCCACCGTCCAGCAGGCCGCGCACGGCTTCGATGTAGGTATCCACCAGGCCCTGGAAATCCACGTTGCGATAGCCGGGGCTGGAGACATCGGGTGAGATCGAGGCCGTGCGATTGGTCGGGCCAAGCACGCCAACCACGAAGCGCGGGCGTTCCTCGGTTGCCACGGCATCGCAGGCTTGCCTGGCCAGTCGGGCGGCTTCGCGGTTAATTTCCTCGGACAGCTCTTCCAGTGCGTAGTCGGCCTGGCTGATGCGGTTGGCGTTGAAGGTATTGGTCTCGATCAGGTCGCAACCTACGTCGAGAAACTGCCGGTGGATAGACTCGATCAGCGCCGGTTGGGTAAGCACCAGCAGGTCATTGTTGCCCTTGAGGTCGTCGTTGTGGTTGGCGAAGCGTTCGCCGCGAAAGGCGGCTTCATCCAGCTTTTCGGCCTGGATCATGGTGCCCATGGCGCCGTCCAGTAGCAGGATGCGCGTGGTCAGGGCTTGTTTTAGGGCTTGCACGCGGTCGGGATCGTGCCAGTCGAGGAAACTCATTCGTTCAGATCGCTCCGGGGCGGGGCGCCGTCAAGGAGCCGGGCCAGCAGGGTGATGATCCGGAAATTCGGGGTTTTCTGTTCAATCGAAGTCACGTCGCAGAAGCTGGCCTCGAAGCCGGCAGCGGCACACAGCGTTTTCAGCTGCTCGGTGGAAAAGCCGTTGTTGACGTGGCCGTAGCTTCGCACTTCGGTGGTGTAGCGGTGGCGCTTGAGAGTGGCCGCCAGCAGCTGACCGCCGGGTTTGAGCACCCGAGCGGCCTCGGCAAACACTCGCTCGGGATGCGGGCTGTAAGTCAGGGCATGCAGTAGCAGCACGGTATCGAAGCTGTCATCGGCGAAGGGCAGGGCGTGCATATCGCCCTGGTGGAAGCGGACATTGCCCTGTTCGGCAACCCTGGCCGAGCCGGCTGCAACCACTTTGGGTGACAGGTCAATGCAGTCGATGCCGTCGGCCTGACCGGCCAGCAGCTCGCCCATGACACCGTCGCCGGAGGCAATGTCCAGCACGCGACCGGGGCGCAGCAGATGAACCAGGGCACGCGCCGTGGCCTCCCAGGTTCGCCCTGGTGAATAATGGCGCTCCATGTCGCCGGCCACGCTGTCGGGCCAGTTCTTGCCGCTGGCTCGCTGGCGAAGGACATCGGCCAGCTGCTCGGCATCCGACTGGACAAGGGCATCATCCAGGTCCTGCTTCAGCAGATGCCAGAGCGCTTCAAGCGCGGGGTCGCCGGTTTGCTGCTGAAGCCGGTAGTAAACCGAAACGCCTTCGCGGCGATCGGCCACCAGCCCGGCCTCGCGCAGGCGGGCCAGGTGGGTCGACACGCGGGGCTGGGCCAGGCGGGTAACCTGGGCCAGTTCGGCAACGGTGAGTTCTTCGGTGTCCAGCAGGGCCAGCAGGCGAAGGCGCGTGGCGTCTCCCAGCAGGCTGCAGTGACGACCGGCCGCATCCAGGTTGATAAATATATCCCTTTATCGCGATTGAAAGATATATGCATCCTATCGCTTGAGGGGCAGAGGTTCAAGTGTTTTGCGCTGAATTGATGAATCCTGAGGTGCAGCAGCTGTTCGATCTGCTGTCGAGGGTTCCGAGCATCCGGTGGCGCCAGGTGATTCGGGCCAACCAGGGCGTTCGGCTTGCCTGCCATGTTCAGGCTCAAGGGAGCTTGGGTGACCTCGAGATCACACTGTCGGAGTGGACGGTTTTGCGACCTCGTTGAGCTTTGTGCCAGCGGATAGAAGCTGAGGGTTACCAGAAGACTTCCGCGCTCTGGTTGGCCCGAATCACCTAACGCCCCCCGATGCAGCAGGTTGCGGGATCGCAGCGGACTGTGGTCGGACCTGCCATTTCCTCCAAACCATCAGCGGGGAATGGTGTTGGCTGCTGGCGAGCGCTGACGCGCGGCGGCGGGCACGGTGTTTCAGCCGCTTAAGGCGCCCGGGACCCAACCTGATGCCGCAAACCGTTCAACTGCCGTGATGGTATTCGTTGGCACCCAAGCTCCCTTGAACCCGCAGAATTGACGCCGCCGGATAGCGTCAGCGGTCGCCAGCAGCCGGCGCCGCTCGCCGCCTTCCAACCCACCTCCGTCAAAACTGGCGTCGAAGCGAGTAAAGGACGCAGCAGCTCTCAGGTGAGTAGGTTCAGTAGCCAGATCAGCAGTTTGCTGAGGATTTCTGCGGCAATCAGGCCGCCGATGAAACTGAAAACCGCGCGCTGTCCGCGCAGATTGGTAACCAGTGCATAGCCGTGGTACATCAGCCAGATCAGCCAGACCAGCATCACCAGCAGCGGCAGGCTGAGCACCGTCAGCCACATCGCATCCAGCATGTAGGCACTGTCGGCCATCACCATCGACGGATCATCTGGCATGGCGGCCATCAGCGCCTGGGTTCGCGCGTTGATCTCCTGGTTGATCCAGGGAATGCTCAGATAGCCAACGCCAAGCAGCACCGGCCAGCGCGCCAGCGCCTGGGTGGCGAACAAATCCAGCGTTCGGAACTGGCCCTGGCTGAGCCAGCGGCCGAGCAACAGCAGACACAGGCTGATGCTGAGCCAGTTGATCAGCCCCTGGAGCAGCGTGATCCCGGGGTTGGCGGTGGGTGCAAAGTGCAGGTCAAGCACGCCGTCGGTCACCAGGCCTGCTGACCAGGCCAGGACCGCGGTCACGGCAATAACCAGCAGGCCGGCAATCAGGGCCGGGCCACCGGCAATCATCTCGAAAGGTTTGAACAGATAGCGGCTCATGCGGGCTGGTCCTTTGATGGTTGGTCCTGTGGTGATGGTTCGGGTGCCTTGTCCGGGCTGTCAGCGTCTTCGGTCGTCATTGCCTGAAGAGCCTGAATGATGTCGTCGAGGCGGTTGCGCAC
>PWYW01000062.1 GCA_003567685.1 Gammaproteobacteria bacterium
ATAACTAACAATTAGGTTTGAAAAGTTGAGCATAAGGCAATAGGGGTTTAAATCTGATGCATAAGGTCGACGTTTTCCTAGGCGCCCGGTTGTGCGTGGCTGATGAGTTTGGCTGGTGGTTCGGTTTGGAATAGTCCCTGGTTTTGGTCAGGGGTTGTTTGTGGGCGAAAAGTTGCTGGATCGGATGCGGCGGGTGTTGCGGACCAGGCATTACAGTTTGCGGACCGAGCAGGCGTATGTGGATTGGGTGCGGCGGTTCATCGTGTTTCATGGCAAGCGGCACCCGCAGCAGATGGGCAAGCGCGAGGTCGAGGCCTTTCTGTCGTATCTGGCGGTAGAGCGGCAGGTGGCGGCGGCTACCCAGAACCAGGCTTTGAACGGCATTCTCTTTTTGTACAAGCACGTGCTGGAAGTGGATCTGCCCTGGCTGGACAACGTGGTGCGCGCGGCTGAGAAACGGCGCATTCCGGTGGTGTTATCGCGGGCCGAGGTGCGCCAGGTGCTGTCGGTTCTGCCGCCACCACACGATGTGATTGGCGGTTTGTTGTACGGCTCGGGCCTGCGCATTTCCGAAGCGCTGCGCCTGCGGGTTAAGGATGTGGATTTCGACCGCCGCGAGTTGATCGTGCGCGATGGCAAGGGCGGCAAGGACCGGGTTACGGTTCTGGCCGATTCCTTGCAGGCACCACTTCGCATTCAGTTGGAGCGGGCGCTGGCGGTTGCCGATATTGATCGGCGGCAACAGCGCGGTGGTGTGCTGCTGCCGCATGCGCTGGCACGCAAATATCCCCGCGCGCGTTTCGAACCGGCCTGGCAGTGGCTGTTCCCGGCCGCCGGTCTAAGTCGGGACCCGCGCAGCGGACAGATTCGGCGTCACCATGTGATGCACCAGGCGGTGCAGCGGGCCGTTCGTCTGGCGGCTACACGGTCGGGGCTGACCAAGCCGGTTACCTGCCACGTGTTTCGCCACAGCTTTGCGACGCATTTGCTCGAAAGCGGTGCCGATATTCGAACCGTGCAGCAGTTGATGGGGCATGCAGACGTGCGCACCACCATGATCTACACCCACGTGATTCAGCGCGGGGCGATGGGCGCACGTTCGCCGATGGATTGACGCTGAATCCCGGTGAATTCCATTGCTGGCTTGTCGTGCCGGCTCAAGCCACCAGGCCGGGCAGCACGCGCGCCGCGGCGGACAGGGTGTCGTCGATATCGGCTTGGCTGTGGGCGCTGGAAACGAACCCGGCCTCAAAAGCTGACGGCGCCAGGTAGATGCCTTCGGCCAGCATCCCGGTGAAAAAGGCCTTGAAGCGCTCGATGTCGCAGGCCGCGGCCTGGTCGAAGTTGGTCACGGCCTCGGCCTCGGTGAAGAAGAAGCCGAACATGCCACCGACGGCCACGGTGGCCATCGGCACGCCGGCCTGGTCGGCGGCATCCTTCAGGCCCTGGGCCAGGCGGCCGGTGGTCTGGGCCAGCGCTTCGTAAAAGCCGGGCTGGCTGATCAGTTCCAGGTTGGCAATGCCGGCGGCCATGGCCACCGGGTTGCCGGACAGCGTTCCGGCCTGGTACACCGGCCCGGCCGGGGCCACCAGCTTCATGTAGTCAGACTTGCCGCCGAAGGCGCCCACCGGCATGCCGGCGCCAATCACCTTGCCGAAGCAGCTTAAGTCTGGGGTAATGCCGTACAGGCCCTGGGCACCTTGTGGGTGGACGCGAAAACCGGTCATCACTTCATCAAACAGCAGGGCCGCGCCGTGCTGGTCGCACAGCTCGCGCAGGCCTTCCAGGAAGCCGGGCTGCGGCGGAATGCAGTTCATGTTGCCGGCGATGGGTTCGACGGCCACGCAGGCAATCTCGTCGGGGTATTGCTCGAACAGGGCGCGCACGCTGTCCAGATCATTGAAGCGGGCGTTCAGGGTCAGCTCGGCCAGCGCCCTGGGCACGCCGGGCGAGGTCGGCACGCCCAGGGTCTGGGCACCACTGCCGGCTTTCACCAGGAAGCTGTCGGCATGGCCGTGGTAGCAGCCCTCGAATTTGATGATGCGCTCGCGGCCGGTCGCCGCACGGGCCACGCGCAGGGCCGACATTGCCGCCTCGGTGCCCGAGTTCACCATGCGCACCTGGTCCAGCGAGGGCATCAGTTCGCACAGCTTTTCGGCCATGGTTACCTCGCCTGGCGAGGGTGCGCCAAAGCTCAGGCCCTGGCTGGCCGCCCGCTGCACCGCCTCGATGATGGCCGGGTGGGCATGGCCGCAGATCATCGGGCCCCAGGAGCCGATGTAGTCGATGTAGCGTTTGCCGTCCACGTCCCACATGTGGGCACCCTCGGCGCGCTCGAAAAACACCGGGTCGCCGCCCACCGCGTTGAAGGCGCGAACCGGCGAGTTGACGCCGCCGGGCATGTGCAGTTTGGCGCGGGCGAACAGATCCTGGCTGATGGTCATGGTGGGGTTCCTTGAAAATGGGTGTGGGCCGCAAACAGCACGGCATAGTCGCGGGCGCGTTGGGCGATGTCCTCGGCCTCGAACAGGTCGGTGATCACGGCCAGCAAATCGGCCCCGGCGGCGATGGCCTGTGGTGCATTGTCGAGATCCACGCCGCCAATGCCGCAGACCGGCAGGCCAAAGCGACGCGCCTGGCCCAGCACGGACAGCGGGCAATGCACCGCCGCCGGCTTGGTCGGCGAGGCAAACAGGCTGCCAAAGGCCAGCAGGTCGGCGCCTTGTCGGGCCAGTTGCTTGGCACGGTCCAGATCGTTGTAGCACGACACGCCAATCAAGGCCGTCGACCCCAGCCGTTCGCGTGCCTGCTCCAGCTCGCCGTCGTCCCGCCCCAGGTGCACGCCGTCGGCGCCAATGGCCGCAGCCAGCTCGACATCGTCATTGATGATCAGCGGCACGCCGGCCTGGCGGCAACGCGCCAGCAATGCCTGGGCCACTTCGGCATCCGGGCCGGGCTTTTCGCGGTATTGCAGCAGCGACAGGCCGCCGGCCAGCGCCTGATCCACCGCGCCCAGCAGGTGCTCGGCAGGCCAGCCGGCAGGCGTTACGGCATACAGGCCCGGTGTGATCACTGGTGCACTGGCATTCATTTACAATTCCGAGGTTTTACACAGGGGCGATTCGCCCGAGGAATGATACCCGAGTGAGCGAGACACAAGAGTTCAAGAGCTGGATGTGCGTGGTGTGCGGCTGGATTTACCACGAAGAAGAAGGCGCGCCGGATGACGGCATTCCGCCCGGCACGCGCTGGGAAGACGTGCCCGAATCCTGGGTGTGCCCGGACTGCGCGGCCGGCAAGGAAGATTTCGAGATGGTCGAAATCTGAAATTCCCGGAATCCGGGAATTTCCTAGTTCATTCCCACGCTGATCAGCCCGGTCTGCCAGCGGCCTTCGTTCCTCAGGCGATACCAGCGGGCTTTCGGACCGGTCGGATCGGCGGTGAATTTCTCCGTCTCGGCCTGCGAGTTGGCCACGGTGGACGGCGCCGACAGGCAGCGAACCCCGTTGTGTTCGCCAACAAACGCCTGGTGAACGTGACCAAAACCCACCCCGCGCACGATCGCGGGGTCAACCGCCTGCCAGAACAGCTCGGGGTTGCACAGGCGGTACTTGTCAATCCAGGGTGCATTGACGCTTAGCGGCTGGTGATGGATGAAGGCCAGGGCCGGCTTGTCGGCCACCAGCCCGGTCAGCGGCGCCAGCCGCTCGGCATCCACTTCGCCGTCGGGCCGGTCAGGCTCGGTGGAATCGATCAGCGCCAGTTGCCAGCCGCCCCACTCCAGCACCGGCCCGGCGTGCCAGCCCAGATCGTCATACACCGAGTGCATCACCCGCCGATCGTCGTGGTTGCCGGGCAGCCAGGCGAACCGTTCGGCCAGTCCGTCGAGCAGGTTGGCCAGTCGGCGATAGGCCTCGACGCTGGCATCTTCGGCCAGGTCACCGCTCAGCACCACGCCGTCCGGGGCAAAGGCCCGGCAGGCCGGCAGCAGGCGCTTGAGGTTGTGGTCGGAGTTTTCGCCGCGGTAGGTGGCCAACGGGTCGGCCGACAGGTGGCAGTCAGACAGTTGCAGCAGCGTAAAAGAAGTCGTGCGGTTCATGGCAATGGGCCGTGCGTTGAAGGCTAGCGAGTAGGCAACTCTGGCAGATTACCCGTGCTCACCGTGTCGCCGGGCGCAAGCCCCAGCTCGGCGGCCAGGCCGGCGTTGATTTCCAGCACGAACTGGGCCGGACCAGCGCTGGGGTAGCTGGGACAGCGTTGAATGCGACAGGGCCGGGCGTTGGCGGCAATGCTGACCACCTGCCAGTCGCGATCCAGGTAGATGATGTCGAGCGGAATGCGCGTGTTGCGCATCCAGAACGAACGCGGTGCCTGGTCGGGAAACAGGAACAGCATGCCGCGGTTGGCAGCCAGTTCGTCGCGGAACATCAGGCCCTGGGCCCGGCTGGCATCGTCGGCGGCAATCTCCACCCAGAAGCGCTGGCCGTGAACCTCCACGTACGGTTCGTTGGCCTGGCAGGCCGCCAGCACGGCCAGCAACACCAGCGCCAGCAGAATTCGGGGAAATCGGATCATGTGGAAATGATAAGAGGTTTCAGGGTTCTGGTTGAAGGTTTCAGGTCGCGGCGATGTCCCCTGAAACCTGAAACCTGAAACCTGAAACCTCCCGAATCACCCACCCAGCAAGGCCTTCATCGCCGCCAGGTTGGCCTTGGCATCCTCGCGGCTGGTTTCCCGCGCGCCATGGCGGGCCGGCCACTGGATCACCTCTTCGGGCAGTTCTTCCAGGAAGCGGCTGGGTTCGCAGGCCGAACGTTCACCGCCGCGCTTGCGCGAACGGCAATAGCTGATCGACAACGCCCGCTCGGCCCGGGTAATGCCCACGTACATCAGGCGGCGCTCTTCCTCGATCTGGTCGTCGTCGATCGAGCGCTGGTGCGGCAGCAGGCCTTCTTCGCAGCCAATCAGCCACACGCGCTTGAACTCCAGCCCCTTGGCCGCGTGCAGCGTCATCAGTCGCACCATGTCGGCACCGTCGAAACGGTCGTCGTCGGGGCCGGCGGCCAGGGCCACGCGGGTAATCAGCTCTTCGGTGGTCTTGCAGTCGTCGGCCAGCCGGCCAATCCAGCCGCCCAGGTCTTTCAGGTTGCGCGCCCGGCGTTCGGTGCGACGCGGCTCGTCGTCCTGCTCGCCCAGCCAGTCGATGTAGCCGATGTGGTCGAGCAGTTCGGTAAACACCTCGCCCAGCGGCTGATCGTTCAGGCGGTGGTTGAAGTCGATGAGCATATTGGTGAAACCTCGAAGGCCGCGCGCGGCCGGCAGCGGCAGCTCGTTTTGAAACAGATCGTCGACGGCCGCCTCGAACAGGCTCTTGCGGCAGGCATCGGCGTAGGTGGCTAGCCGGGCCAGCGCGCCGGAGCCTACTCCGCGCCGCGGCGTGTTCACCACCCGCATGAACGCCGGGTTGTCCTCGGGGTTCACCAGCAGCCGCAAGAACGACAGCCCGTCGCGAATCTCGCGCGCGTCGAACCAGCTTGGGCCGCCAGACACCACGTAGGGCACGGCGTGCTCGCGAAGCTGCTGCTCGATGGCGCGGGCCTGCTGGTTCGACCGGTACAGCACCGCGCAATCGGCCCAGCGCACCTGGCCGCCGTGCCACTGGCCCAGCATGTCGCGCACCACGCCCTCGGCCTCGTCGGCCTCATCGCCGTACTCGACCACCTGCAGGTCATCGCCGGGGCCCAACTGGCTCCAAAGCTGTTTTTCAAAGTCGTGCGGGTTGCAGCGAATCACCGCGTTGGCGGCCTGCAGAATCTTGGCCGTAGAACGATAGTTCTGCTCCAGCTTCACCACTTTCAGGTTGGGGTAATCCTCGGCCAGGCCGGCCAGGTTTTCCGGCCGCGCGCCGCGCCAGCCATAGATCGACTGGTCGTCATCACCCACTGCCGTCATCGCGCCCACGTCGCCGGTCAGTTGCCGAAGCAGTCGGTACTGGGCGGCACTGGTGTCCTGGTATTCATCCACCAGCAGGTATTGCAGGCGGCGGCGCCAGCGGGTGCGAATCACCGGGTCTTCCAGCATCCGCGCCGGCAGGGCAATCAGGTCGTCAAAGTCCACCGCGTTCAGTGCGGCCAGACGGTCGGAGTAATCCCGGTAGATTTCCGCCGACCGTGCATCGGCCTCGGTCTGGGCGGCGGCCAGCGCCTGGCCGGGCAGCAAACCGGCATCCTTGTAGCGGCCAATGCCCACCTGGACGGCATACACCATGTCGTTCTTGGCGCCACTGGGCAGCAACTCGCGAACCAGGTCGGCCGAGCCGTGCTGGTCAAGAATGCTCAGGCCCTTGCGCCGTTCACAGGCCTCGGGTTCGTCTTTCAGGATCTGCCAGCCCAGCGAATGGAAGGTGCAAATGGTCAGGCCTTCGCCCTGCCCGCGCTTCAGGCGCTTGCCGATTCGCTGGCGCATTTCGCGGGCCGCCTTGTTGGTGAAGGTAATCGCGGCAATCTCGCTGGCACCGTAGTGGCCGCGGTCAATCATCCAGGCAATTTTCTCGGTAATCACGCGCGTCTTGCCCGAGCCCGCGCCGGCCAGCACCAGCAGCGGGGAATCGATGTGGATGACAGCCTCGCGCTGCTGTTCGTTCAGACCAGACATGGGGGCGGGATTGTAGCGCGTTGTTGATGGGCGATGGCTATACTGATTGGCCGTTTTCCCGAGTGCCGCGCTGACATGACCGTGAATCGCCTGCTCCTGCCCCTTGCGCTGTTTGCCCTGCTGCCTCTGCCGGCCCTGGCCGAGGTGACGCGGATGACCTTGCACCAGCAGGCCGACATCCAGACTCAGCACCAGCGCCTGGTGGGTAACGTTCGCGCCCAGGCCCGGCGCGAAGGCGTGGTGGTCAACACCCCGCAGCTTTACGTATTCCTTGCCGACCAGGCCGCCGCCTTCCACCAGGACGGCTACCGCCCCGGCTTCGAGCGCGAATTGAACCTGATCGTCAACCGCGAGCGCCGGGCCCGCTCGATGGTGCGCCTGGATCGATTGATGGAACGGGTTGAAACCCCTGAAGGCGAGCGCATCACCGCCAGCGACCTGCCGGCCACGGACGTTTTCCTGCTGCTCTACCGCAAGCCCAACTGCGCCGAATGCGACCAGGTGGCTGCCGTTCTGGATACCTGGGCCGAGTCCAACCCGGACCGCGCGGTGCTGTGGATTGACGTCAAGCTGAAACCCCGCTGAGCCGTCGGTCTTGGCTAAGCTGTACTTCTACTACTCGACCATGAACGCCGGCAAGACCACGGTCTTGCTGCAGTCGGCCTACAACTACGCCGAACGCGGCATGCGCCCGCTGCTGCTGAGCCCGGCCATCGACGACCGCGCCGGGTCGGGCGTCATCCAGTCGCGCGTCGGCCTGTCGCGCGAAGCCATGGCCGTTGGTCCCGACGACAACCTCTACGAGCAGGTCGAGGCCGCCCTGGCCGGCGGACAAATCCACTGCGTACTGACCGACGAGTCGCAATTCTTCAGCCGCGAGCAAATCTTCCAGCTCACCGAGGTGGTCGACCGGCTGCGCATCCCGGTGCTGGCCTTTGGTCTGCGCACCGACTTTCGCGGCGAACTGTTCACCGGCAGCCAGTACCTGTTAGCTTGGGCCGATGAACTGAAGGAACTCAAGACCATCTGCCATTCCGGCTCCAAGGCCACCATGGTGGTGCGGGTAGACGAACACGGCTTTGCCGTCACCGACGGCGCCCAGATCGAAATCGGCGGCAACGACCGCTACGTGCCGGTCAGCCGGGCCGAGTTTAAACTCATCTTCCACGGCGGCAAACGCGTGCGCCTGTTCGAAAGCCCGCAGCACAACGAACAGCCGGATTTGCTGGACGGCTAGGCCAGCATCGGACGGCCCGTGCATAATGGAGTCGAACCCCAATCCCCGACACTGCTATGCGCCGCATCATCTCCTTCCTGGTCATCGCCCGCCTGATCCAGCGACTGATCAACGGCTCACGCCCAAGAGGCGGCCACCACCACACCGCCAACCGCCGCCCCCCGAATCCCGGCCAGCCACCAGGCCCACCAGCCGAACCGCCGCAAGGTGACCCCGGCCAACCCGCCCCGGAAACGTCGAAACCCTCTTCGGATCCTTCCGACCGCGAGCAAAATAACTAGCCCGGTTTCTGATCACCAAATGTGGGGGACGCTGTCTTTTCAGATCCCGCTCTCATCGCGCACCGGGTGCTACCAAGTACCAAGCCAAATAACCCCCAACTATCTCCAAGTACTCAGCGGGGAGTGGTGTTGTCTGATGGTGGTGCCAGCGTCGCGGCGGCAACCCGAAAACCCTCAGCCACCCTCAAACCAGCACCAGGCAAACGCACTCGCAACCAAGCCAACCGATGCCAGCAAAAACCCAACCATCACCCACGCTCCCGGGAACCCGCGGCCATCGACCAGGCCGATCTGACGCGGGCGCCACCAGCAGACGGCACCACTCCCCACCAAGCACCAAGCCCAAAAAAACTCCAATCATCTCCAAGCACTCAGCGGGGAGTGGTGTTGTCTGATGGTGACGCCCGCGTCGCGGCGGCAACCCGAAAACCCTCAGCCACCCTCAGACGAGCGCCGGGCAAACGCACTCGCATCCAAGCCAACCGATACCGGCAAAAACCCAACCATCACCCACGCTCCCGTGAACCCGCAGCCATCGACCAAACCGATCTGACGCGGGCGCCACCAGCAGACGGCACCACTCCCCGCCCCGCACTAAATCCGACCTGTCGGCCACCCCGACCGCCGAGCCTGATCTTCAAGCCACTGGGCCAGGGTGCGAATGGCCGGCTCCTGTCCGCGGGTCTGTTTCCAGGCCAGGTGAAATTCATCGCCGGTCGGGAAATTCGGCCAGGGCAAGCGGACCAGATCGTCATCACCGTCCACCATGTAATCGTTGGCCAGGGCAATCCCCTGATGATGACGGGCCGCCTCGTGGGCCAGCAGCATGTGGCTGAAATGCTGCAGCCGCTGCCTATCGTCCAGCGCCAACCCGGCCGCCTTGAACCAGCGCCGCCAGTCCTCTCCAGCTTGCTCGAAAATGCTGGCCGCCGACAACAAGCGGCAGTGCTTCAGCCAATCGGGCCGGAAGCCGGGCCGCGCTTCTCCCTGCCCCACCCGCTCTTGAAGCTCGCGCCAATAGCGGGCCGAACAGACCGGAAACAAGCGTTCGACATACAAACAGCGCGATACGTAGCCGCGCTGGCGGTAGCGAATGGTCAGAAAGCAGTCGGCCAACCGGGCCGACATCGGCGGCATATCGGCCAGCATTTCCAGATCCAGGTTCAACTCCGGGTGCTGGGCCTCGAAATCGGCCAGCCGAGGAATCAGCCAGCACACCGCCAGCGAACTGGGCACAGCCAGGCGCAAGCGGGCCTGAACGTCACCGCGCAGCGAGCGACTGGCCCGCTCGATTCGCGCCAGACTGGCCGAAATCTCCTCGAAATAGCGCTGGCCGGCCTCGGTCAGCTGAAGATGACGGCCAGCCCGGTCGAACAGGCTTTCGCCCAGATCATCCTCGAGCTGGCGAATGCGGTGGCTGACCGCACTCTGGGTGACGTGCAGCGCCTCGGCCGCG
>PWYW01000019.1 GCA_003567685.1 Gammaproteobacteria bacterium
ACGTGGTACCACCCGACCCCATTCCGAACTCGGAAGTGAAACGCGTCAGCGCCGATGGTAGTGCGGCATTCGCCGTGTGAGAGTAGGTCACTGCCAGGCATTTATTCCAAAGCCCCGATCCGTTACACGGTCGGGGCTTTTTCTTTATGGCCGGGCTTTTTGCTGGGCACTTTGAAATAGAGATTGAGGCCGGCCTCAGGGACTGTCTAGCGGAAACTGCGCCAGCCCAGCACAAGGCCGGCACCGACGCTGATCATGCCCAGCAGGGAAAGATCCTGAATCAGCGGCGCAACCTGGTAGGACGCCAGCAGTGCACCTGTAATCAGAAACCCCGCGGCCAGAATGGCACCCGGTAGTCGACGGTTGTGGTTGCCGAATTGCTGGGCGAGCTTGTCCAGATCGTCAGAGTGGATACGTGTCTGGAAATTGCCGCCGCCGGCTTTTTTCAGGAACTCGTAAATCATGTTCGGAAGTTCCGGGCTGCGCGCAAGCATGCCAGGCAATTGTTCCTGAATACGTCGGGCGGTTTTCGGTAAACCATAGCGCTCCCGATAGATTCCTTCCAATTCGGGTTTGGCAACGTCCCAGATGTTGATTTTTGGGTAAAGATCGCGCCCCATGCCTTCAATATTGAGCAGGGTTTTTTGAAGCATGATCAGCTGAGGCTGGAGTGTGAGTTTGAACTCCCTGGCGACAGCAAACAGGTTCAGTACCAGTTCGGCGAAGGAGACTTCTTCCAACGGACGGGTAAACGCAGGTTCGCAAACCGTTCGCGCGGCCGCTTCCAACTGGTCAATTCGGGTGTCTGCCGGCACCCAGCCGGCTTCAACATGCAGTTCGGCCACGCGACGGTACTGGCGGTTGAAGATGGCGAGGAAGTTTTCGCCGATGTAGTAAAGATCCTTTGGCGTGAGGCTGCCGACGATGCCGAAATCCAGCGAGATGAAACTCGGATCCTCCGGATTGCTGGTATCGACCAGGATGTTGCCCGGGTGCATGTCGGCGTGAAACAAGTTGTCGCGGAATACCTGGGTATAGAAAATGCGGATGCCTCGGACAGCCAGCTTCTCAAGGTCAACGCCGCGCCGCTTGAGTTCTGCGATATCGCGAACCGGAACGCCCGATACCCGCTCCATTACCATCACCCGACGCCCGGTGTATTGCCAGTGAATCGCGGGAATGTAAAGTTCGTTGGAGTCCTCGAAGTTCTTGCGGATCAGCGAGGCATTGGCGGCCTCGGCCTGCATGTCGAGCTCGCTGTAGATGACTCGCTCGAATTCGGCGACAACGTCATCCGGGCGAATTCTTTCCCCTTCGGGATGGGCACGTCTGACAAGCCGGGCAATGCCCTTCAACAGCTCCAGATCACTCTCGATCTGGCGTCGGATACCAGGTCGAACGACTTTGACGACCACCGATTCCCCGGACTTCAACCGAGCACCGTGGACCTGGGCAATGGAGGCTGATGCCAGCGGATCAGGCTCGAATTCAGCGAAGATGGTTTCAATCGAGGCGTCGAGCTCTTCTTCGATAATTTGTCTTGCCTCGGCCGAGTCAAACGGCGTGACATTGTCCTGAAGCCCAGCCAACTCGTCGGCAATGTCAGGCGGCAGCAGATCCCGCCGCGTCGAGAGGATCTGGCCGAACTTGACGTAGATGGGCCCAAGATCCTGCAGGGCCAGCCGCAGTCGGGCGCCGCGGTTCAGGGAGTCGATATCAGGCTTCGCGCCGGGCAACCAGCGACCCACGCGCATCCAGCCGAGCCCCCGACTGCCTTCCAGCAGGTCATCCAGCCGATACCGGCCAAGGACCAGGCCGATGCTGGCCAGACGTGCGCCCCGGCGGATCATGCGGACCCTCGCCGTCGCCAGCGAGCCTCCAGTCGATCAACCGCCTCGCGCAGGTCATCCACCTGGTCGGCAAAACCAGCGGCCTCGTCCGGCGTGACCAGCAGGCCGCTTTCTTCGCGCAGGTAGTGGGCCAGTTGTTCACTGGCCTGGGCCATCAGCCGGTTGCCTCCGGCCTGGGTCTGTCGAAAGAAACTGGCGACCTGGTGGCCAAGAACCGGGCCCAGGTAGCGAACGATCAGCGCTTCGTAATCCGGATCGATGTGCTTGAACAATTTTTCCAGGGCCTGGGCAGTGCCAGCGTCGCCTTCGATTCGTACGCCGCTGCTTTCGGTTCGCCACTGCGGCTGGCTCATTGCCAGCAGGGCGGTCGGGCTGCCGCTGATTCGGGTATCCGGCTCCCCCTCGTGATCGGCGCTGACCGACAGCCGCTGTTCATCGCCGCTGAAAAACAGATCAATGCCCAGTCCTTCCAGGCTCAAGGCAATCAACTTGCCGTTCAGGGGTTTGAGCCGGTCAGCCGCCTTGTCGTCCAGTTCGATGGCCTGGTTGATGGCGGTATCCATCGCCAGTGCCAGCAGGCCGGGCAGGGGGGTAAGGTAGCGACTCATAATGGCAGGGCCTATACCCGAGCGCCGCGGTGAATGGCGCAAATGCCGCCGCTCAGGTTTTCCCACCGAACCTGTTCGAATCCGGCATCGCGCAGCAGTTCGGCAAGGCTTTCCTGGTCGGGAAAGCGGCGAATCGATTCCGCCAGGTATTGATAGCTTTCGGCGTCGCCGGCAATTTGCTGCCCAAGTTTCGGCAACACCTTGAACGACCAGGTGTCGTACAACTTGGCAAGCGCCGGCAGGCCGACCTTCGAAAATTCCATGATGTGGACACGCCCGCCGGGTCGCAGTACACGATGCATTTCGGCCAGCGCCTTGTCGCGCCAGGTCACGTTGCGCAATCCGAAAGTGATGGTCACGTGGTCGAAACTGCCATCGGCGAACGGAAGCTCCTCGGCATTGACCTGCAGCCAGTCCAGCCCTGATACCAGGCCAGCGCGATCCATCCGCGACCGGCCAACCGACAACATGGCGTGGTTGATGTCAGCCACCACCACCTCGGCGCCCTGCTTGTGGGCAAGGCGAGCAATATCACCAGTGCCGCCGGCAAGATCAAGCAGTCGATCACCCCGGCGAATCTGGCAGGTGGCCACGAAATGACGTTTCCAGAGGCGGTGGATACCGACGCTCATCAGGTCATTCATCAGATCGTATTTGCCGGCCACTGAGGTGAAAACGCGGCCAACCAGGCGGGTCTTTTCCTCAGGTTCGACTTCGCGGTAACCGAAATCTGTCATTGGTCTCACTCTTGTTTCATCACCACCAGGCCGAACGCCTGGCAGATAATCGTCCTGGATTCAGGGAGCCATGCCTGCCTGCTGCAGGCGCTCGGCATACCGGGCAAGGTTGGCTTCCTGATTCAATCCAAGATCATAAAGGAAAGACCATGAATAAATTCCGGTCTTGTGGCCGTCGTCGAAATGCAGGGCAATGGCATAGCTGCCAATCGGCTCGATCTTCTCGATTCCAACGCCGTCCTTGCCGGTCATCAGGCGCGGCTCCGACAGGCCATGTCCTCGCACCTCGGCCGATGGCGAATGCGTGCGCAAATAGCCCAGCGGCAACTCGAACACCTTTCCGTCATCGAAACTGACCACCAGCAGGCCGCGGGCGCGCTCCAGCCGGATCTCGATGGGTTCGGCCATGGCTTAGCCGCCAGGCGGCGTGTACAGGGTTGGCGCGCCCGGCCCCATTGGCAGACCCAGGCCAAACACCCAGAGATAGAACAGGCCGATCCAGCAGATAAAGTAGAAGATCGAGTAGGGCAGCATGGTTGCAATCAGCGTGCCGATGCCGAAGTTCTTGTCGTAGCGCGTTGCCCAGGCCAGGATCAATCCGAAGTAGCTCATCATCGGCGTGATGATGTTGGTCGAGGAATCGCCAATCCGGTAGGCGCCCTGGATGACTTCCGGCGCGTAGCCGATCAGCATCAGCATGGGCACGAAAATGGGCGCGGTGACCGCCCACTGCGCCGAGGCCGAGCCCAGCGACAGATTGACGATGGCACACATGATGATGAAGAACACGAACACCAGCGGCCCAGTCAGCTCGATGGCCTGGAGAAAGTCCGCGCCGGTAATCGCCGTGATCAGTCCCAGGTTGGTCCAGCCGAAGAAGGCAACGAACTGGGCGGCGAAGAACACCAGCACCACGTAAAGACCCAGCGTCGAAATGGCCGACGCCATGCCGTCGATCACGTCGCGGTCGTTCTTCATCGTGCCGACCACCTTGCCGTAGGCAAAGCCGGTGGCCAGGAAGAAAACGAAGATCCAGGCAACGATCGAGCGGAAAAACGGCCCGGATGAGGCAATGAAGCCTTCGCCCACGGCAGCCGGGTCGCGCAGTACGCCGTTTTCGGGCACCACCAAAAGGGCGATCAGGCCGACCACGCCGAGCACCGCCAGGCCGGCCATCACCAGGCCTTTCTTTTCCTTGCCGGTCAGCGATTCCATCTGGCTGTCGTCCAGCACGCTGGGGTCCGCGCGGCTATCGTCGTATCGGCCCAGCTTGGGCTCGACGATGAAGATCGTTACCAGCGAGCCCACGGCGGTGATCATGAAGGTCGAGACGATCATGAAATACCAGTTGGCGGTGGCGAACACTTCATAGTCGGGGTCGATCAGCCTGGCAGCCTCGGTAGTGATGCCGGCCAGCAGGGGGTCGATGGTCCCCAGCAACAGGTTGGCGGAGTAACCGCCCGAAACCCCGGCGAAGGCTGCAGCCATGCCGGCCAGCGGATGTCGGCCCAGGGCCAGGAAGATGGCGCCGGCCAGCGGGACGAGAACGACATAGCCCATTTCCGAAGCGGTATTGGAAATGACCCCGGCGAAAACCACGGCGACAGTGACCAGGTGTTTGGGTGCGTTCAGCACGATGCCCCGCACCATGGCCGACAGCAAGCCGGATTTTTCGGCCACGCCGACGCCCAGCATGGCCACCAGCACCACACCCAGTGGTGCGAAGTTGACGAAATTCGAGACCAGGTTGCCGAAGATCATTCGAACGCCTTCGGCATTGAGCAGGCTCACCGCCTCGATCATGGTGCCTTCGGGGACGGTTGGACGCGGGTCCTCCACGGCAATTCCCAGCCAGCCGAACAGGCCGGACAGGAACACCATGGCAGTGGCCAATATGGCAAACAGAGTGACCGGATGAGGCAGGAGGTTGCCCAGCCATTCGACCACATCAAGGAATCGGGTGAACCAGTTACGCGGCGCTTCGGCCTGGTTCTGTGCGCTGGAAGTCGTCAAGGTCTTCTCGTCTGCCTTTGTCAGTTGGCCGGGTCTCGGGATGATAGCAAGACCGCTGATGCAGTGCAGACCGGCATGATTCGGCGTCTGGCGCTGGTGTCAGGCGGCGAGCTACTGCTATCCCTCGGCTCGGCGACGCAGGTGATTGAGCAGATCAACCCGGGTAATCAGGCCGAGGAAACGGTCTCCTTTCATGACGATGGCCACCTGGTCGCGATTGAAGATTGGCAGCAGGTCATCAATGGGCGAATCGAACTGGACCGACTCGAGCTCGCGCACCATCGCCGTCGATACCGGCTCGGCGAATCGTCGCTCGTCGTTGTAGACGGCCAGCAGGATGTCGGATTCATCGACAATCCCGACGATCCGCTCGCCGTCCATCACGGGAAGCTGGGAAATGTCGTACAGCATCATCCGCTTGTAGGCATTGGCCACGGTTTCCTGGTGGCCCACGGTGATCGCGTCGCGGCTGGCCATGGGGCGAGCAATCAGGTCGCGCAGGTCGCCGTGGTTACTGCCTTCCAGCAGACCGTGATCACGCATCCAGTGGTCGTTGTATACCTTGGAGAGATAGCGGTTGCCGGTGTCGCAGACCATGGACAACACTCGTTTGGGTTCGGTTTGTTCGCGGCAATAACGCAGCGCGCTGGCCACCAGCGTGCCCGTCGACGAACCGCCCATCAGGCCCTCTTTCTTGAGCAACTCGCGGGCGGTCAGAAAGCTTTCCTGGTCGGAGATGCAGTAGGCCTTCCTGACCCGGCTGAAATCGCTGATCGATGGCAGGAAGTCTTCCCCAATGCCTTCAACCAGCCAGCCGCCGGCGTCTTAGCGAACCTTGCCGGTGGCGATGTAGTCGGCCAGGATGGAGCCTTCGGGATCCGCCAGCACCAGCTCCAGCTCGGGCGCTACCGTCGAGAAGTAGCGCGACAGGCCGGTAATGGTACCGCTGGAGCCAACCCCGACTACCATCGCATCCAGCTTGCCCTCCATTTGCCGCCAGATCTCGGGGCCAGTCAGGGTTTCATGGCAAAGCGGGTTGTCCGGGTTGGCGAACTGGTTGACGAAATAAGCGCCGTCGGTGTTCTCGGCGATGCTGGCGGCGAGGTCCTGGTAATACTCCGGGTGACCTTTGCCGACATCCGACCGTGTGATGACAACCTCGGCACCCATCGCCTTGAGGTTGGAGATTTTCTCCCGGCTCATCTTGTCGGGAATCACCAGGATCAGGCGATAGCCTTTCTGGGCGGCGACCAGGGCCAGCCCCAGCCCGGTGTTGCCGGCCGTGCCTTCAACCAGGGTGGCCCCGGGCTTGAGATCACCGCGGCGCTCGGCCTCTTCAATCATGGTCAGGGCGATCCGATCCTTGATCGAGCCGCCGGGGTTGGCGCTTTCGAGCTTCAGGTACAGCTCGCAGGGCCCGGTATCGAGGTGATTGACGCGGACAACCGGCGTGTTGCCGATCAGGGCCAGGACATTCGGGTAGAGACTCATCAGGTCAACCGGCAATAGAAAACAGCCGCCCACAATAGCGGATCAGCACCAAGCCGACAAGCGGTGTGCGGGCGAACAAGTGTCACGGTTGGGGGCAAAAAAACGCCCGGGCTGGCCGGGCGTTTTCGTGGATTCTGGGATGGTCGTGTTGTCAGACCACCGAGTCCGCCTGATCCATGATGCGCGTAAGCTGATCCTTGGCCTTCAGCTTTTCCCGCTTCATCTGGTTCAGCGCCAGATCTTCCATCGGCGCAGTGCCGTTTTCGGCGGCAATCACTCGCTTTTCAAGGGCTTGATGGTGATTGTAGAGGCGGCGGAAATCGTCGTTGCTCTTGAGCAGGATTTCCATTTGATCCTTCTGATTTTCGAACATGGGCTAACTCCTGATGTGGTTTTACAGGGTTTTGGCAGGCGCTGGCAAGATCCACCAGCGGACGCTGCACCTTCTTTATAGCCCTTTGGGCCTCGATCATCAAGCGGGGTTCCCCTGAACTTTGGCGACCGGCCCGAGCGAGTCGGGCCGGGGCCAGAAAATCGCTCAGTCGTCGAGCAGGATCACATCGACACGCCGATTGCGTGCCCGACCGTCCGAGGTTTCGTTGGTGGCGATCGGGAAGTCTTCCCCCATTCCCACTGCCTGAATGCGGTCAGCCGATACGCCCATGGCAACCAGTTCCTGCAGGACCGAATCCGCGCGTTGCTGTGAGATGCGCAGATTGACGCTGGCCGGTCCGGTGGAGTCGGTGTGGCCTTCGATTCGAACGCGTTTGTCGGGCTCGGTTTGCAAAAGCTCGACGACGTCGTTCAGATTCTCGCGCGCCCCCGATGCCAGGTCGGTCTGGCCGGTTTCGAACAACACATCGCCCAGGGTCACAACCACGCCGCGATCGGTCTGGCGCAGTTCCAGCAGTTCCAGGCGACGGCGCAGGGATTCGGCCGCCTGGGTCGCCAGCTCGGCTTCGCGGCGGGCCAGTTCAATTTCGCTGGCCTGTGCTTCGGCGAGGCGGCGAGCTGCGGCCGCTTCTTCACGCGCTTCGCGTTCACGGCGGTCGGCCTCTTCCCGAAGTTCATCGGCCGTCATGGCCTGGCGCCGAGTGCGTTCAATCTCCTCCTGGGTCTGCGCGCTGATGCGTCGGGCCTGGTCGGCTTCGCGCCGGGCCTGCTCGACCTCAAGCCGGCTGGCTCGAAGCAACAGACGGGTACGCGCCCGGTCAAGCTCTTCGATCTGCTCGCGAGCCTGGACGCGAAAGTCTTCCGCGCGGGCGATTTCAATGCGCTTTTCGGCCAGCCGAACCCGATGGGCTCGCTCGTCTTCAGACAGGCCATCGGCGCGCGCCTGGCGCACCGCGCGCTCGGCTTCGGATACGGCCAGCGGTACTCGGCGGTTGATATCCTGATCGTTGCGCAGCGCCTGCAGGTCGGCTTGCAGGTCGCTCAGGGCGCCCTCATCGCGTGTCGGCGTGGCACAGCCGGTGGCCAGCACCGCTGTCACCAAGATGGCGGGGATCAGCTTTTTCATCGCTCCAGGGCCTCCTCGCCAAAGGCCTCGACCAAATCCTGGCGAAGCTGTTCGAGATCGCGCTGGCGTTGAGCCAACTCGGCTCGGGTAATCGCCGCTTGCGTGCGCGCCAGGGCCAGCTGCGCTTCAATTTCTGCTTCGTCAGACAAACGGCGCGAGGCATCAGCCTGTCCGCGCTCCAACTCCGCCTGGGCTCGGTCGAGGCGTTCGCGGGCAAGACGCAATTCCAACGGCGCATATTCGCGTGCACCGGCGACTTCCGCCTGCTCAATGGCTGCTCGCGCATTGTTAAGCAAGGCAGGGTCCGGCGGGGTGGTGGCGCAGGCTGCCAGCGCAAGCGCCATGCTCAGTCCAATTACAATTCGAAACTTCAAGGCGCTGTCTCCGTCACGTCGTCGTTCGTGTCTCATCCGACCCGAATGTCTCAGGCCGGTTCCGCATCGTCCTGCTGCCCGGGTGAAGCGCGCTTGACAGCGTCCAGTGCAAGCAGGTTCTGGTTGACTTGCCGGATGATCGGCATGTCATCCAGATTACAAGCGAACCGTTCTGCATTATAGACCTGCGGTACCATGCAGCAATCGGCCAGAGTTATCTCATTGCCAAAGCAGTACCGCCCGGCATGCGGTTCGATTATGGCCTCGATGGCCCGCAGGCCCGATTCAGTCCAGTGCCGATACCAGCCCAACTTGGCTTCCTCGGTCAGGCCCAGATCCTTGACCAGATATTTCAACACCCGCAAGTTGTTGAGTGGGTGGATGTCGCAGGCCATTGCCTGGGCGACGGCCCGAACCTGCGCGCGTCGGGCAGGCTCGTCCGGCAGCAGGGCCGGCGAGGGCGCGATGTCTTCCAGGTATTCCAGCATGGCCATCGACTGGCTGATGACCGTATCGCCATGGACCAGCGTCGGCACCAGTTGCTGCGGATTCAGCGCCGTGTAGTCCGCCGAAAACTGCTGCCCCCCATCGCGCACCAGATGCACCGGCTCAAGCCGATACGCCAGCCCCTTAAGGTTCAGCGCCATTCGAACGCGATAGCTGGCCGACGAGCGCCAGTAGGAGTAGAGGACTAGTGATGGGTTACGAGACACGGGCAGTTACCGGTTTTTTTCTGAGGGGCGGAAAAAGCTAAAAGGTGAGAGGTAAGAGGCACAAGCCCGAAAGGGCTCGTGCCCGTATTCCTTTCACCTTTTACTTCTCACTTTTCACCGTACTTAACAACCTTCTGTTCGATCGCGCCGAAAATCGACTCGCCGTCTTTCGATTTCATGTCAATGCGCACGGTGTCGCCGAACTGCATGAACGGGGTTTCCGGCTTGCCGTTGGCGATGATTTCCAGCATGCGCTTTTCGGCCAGGCAGGAAGCGCCCTTGCCGGTGTCCTGGTTGGCGATGGTGCCCGAGCCCAGCAGGGTGCCGGCGGCCAGCGGACGGGTCTTGGCGGCATGGGCCAGCAGCTCGGCAAAAGAGAACTGCATGTCTTCGCCGGCTTCCGGTTCGCCGAACAATTTGCCGTTCAGGTGGGTGAGCAGCGGCAGGTGCAGCTTGCAGTCCTGCCAGGCGTCGCCCAGCTCGTCGGGTGTGACGACCACCGGGGCCAGCGCCGAACGCGGCTTGGACTGCAGGAAACCAAAGCCCTTGGCCAGTTCGCCCGGAATCAGGTTTCTCAATGAGACATCATTCAGGATGGTGACCAGCTGTATGTGCTCGGCGCATTCGGCCGGGCTGGCGCCCATCGGCACGTCATCGGTGATCACGCCGATCTCGGATTCGAAATCGATACCCCACTCGGTTGAGGCCATGGCGATGTCGTCGCGCGGGCCCATGAAACCGTCCGATACGGCCTGGTACATCAAGGGATCGGTGAAAAAGCTCTCGGGCACCTCGGCGCCGCGGGCCTTGCGCACCCGCTCGACGTGCGGCAGGTAGGCCGAGCCGTCGACGAACTGGTAGCAGCGCGGCAAGGGGGCGGCCAGCGCGTTCAGGTCCAGCGCAAAGCTGTCTGCGGCCGAGCCGGCGTTGAGTTCGTCATACAGCGTATTCAGGCGCGGCGCGGTCTGCTGCCAGTTGTCCAGCGCGGACTGCAGGGTCGGCGCAATGCCGGTCGCCTTGACAGCGCGGCTCAGGTCGCGCGAAACCACGACCAACGTGCCGTCGCGCCCGCCTTCTTTCAGTGTTGCCAGTTTCATGTATTTGAAGCTCCCGGATGTTTGTTGGTTTCTTGCGATGAGGAAGAGGGGAGACGGAAGAGGTGAGACGGGAAGGGTGTCGTGAGACCGGTGCTTTTCCGTCTCCCGTCTTCCCTCTCCCGTCTTCCAGCCTTCAGCCTTTCCAGCTATCGACGTAGCCGGTCCATTCGATCTTCTCGGCGTCTGCCGTGACATCCAGAGCGTCGCGGGTATCGATCATCACTGCCACCTCGGCAGTGGCTTCGGCCTTGGGCTTGAAGGCATTGTTCAGCGCTTTCGGATGCGGGCCGTGGGTGAATCCGCAGGGGTGCAGGCTCATCATGCCGGGGTGGATGTTGTCACGCGAGAAGAAATCGCCGGCGTGGTAGAAAATCAGCTCGTCGTAGTCGTCGTTGTTGTGGAAAAACGGCACTTTCAGCGCTTCCGGGTCGGTCTCGAACGGGCGCGGCACGAAGGTGCAGATCACGAAGCGATGGGCAACAAAGGTGGTGTGCGCCGACGGCGGCAGGTGATAGCGATGGCTCATCAGCGGTCGGATATCGCGCCAGTTCACCTTGACCGGCACCAGATCGCCCTTCCAGCCCTTGGCGTCGAGCGGGTTGAACGGGTAGGTGATGGTCGAGAGTTGGTTGCGCCGCTTGACCACCACTTTCCATTCCTGTTCGCCCTGCTGGGCCTTGAACGCGTCGTTGATCCTGGGCGTGTCCAGCATGGCCGGGTCGAAGATGGCATGCGGGCCCACCAGGCCTTTGTCAGGCAGCATGTAGCTGGAATTGGTCGCCTCGACCAGCAACAGCTTGGCCGGCTGGTCGGACTCGATGCGCCACATCGTGCCGCGCGGCACCACGATGTAGTCGCCATCGCGGAAGCTCATATGCCCGTAGTCGCAGAACAGATCGCCGGCGCCTTCGTGGATGAACAGCAACTCATCGCCGTCGGAATTGCGGGCCAGACTGTCCATGCGGCCCGAGCAGGTCCAGCTACGGATGCGCGTGTGGGCGTTATTCATCAGCTCCGTCGCCGCCCAGGGTGTCTGGCTGTGGGCATCGATTTTGGTGGTGTCGAAGGCACGCGGTCGCAGCGGCCCTTCGAAATCACTCCAGCCGGTCGGCGGGTGGGTGTGGTACATGTGCGAAGCGGGGCCGAAAAACCCTTCCTTGCCCAGCTCGCGCTCGAACGTGCCCTCGGGCAGATCGCAATGCGCCTGCCGCGACGACTCGCCTTCAACCTTGGGATGCGTGATCCAGTTTTTCATAAACTTGCTCCGTTGTCGCTGGGCGGTAAGAGGTGAGAGGTGAAAGGTAAAAGGCAGCCGCCTTTCTCCTTTCACTCTTTACCTTTCACCGCTCCTAGAGAACTCCGCGCTGTTCCTGGTCGCGTTCGATGGCTTCGAACAGGGCCTGGAAGTTGCCTTCGCCGAAGCCTTCATTGCCCTTGCGCTGGATGATTTCGAAGAAGATCGGGCCGATGTTGGTCTGGGTGAAGATCTGCAGCAGCTGCTTGCCCGGGTCATTGACGTCGGCGTCGATCAGGATCTTGTTCTTGCGCATGCGCGGCACGTCTTCGCCGTGGTTGGGAATGCGCTGGTCGATCACGTCAAAGTAGGTGTCGGGCGTGTTGAGGAAATCGATGCCATTGGCGCGCAGCGCTTCGACCGACTCGTACACGTTGTCGGAATACAGGGCGATGTGCTGTACGCCTTCGCCCTTGTACTCGTTCAGGTATTCGTTGATCTGGCTTTTCGGGTCTTCCGACTCGTTGATCGGAATCGAGATGGCACCGGTCGGCGAGGTCATGGCCTTGGATTTCAGGCCGGTTGCCTTGCCCTTGATGTCGAAGTACTTGACTTCGAAGAAGCCGAAGATCTTGTCGTAGAAGTCCGCCCACTCGCCCATGTTGCCGTTGTACACGTTATGGGTAAGGTGATCGATAAAGGTCAGGCCCACGCCCTTGGGGTTGCGCTCGACCGCCGGGTCGAAGTCGAAGTCTTTTTCAACATCTTCAATGCCGCGGGTCAGGTACAGCGCGCTGCCGCCGATGCCGCTGATGACCGGCGCGTCAATCGCCAGGGTGTCGGGCTTGTTGTCGATGGCCTTGGCGCCTTTGGAAAGCGCGGCTTCGCGGGCCTGGCCCGGGTCAGTCACGCGCAGGGCAAAACCGGTGCAGCTCGGGCCGTGAGCCTGGGCGAAGTCGCTGGCAAAGGAATCCGGCGTCTCGTTGACCAGGAAGTTGATGCCACCCTGGCGGTAAAGCGTCACCGGTCTCGATTTGTGCTTGGCCACGGCAGTGAAGCCCAGCTTGCCGAACAGGTCATGCAGCAGGCCGGCATCGGGGGCGGCGTATTCGATGAATTCAAACTGCTGGACTCCCAGCGGATTCGGGCGTTGTTCGCTCATGGCCATCTCCTCGTGATTCGCTTGTAAAAAGCCCGTTGGCGACCGCGTTAAGGCCGGCAGATCGGGCTTGCTAGTGCATCGGATATTAGTTACATTTGAAACCAAATTCAAGCAAGGCCCTGTGAAGTCCATGCTCGACCTTGATCGATTCCTGCCCTACCAGCTCTCCCGCCTGTCCAACCAGATCAGCCAGGGCATCGCCCAGACCTACGAGGCGAAATACGGCCTGAGCGTGACCGAATGGCGGGTGATTGCCATCCTTGGGCGTTATCCCGGCATCTCGGCGACCGAAATCGCCGAGAAATCGGCCATGGACAAGGTTGCCATCAGCCGCGCGGTGCGCCGACTGATCGATGCCGGCCGGGTCCGCCGTCAGGCCAATGACCAGGACCGCCGGGCCAAGCACCTGTATTTGAGCGATGAAGGCCAGACGGTCTTCGATGCCATCGTCCCGGCCGCCCTGGCTTACGAGCAGCGCTTGCTCGATGCTCTGAGCGACGAGGAAAAAAACCAGCTCGACCGTCTGCTGGCCCGCCTGACTGAACTAAGCGGTTGATCGAGCTGGCCGTCGGTCAGGGATGTGACTAACCGCGAAGGCGCAAAGAGCGCGAAGACAATTCTTTTTGACGCGGTTGGTTTGGGGGGTAGGTGGCGGCGAGCGGCGTGGGCTGCCTCTGGATGGCTTCGAGCATCCGGTGGCGCCAGGTGCTTCGGGCCGGCCGGGGCGCTCGGCTTGCTGGCCAGGGGCAGGTTGACGGGAGCCAAGGTGACCTCGAGATCACAATGTCTAAGTGGACGGATTCGCGACCTCCTTGAGCTTTCACCCAGCGGATGGAGGCTGATGGCTACCGGGAAGCGTCCGCGCCCCGGCCGGCCCGAATCCCCTAACGCCCCCCGATGCAGCAGGCTGAGAGATCGCAGGAGGGGTCAAACCCGCCCTTTCCTCTAAACCATCAGCGGGGAGTGGTGTTGGCTGCTGGCGAGCGCTGGCGCGCGGCGGCGGGCACGGTGTCTCAGCCGTTTCAGGCGCCCAGGACCCAAACCGAATCCGCATAGCCTTCAATGGCCTCAGTGATACTCATTGGCACCCGGGCTCCCTTGAACCCTCAGTATTGACAGCGCCGGATAGCGCCAGCGCTCGCCAGCAGCCGGCACCACTCGCCGCCAGCCACCCGAACTCGCAGTATCCGGAAAGATGGCCGAGCCATCGACAGGCACCAATTTCTTCAGTTGGGTTCACCAAGTGAAGCCTTAGACCTATCGGTCAGCTGAAGTGGTTTGAGTTACCCTCGAAATCAAAGATGAGTAATAGAGATCCCATGAGCATGTTTCGAACGCTGGTTTTTTCGCTGCTGCTGGTCGGCTCAAGCTCGGTAGCTGCCGGGCCGCTGGACGGGCTGGATGAATGGATCGAGGCCGAGCGCGAGCGCTGGGCGATTCCGGGGTTGACCGTGGCGATCGTTCACGGCGACGAGGTGCTGCTGACCCGGGGTTTTGGCCACCAGGACCTGGATCAACGCCGCGCCGTTGATGCCGATACCCAGTTCGGTATTGCCTCGCTGAGCAAGGCCATGACGGCCACCGCGATAGGCATTCTGGTCGATGAAGGCCGGCTCGACTGGGACGACCGGGTAGTCGACCACCTGCCGGCCTTTCGCCTGTCTGATCCCTGGGTGACCGAACAGGTCACGATTCGCGACCTGCTCAGCCACCGCGTTGGCGTCGGGCGGCTGTTCGGCAACCGGCTCACCTTCATGCCGGCGGCCAGTTTCGACGAGTCCCTGGCCGCCCTGCGCCACCATGAATTCGAGCAGCCCTTCCGCCAGGGCTATGTCTACTCCAACGCCATGTACGCCGTGGCCGGTGCGGTGGTCGAGTCGGTCAGCGGTCAGCCCTGGGCTGACTTCGTCGAACAGCGCCTGTTTGTCCCGCTGGACATGAACCGCAGTTCGGCCCGCCTGTCGGGACTCGATGACAATGCTGCCCGCCCGCACCAGATGATCCGCGGCGAGTTGGTCGAAATCCCCCGTCGCGACTGGACCTGGGGCGCGCCGTCCGCCGCGGTCAACAGCACGGCCAACGACCTGGCCCGCTGGATGCGCTTCAACCTGGCGACGGAATTCGGTGACGACGCGCCCTTGTCGCGCGAAGTACTGGCGGAGATCCATGCGCCGGCCAACCTGGCCAGCTTTGACGCAGAGGCTGGCGTCATCAACGCCTACGGCCTTGGTTGGAGTTTGGGGCGCCACGAGACCTTCCACGTGCTGCGCCACGGGGGTGCCACCGACGGCATCAACTCGCTGATCTGGCTGGTGCCCGAGCTGGAACTGGGTATTGCCGTCTCGGCCAACCGCTTCACCGGCTTCAACGCGGCACTGATGCAAGAAGTGGTCGCCCGGGTGGCCGGGCTGGAGCGCGAGGACTGGAGCGAAACGTCGTACCACCGTCGGCAAGACCAGATGGCGGAAGCCGCTGAAGCGCGAGAGGAATTCGAGCAACAGCGCCAGCCCAACACCGCCCCCAGCGGTCCGTTTGATGACTACGTGGGTGACTACCACGACCCGCTGTATGGCCGGGCCGAAGTGCGGATGGAAGAGGGCGAATTGACCGTTCGTCTGTGGCAGGACGACAGCCAGCTGCTGCGGCTCGAACACTGGCATCACGACACCTTTCGTGGCCATTGGCAAAACCCGGCCCAGCGTGAAAAATTCCTATGGTTCAGCCTGGACGAAAGTGGTCAGCCTGCCGAGCTCAATGTGCGCTTCACCCTACGCCCGCTGGCGCTGGAGGAGGGCGTGTACCCAGCCGATTATGTTCGTGTTGTGCGTTACCAGAGGCGCTGATGGGCGCAGGGCCTGGCTTGCGATTCATGCAAGCCAACTCAACGATCATCGAAGGCACCAAGGCACTGGTGAAGCTTCGAAAGGCTACGCTATGATCGACGTCTCACCCAACATCGGAGGGTTCCGGCCATGGCGTACAACCGCAAGCACGCGAAAGACATCTGCAACAAGACCGAATATGCCCTGTTCGAAAGCAGCCTGAAGGGCGAAATCGAAAAGCTTCCCCCGGCGCGTGTGCAGTCGGGCATCAAGCGCAGTCGCACGCTGCGTGACAAGTACCGTGACCTGCACAAGCGCCAGCGCCTGGCCACCCGCGATCGCACCGGGACCAAGAAGGGCCTGAAGCCGGGCACCAACGACCGCACCGAGCAAAAGGTCAAGCTGTTCACCGAGGTGCTCGAGCGTTTCGAGGCCCGTCTCAAGGTGATCAAGGCAGAGGCAGCGGCCGCCGAGAAGGCAGCGGCGCGGGAGAAGGCGGCCAAGAAAAAAGCCACCCAAAAGAAAGCGAGCAAGAAAAAAGCAGCGCCGAAGAAGGTTGCCAAAAAGGTGGCCAAGAAAGTCGCGGCCAAGACGGCCAAGAAGCCTGCGCGCAAGAAGGTGGCCAGCAAGCCCAGTGCCTTTGTCTCCGACCAGGCCTCGGCGGCCAGCCAGCGAAAGCAGGCCCAGAACCTGCGCTCCAAGGCCGTGATGGGGCATACCTCCTCGGCCACCAAGCGCAACCAGGCCAAGCGTGATGGCGGCAAGAAAAAGTAGTGATTGACACCCAGCCCCCGCTCGCACCGTCGGGCGGGGCGCTCGACATTGTCTACCGAGATCAGTGGCTGTGCGCCGTCAACAAGCCCTGCGGCTTGATGGTGCACCGCAGCAACCGCGGTACCGACAAGCGCTTCGCCATGCAGTTGTTGCGCGACCAGCTGGGCCAGCGAGTCTTTCCCATCCATCGGCTGGATCGGGCCACATCGGGCCTGCTGCTGTTCGCGCTGGATGCCGATTCGGCGGCTCACCTGGGCGAGCAGATGATGGCCCGCAGCGTGACCAAACGCTACCTGGCGGTGGTACGCGGTTACCTAGACGACGAGGGCCTGATCGACCACCCGCTGGCACCCGACGGCAAGGGGCCGGAGAAGGACGCGCGCACGCGTTACCGCTGCCTGGCGCGCATCGAGCTGCCGTTTGCCGTGGGCCGCTACGCCACCAGTCGCTATTCCTTGGCCGTGGCCGAACCGGAAACCGGCCGTATGCACCAGATTCGCCGCCACTTCAAACATCTCTTTCATCCCATCATCGGCGATACCACCTACGGCGAGGGCCGCCACAACCGGCTGTTCCGCCAGCACTTCGGCTGCCACCGCCTGCTGCTGCATGCCTGGCAGCTGGCCGTCGACCACCCCGGGGATGGCCGCCGTCTCGAACTCACGGCGCCGCCGGGCGAGGAATTCGAGCGGGTGATTGACCGGTTTGGAGAGGTCGACGGCTTGCCTCCACTATCGGGTGGAGGGCCTGGTGTTTCGGGCCGTTGAGGTGAAGCCGAAGCGCACAGGGCCGGGCGGACAAGGGCCGCCGTTGTTTGAGCGAAGCGCCTGAAAAGGCGCGTAGCGAGTTTAGGCGGACCCCGCACGGAACGAGCACTGCAGGGGATCGGCCGCCCGACAGGGCGGGCGACGAACCGTGGGCCCGCAACACCAGGCCCTCCAGGCGCCCACCAGCGACTACACTGTGGACAGTGTTTCGCGCCGCGGACAATCCGGCGCAAGACAATTACTAGTACCTGCATAAGTATTGCCACATTCAGCTTGTCTCTCGGCGTTCGTGGCAAGGCGTCGGCGCGCCGGTGTAGCGACCCTACATCAAGCGCCGAGAACGTAGTCCACGGACGCCGAGAGGCAAGCCCGGAGGGGGCCCCTGACGAATCCGCCTGCGGCGTTAAAGTGGCTCGACGTAGAATAACTATGCCTTTGCCACTTTGCCTTGCAGGCGAATCCGTCAGGAGCCCTGAATGGGGCAATACTTATGCAGGGACCAGTAACAAAGCGTGACGCTCGGAAAATGGCGGTCCTCGAACCGATGACCGGAAGCGTTGCCTTCAGTCGCAAACCCAGACATTCAGAGCATCAGGAAAGCAACCATGAGCATCCAGATTTTCAGCCATTTCGACAGCGGCAACATCGACGTCATCAAGGCCGAACGGGCCGACGATATCGTACTCGAGATTCCCTTCGACGCCGGCGATGAGCACCGCCAGTGGTTTTACTTCCAGCTGTGCAACGCCCGCGACCAGGACTGCGTGATGACCATCGCCAACCCCGGCCAGGTGTCCTATCCAGATGGCTTCGAGGACTACCAGGCCGTGGCCTCGGTCGACCGCGAGCACTGGTTCCGCGTGCCCACCGAGTTCGACGGCGAGAAACTGGTGATTCGCCATACGCCGGACGCTGATGTCATCTATTACGCCTATTTCGCGCCGTATCCGCTGGACCGCCACCAGCAGCTGATTGCCAATGCCCTGGAAAGCGCCCACGTCCGCGCCGAATGCCTGTGCGCCACGCCGGATGGCCACGCCCATACCCTGCTGACGATTGGCGAAGACGACGGCCAGCGCAAGAAGATCTGGATTACCGCGCGCCAGCACCCCGGCGAGACCATGGCTGAGTGGTGGGTAGAAGGCTTTCTGAATCGCCTGCTGGACGAGGAAGACCCGGTCTCGCGCCGCCTGCTGGAAAACGCGGTGATCTACCTGGTGCCGAACATGTGCATTGACGGCTCGGTACGCGGCCACCTGCGCTGCAACGCCCACGGCCGCAACCTGAACCGCGAGTGGGCCGAGCCCAGTGCGGAGTTCTCGCCGGAGATCTACTACGTGGTCGAGAAAATGAAGCAGACCGGCATCGACCTGGCCTTCGACGTCCACGGCGACGAGGGCCTGCCCTACAACTTCATCGCCGGCGCTGAAGGCATCGACAGCTGGAACGATCACAAGCAGACTCAACTGGACGATTTCAAGGCGCTGCTGGCCGAAATCAGCCCCGATTTCCAGACCGAATATGGCTACCCGATCGACTCACCCAAGTCCTCGGACTACAAGAAGTGCACGGACTACCTGGCCGAGACCTTCGACTGCCTGTCGATGACCCTGGAAATGCCGTTCAAGGATTCCGCCATCACGCCGATGCCCGAAATCGGCTGGAGCGCCGGCCGCTCGCAACTGCTGGGCATGGCCTGCGTCGAAGCTTTCTGGCGCACTTTGCCGAAACTGTAAGGTTTACCGGAAGCACCGAATTCACCGAGAACACCAAAATGGAACCTGATTACGTCGTTGACTCAGCCATTGCGCTGGCTGCGTATCTGATGAACCCAGCCTGGAAATTTAGCGCCTGTAGAGGACTCCGAGCATCCGGTGGCGCCAGGTGCTTCGGGCCAACCGGGGCGTTCGGCTGGCTTGCCAGGTGAAGGTTCTCGGGAGCTTAAGTGACCTCGAGATCACACCGTAAGAGCGGACGGATTCACGACTTCCTTGAGCTTTCATCCGGCGGATAGCGGCTGATGGCTGCCGGGAAGCGTCCGCGCACCGGCCGGCCCGAAGCACCTAACGCCCCCCGATGCAGCAGGCTGAAAGATCGCAGGGGGCGAAACCGCCCTTTCCTCAAAACCAGCAGCCGGCACCACTTGCCGCTTTGCACCAATCACTCCGTCACCGGTCACCCCACCCTGTTAACGCTGGCCTACCTACGAGCGATGAGGCACTTTTTTACCGGTGTTTTCGGCGTCTTCGATGGTTAGTGGAAAGCGACCGGGCGATCAAAGTCGGGTCGCCGGGTCAACCAGTTCCAGGCGGCGGAAGGCAACGCCGGCCTGGGTGCGGTTGCGTACGTCCAGCTTGTTGAAGATCTCGCTCATGTGGGCCTTGACGGTGCGCTCCTGGATGCCCAGTTCATCGGCAATCTGCTTGTTCAAGCGGCCGTCGGCCACCATCGCCAGCACCCGGAACTGCTGTGGCGTGAGCGCGGCGATTCGCCCGGCCAGTTCACGGTCGTCATCGCTGCTGGCGGTATCGGCCACCGCCCGGGCCAGCCTGGGCGGCACCCACTCCCGGCAATCGAGCACCGTGTTCAGCGCCTCGGTCAACTCGTCCAGCCCGGTGCTCTTGGGAATGAAGCCGGCCGCACCGTGGTCGAGCGCGCGCCGAATGACGCGCGGGTCTTCATTGGCCGAGACCACCACCACGGCCACGGCCGGGAAATTGCAGCGAATCGAGGCCAGGCCGGCCAGCCCCTGGTTGCCGGGCATGTGCAAATCCAGCAGCACCAGGTCAATGTCCTCGCGCGACTCCAGGGTCTGCCAGGCCTCGGGCAAATCGCGGGCCTGCAGAATATCGGCATCATCCAGACAGCCCGACAGCGCCTGAACCAGCGCCGTCCGAAACAGCGGATGATCATCCGCAATCAACACCCGCGTCGTCACTGAATTGATGGCCTCTTGTTCGTCATGTCTTGCCCCACTGGCTTGACCCGCAACTGTTGCCTTTCACGTTTTCCCTTTTACCTTTTACCGCCCCTACTGCACCGTCCACCCCCCATCCACCACAATCGCCTGCCCGGTGATGTTACGGGCCGGCGGGCTGATCAGGAATTCGCAGATGCCGGCCAGCTCGTCAAAGCCGATGAACACGCCCTTGGGCATGGGTTTGAGCATGATGTTCTCGACCACCTCGTCCTCGGAAATGCCATGGTTGCGGGCCTGGTCGGCAATCTGCTTTTCCACCAATGGCGTCTTGACGTAAGTCGGGCAGACCGTGTTGATGGTGATGTCGGTATCGGCGGTTTCCAGCGCAATGACCTTGGAAAAGCCGATCAGCCCGTGCTTGGCAGCCACGTAGGCGCTCTTGAACGGGCTGGCCACCAGCGAGTGGATCGAGCCGATATTGATGATGCGCCCGAAGGCTTGCTCGCGCATGGCCGGCAGCAGGGCGCGGCTGAGACGTGCCACGCCGACCAGCATGACCTGGATCAGCAGCTCCCATTGTTCCGGCGGGAAGTCCTCCAGCCGGGCCACGTGCTGAAGCCCCGCGTTGTTGATCAGTACGTCCACCGGCGAGTCCAGTGCCTTGACCAGTGCATCAATCGAGGCCTCCGAGCCTACGTCCAGGGCCATGCCCTGGGCCTTGCCGCCGGCCTCGTTGATGGCGGCGGCCACGGTCTCGGCTGCCTCGATCCGCAAGTCGGAGACCAGCACGCGATGGCCGCTGCTGGCCATGATTTCGGCAATGCCGGCGCCGATGCCGCTGCCGGCACCGGTGATCAATACCGTTCGAGAGTGGGTCATGGTGAGTGATGAAACCGGTGGTGGTCGAGGTAATAAGCGTAGCAAAGGCCAGAGGCCGGTGGCTGCTGTACCAAAGTCCATTTCTCACCTCCGGAGGAGGCCTGCTAGGCTTGCCAATGAATCCCTTGAAGCCGGAAGCTCCTGCTCATGAATTCCTTGCTGTCTCTTCGATTGTCTTCCTGCCGCTTGGCCACTGTCCGTGGTGTGTCTTGCATGGCATTGGCCGCCGCCCTGGTGCTGGGGCTGTCTGCCTGCCAGCCGGCCGCTGATCCGTCGCCTGGCGAGCCGGTTGCGCAGTCTGCAGACAGGCCTGGGGCTCTGGACTGGCGAGTCACCGAGCACCGCAACGGCGACGACCTGCTGACCGCGGGCCTGGGTCTGAGCGGGCTGCAGCGGCCGGCGACTGCCTTGCCACCCTGGCCGGAGGCGGATGCGCAGGATCTGCGGCGCCTGGCCATTCACTCGGCCTGGACCGGCCTTGCCGCCCTGAACCCGGCGGGTGGTGCAGGCGGCTTGTTCGATGAACTGCCGCTGGTACCCGGGCAAGAGTTCAGCCTGCGCCAGGTCATGCAGGGTCGTCACCACCCGGTACGCTACCTGGTGCAGCTACCGGATGCCTTCGACCCGTCCCACCCTTGCCTGGTGGCCGCGCCGGCGTCCGGTTCGCGCGGCATTTACGGCGCGATCAGTCTTGCCGGTGGCTGGGCCCTGCCGCGCGGATGCGCCGTGGTCTACACCGACAAGGGAGCGGGTACGGATTTCTTCAGCTATGACGATGCCCACGGAGTTGGTCTGGATGGTCGCCGCCGCCCGGTCGCCGACATCGACGACCTGGCGATGCGGCCTGCCAGCGTGCCGGATGGGCGAGACCCTGACGGCATCTACATGCCGCATGCCCACTCCGGCGATCACCCCGAAGCCGATTGGGGCCGGCACACGCTGCAAGCTATCGAACTGGCGCGCGCGCTTTTGAGCGAGCGATTCGGTGACGACCTGGATGAAGAGCGCTTGCGTGTCATTGCCACCGGCCTGTCCAACGGCGGCGGCGCCGCGCTGCGCGCGGCCGAGCAGGATGACCGCGGCCTGATTGATGCCGTGGTGGCGGTGATGCCCAACATCAGCGCGCCGGAGACGCCGCATCTGTTCGACTATGCCCGCCTGGCGGCACTGCTTCAGCCCTGCCTGCTGGCGGACGCCGAGGCCACCCTGGCCAAGCCGCTGGGCAACCCGATGCTGGTGGCAGCCGGTCAGCAACGCTGCGCCTCGCTGGCCGAAGCCGGCTGGATGGATGCGCCCGAACCGGCGCTGGCCCGTGAGGCCCTGCAGTCGGCCGGTTTTGACGACGCGGCCCTGTCGCTGGCGGCCTCCAACGTGGCGCTGGATTTGTGGCGCTCGGTACTGGTCAGCTATGCCTCGGCTTACCTGCGGCGCCATGCCTTCGACATGCCCTGTGGCTACGGCTTCAGCGTAGCGTCTGCCAGCAATGACCAGCGCCAGGCCTGGTGGCCCAGTCATTCCGGGGTGGGCGCAGGCGGCGGCATCGAGCTGCTTGATGGTCTGGCCGAGGGCAACGACCGGGCGTTCAACGGCCTGCTCTGTCTGCATGCACTGGCAGAGCAGGGTAATGAAGAAGGCGCAGCGCTTCGGGCCGCGATCGAGGCGACCCGTGCCACTGCCCGTCTGCCGGACATTCCGGTGCTGGTGGTTCACGGTCTGCGTGACGGCCTGATTCCAGCTGCGTTCAGTGCCCGCCCTTATGTCGAGCAGGCGCGCGGTCATGGTGCCCGGATTGGCTACTGGGAGATCACGCGCGCCCAGCACTTTGACGCGCTGCTGGCTCTGCCGCCGGTGGCTGAATCGCTGGTGCCGATCCTGCCTTACGGCTGGCGCGGCCTTGATCAGATCGATGCCGTGCTGGCCGGGGAGGCGTCATTGGACGGCGACCGCCTGTTCGACCCAGCGCCCGCGGCGTCTGGTCAGCCACAAAGCTGGTCAGGACTGGGTTTTGTCGACTAAGGCGTCGGCAGGGCGGCTTCGAGGCGCTCCAGCAGACGTTCGTTGAAAGCCTCCGGGTGAGTATCCATCGGGTTGTGGCCGACATTGATCATGCGCTCGATCGGCAAGTCCGGATGCATCTCCAGTAGCCGGTCGGCCACGCTGATCGGCACCCAGGCATCGTCTTCGCCCCAGATCAGCCAGGTGTTGACCGGCTGCCAGGTGTCGAGCGGGCCTGAGCGTTCGCGGTCCAGGCGGGCCAGCAGGGCGGCGTTGGTGCCGGGAATGGTCAGCGGGTGCAGGTAGCCTTGGACTTCCTCGGCGCTGGGGTCACGGCCAAAGGCCGAGGCCAGAGACTCGGCGATGCGTTGTTCGCTGACCAGCGTGCGCGCGGCAATGATATCCAGCCACAGACTGACCGGCTGCCAGCCCAGCAGGCTGGCGCCACGCTGCCTGTCGCCCTGGCGCATGCGGGGCGCCCCGGCCACCAGGATCACCCGGTCGGTCTGGTCGGGATTGCGCTGCTGCAGGCGCACCGCCACGCTGGCGCCCATGGAATGGCCAACCACGGCTCGCGATTGGCCGGGTGCGATTTCCTCGGCCAGCCGATCGACCAGTTCCGGCCAGTCCGGGCCGCCGGCGCGGCGCTGGCTGTAGCCGAACGGCGGCAGGTCGACCGCGACGGCGGAAAACCCGGCCGCTTCCAGGGCATCCAGACTGTGTCGCCAGCTGAAACTCGACCCACCGAAGCCATGGATGAGAATCACCAGCGGCGCTTCGCCGCCATGGCTTGGGCGGTAGCGAAGATGCAGCCGGGTGCCGTCGATCTCGATGAATCGCGAATCAGAAAACGGCTGCTCGGGAATTTCCCCGTCAATGCCGGCAGCCGGAATCAGCCAGGGCAAGGTCAGCAAGGCGAAAACCAGGATTCCCAGCGTGACCAGCAGCCAGCGAAGTATTTTCATGATCGTTGTTTCCCGTCGTTCGAGCCGCCATTATTAACCTGGCAACGAAATACCTACGGTATTCGTTGTACGGCATTGGCGGCACATGTCCGCAAATGCCTTCGCTCATAGGTCCCGGCCGTACCGGCCGGGCATTAACGCAGCAATATATTTGATTGCCGCGTGAATAAACCAGCAATTGCGCCTTTTCGCTGCCTGGATCGCTGTTGCCAGTGCCAGCGGGAACGGTTGAGAACCCGAAGCTCCGTCAAGCGTTACCGCCGCTTCCGCCTGTCTTGCAACGCCAAACGCCAACGCCAGACAAGAAGCGCTGTTGCACTGCGGCGCAGCCATCACAAACCCGGTAGAATCGACATTAACGCCATGCAGCTGATTCGATACCCTGGACATCGCGCCCGAAACCGGCGCCCGACCGCGCTTGCGATCGGTAATTTTGACGGTCTGCACCGCGGCCACCAGGCCCTGGTGGCGTCTGTGTGCGCGCGCGCAGACGAGCTGGCGCCGGCCCTGATGTGTTTCGAACCGCTGCCGGCCACTGTCTTCCGGCCGAAGCAGCCAGTGCCTCGTTTGCTGGGTCCGCGTGACAAGATTCGTCTCGCTCGCGACCTCGGCATCGAAACCCTGTTCATGATGCACTTTACCCCAGGCTTCGCCGCGCTTACTCCGGATCAGTTCATCCGCCAAGTGATTGTCGAGACCGCGAACGCCGGCCTGGTGGTGGTGGGCGCGGATTTTCGTTTTGGCCGACGTGCCGCTGGTGATGTCTGCCTGCTCACCTCGGTTGGCCAGGCCGCGGGCTTCGAAGTGCGGGTGGTCGATGAGGTCACCCATGCCGGCGACCGAGTTTCTTCCAGCGCCATTCGTGCGGCGTTGAGTAATGGTCGACTGGATTTGGCCGCCGAACAGCTGGGCCGCCCCTACCGATTGTCGGGCAGGGTATTGCGCGGCCAGCAACTGGGGCGGAAACTCGGTTACCCGACGGTCAATCTCAGACCACCCGATCCGCCGGCGCTGGCCGGAGTGGCAGCGGTTCGTGTTTCAGGAGCCGGTTTGCACCGGCATCCGGGCGTGGCCAGCCTGGGGCTGCGCCCGACGGTGGCTGGACAGGGGTGGCTGCTGGAGGTGCATCTTTTCGACCACGCCAGTGACCTTTACGGCCAGCATCTCGACGTCGAATTTGTTGAGTATCTGCGACCGGAACAGAAGTTTGATTCGCTGGATGCCATGACCCGCCAGATGGCCCTGGATGCCGCCGCCGCACGCCGTATTCTGGGTGCCGAGCCATCAGCCGCTGCGATGGCATGAGTTGGCCGCCCGCAGGCGGTCTTTGACGCATTGACGATTGAGCCAAGACTGACCAAGACCATGGATTACAAAGACACGATCAACCTGCCGCAGACGGACTTTCCGATGAAGGCTTCGCTGTCTACCCGCGAGCCGAACATGCTGGCGCAGTGGATAAAGATCGGGCTGTACGAAAAGATTCAGGAAGAAACTGCACAGCGCCCGTTGTTCGTGTTGCACGACGGCCCACCGTATGCCAATGGTGACATTCACATTGGCCACGCGGTCAACAAGGTTTTGAAGGACATTGTCATCCGCTCGGCGCTGATGGCCGGCTACCGGGCGCCCTACATTCCTGGCTGGGATTGCCACGGCTTGCCCATTGAGCTGCAGGTGGAAAAAAAGGTGGGCAAGGTGGGCCAGAAAGTGGACGCTGCGGCCTTCCGCCAGAAATGCCGGGAGTATGCCGGGAAGCAGATCGATCGCCAGCGCGAGGACTTCAAGCGTCTGGGTGGCCTGGGTGACTGGGATCGACCCTATGCTACCCGCGACTTCAGCTACGAGGCGGATATGTTGCGCGCCCTGGCCAGGATGGTCGAGCGCGGCCATCTCAAGCGCGGAGTCAAGCCGGTGCACTGGTGCTTCGACTGCGGCTCGGCGCTGGCCGAAGCCGAGATCGAATACCAGGACAAGACGTCCAGTTCAATCGACGTACTGTTCCCGGCCGTCGATCAAGAGGCACTGGCCAGCCTGTTTGGCGCTGCGGAACTGGCCGATGATGCCGGCGTGGTGATCTGGACGACGACGCCATGGACCATCCCGGCCAACCAGGCGGTGTGCCTGAACGCCGAGCTGGACTACGTGCTGCTGCGCGGCTTCCAGGGCGAGCGTCAGCTTGATCTGGTGATTGCGGCCGAGCTGACCGAGGAGGTCGTCACACGAATCGGACTGGATGACGTCAGTGAACTGGGTCGGGTGGCTGGCCGGGCGCTGGAGAATCTGGCGCTCAACCATCCCTACAACGGCCTGCAAGTGCCTGTCATTCTGGGCGAGCACGTCACCACCGACACCGGTACCGGTGCGGTGCACACCGCGCCGGGCCATGGCCAGGAAGACTTCGAGGTCGGGCAGAACTACGACCTGCCGGTGGTCAACCCGATCGACGGACGCGGCGTGTTCGTCGAGGGCACGCCGGTGGTCGGCGGTGAATTTGTCTGGAAAGCCAACAAGACGCTGGTCGAGCACATGCGCGCCAACGGCAGTCTGCTGTCCGACAGGGCCTTCGATCACAGCTACCCGCATTGTTGGCGCCACAAGACACCAACCGCGTTCCGGACCACGCCACAGTGGTTCATCTCGATGGATCAGGCCGGGCTTCGCGAGCAGGCGCTGGCAGCCATTGACCAGGTCCGTTGGGTGCCGGAGTGGGGCCAGGCGCGTATTCGCGGCATGGTTGAAACGCGGCCCGACTGGTGCATTTCGCGCCAGCGCACCTGGGGGGTGCCGCTGGGGCTTTTCATTGACCGCGAAACCCAGGAGCCGCACCCGGAGACCTCTAATTTGCTGGCCCGGCTGGCCGATATCGTCGCCGAGGAGGGCGTTGATGCCTGGTATGCCGATGACATCGCCGAACGTCTCGGTGTCGATGCCAGTCAATATGAACCGGTGCCCGACATTCTTGATGTGTGGTTCGACTCCGGCGTGACTCACCACGCCGTGCTTGACCAGCGCGACGAGCTGTCGCGTCCGGCTGATCTTTACCTGGAAGGTTCCGACCAGCACCGCGGCTGGTTTCAGTCTTCGCTGCTGACGTCGGTGGCGATGCACGGGCAGGCACCGTACCGCCAGGTGCTCACCCACGGCTTCACCGTCGATGCCGAAGGTCGCAAGATGTCCAAGTCCCAGGGCAACGTGGTTGCGCCGCAGCAGATCATGAATACCCTGGGCGCCGATATCCTGCGCCTGTGGGTGGCTGCGGCCGACTATCGCCAGGAAATGAACGTTTCCGACGAAATTCTCAAGCGCGTGGCCGATGCCTATCGCCGCATTCGCAACACCGCCCGCTTTCTGCTCGGTAACCTGAACGGTTTCGAGCCCGATCAGCATGCGCTGCCGTTGGACAATCTGTTACCGCTGGATCGCTACGCGGTCGACCTGGCCGCCGGCCTGCAGGCTGAGATTGTCGACGCCTATGCCAACTACCGTTTCCTGACCATTTACCAGCGCTTGCACCATTTCTGCAGTCTCGACATGGGCGCGTTCTATCTGGACATCATCAAGGATCGGCTCTATACCCTTCCAGAGGATCACGCCGCGCGTCGTTCGGCCCAGACCGCCATGTGGCATTTGCTGGAGGCCCTGGTTCGCTGGATGGCGCCAATCGCTTGTTTTACCGCCGAGGAAATCTGGGCCTTGATGCCGGGCGAGCGTGACGAGTCGGTCACGTTGGCCACCTGGTACGACGGACTGGCCGCGAGTGACGACGCCGAGCGCCAGCGGTGGGAAATGCTGCGCCAGGTTAAAGAAGTCGTTGGCCCGCACCTTGAAGCGCTGAGGCGCGAAAAGGTGATTGGGTCGTCACTGGCTGCAGAAATTACCCTCGAGGCTGATGGCGATCTGGCCAAACGGCTGGCGGATGTGGGAGACGAACTGCGCTTTTTGCTGCTTTCGTCGGATGTCCACCTGGGACCGGCGGGCGAGGGGGCCAAAACGGCCGAGGTCGCCGGCACCACGCTTCGTTTCAGTGTGCGTCGCACAGAACATGCCAAGTGTGTGCGTTGTTGGCACCACCGCGACACCGTGGGCAAGATTGCCGCGCATCCAGAGCTTTGCGGCCGCTGCGTGGACAATGTCGACGGGGCCGGCGAAGTCCGGCGCTGGGGCTGACATGGCGCCGATGCGGGCACCCACCTACCTGATGTGGCTGGGCCTGGCCGGCGTGCTGGTGGTGCTGGATGCCTGGACCAAGCACCTGGCGAGCACCCACCTGGCCCTGTACCGGCCGCTGGAGGTGACCAGCTGGCTGAACCTGACGCTGGCCCATAACGAGGGCGCGGCCTTCAGCTTTCTGGCCGGGGCCGGTGGCTGGCAGCGCTGGTTTTTCTCCGTGGTGGCAATCGGTATCAGCGCCATTTTGATGATCTGGCTGTGGCGCCTGCCCAACCGCTCCCGGCTGCTGCCGGTCGCCATCAGCCTGGTACTGGGTGGAGCGATTGGCAATCTGATCGATCGGTTACGGTTTGGCTACGTTGTCGATTTTATCGACGTGCACTATCGCGGCTGGCACTGGCCGGCATTCAACGTGGCCGACAGCGTGATCGTGATTGGTGTGATTCTGTTGCTGATCGAAGGCTTCATTCCGCGCAAGGGCCCGGAGCCGCCGCGGTTGTAACCGTTGAAAGGCGCAACGAAAGATTGAAACCAATTCGGTATCCTTGTCGTCTAATTTGCCGATTCTGATCCGCTCAACCGTTGAAACAAGGACGTTTGCACCATGAATGATCAACTGCGTACCAGCACCTTACCCCGCGCCGGCCAGGTCGAAATCGACGAGGGCGCGCGCAAGGTTCTGCGCAACACCTGGAACCTGCTGTCGATGACCTTGCTGTTCAGCGCCGCCATGGCATGGGTGTCCATGGCCAACAACTGGCCGCATCCCGGCCTGGTGCTGACCCTGGCGGGATACTTCGGTCTGTTGTTTCTGACCATGGCGCTGCGCAATTCGGCCTGGGGCTTGCTCAGCGTGTTTGCCCTGACCGGCTTCATGGGCATGACCCTGGGGCCAATCATCGGTGCCTACACTGAGGCATTCAGCAACGGTCACGAATTGGTGATTGGCGCCATGGGTATCACGGCGGTGGCCTTCATCGGCTTGTCCGGCTTTGCCATGGTCACCAAAAAAGACTTTTCCTTCATGGGGCCGTTCTTGTTTGTCGGCATCCTGGTGGCCTTCCTGGCCGGTTTGGGCGCCATCTTTTTCCAGATGCCGGCGCTCAGCCTGGCAGTGTCGGCCATGTTCGCCCTGTTGATGTGCGGCCTGATCCTGTTCCAGACTCAGCAGATCGTCCGCGGCGGGGAACGAAACTACATCATGGCCACTGTGACCTTGTTCGTTTCGATCTACAACCTGTTCACGAGTCTGCTGCACCTGTTCGGCTTCGCCTTCGGCGAAGACTGAGCGTCGTCGCCTGGGCAGGGCGGCGCGGCAACATCCCGCACGCCAGCGATGAAACCACGAAAAGGGCCCGCTGGGCCCTTTTCGCCATCTCCCGCCTCCCCTCTTCCTTCTCTCCGCTGTTAAAGGCTATAATGTTCGGCTTGCCCCGAAACCTGGTCGCGGGTTTCGGTGTTTCAACCCTAGATTAAGAGAGATCATCCAATGTCCAAATCCTTCAAGATTCCGGCGGAAATGCGTACGGACGTGGGGAAAGGTGCGAGCCGCCGCCTGCGTCGTGCGGGTCGGGTCCCGGCCGTCGTTTACGGCGGCGAGCGCGATCCAGCCATTATCACCGTCGATCACGACAGCGTCCTGCACATGACCGAGAGCGAGGCCTTCTTCTCCTCGATCCTCGAGCTCAACGTCGAAAACAAGCGTCAGAAAGTGGTTCTGCGTGATCTGCAGCGCCACCCGTTCAAGCCGCGCCTGACGCACATCGATTTCTTGCGCATCTCCGACGACGTGTCGATTCGGATGAGCGTACCGCTGCACTTCGTGAACGAAGAGAAGTCGGAAGCCGGCAAGAAAGCGGGTGTCGTTATTTCCCATCAGGCCACCGAAATCGAAATCGACGCGTTGCCGGGCAACCTGCCGGAGTACCTGGAAGTTGACCTGGCCAATCTGCAGCCGGGCGAGAGCGTTATGGTCAGCGAGATCGTGCTGCCGGAAGGCGTCACCGTTCCGTCGCTGGAGATCAACCCCGAGTCGGATCATCCGGTCGTGACCGCGATCTTTATCCGCGCCGGCCAGGGTACCGGTGAGGCTGCGGCCCAAGCCGATGCCGCACTGGGTCAGGCGGCTGAAGTCGAGACGGTTGCCGAGTCGGAAGAGGGTGATGAGTCTGCTGACGATGCTGGCGACGAAGAAAGCAAAGAGGAAGGCAAGGACGCCTGAGTGCGCTCATGAGCGACCGCTGGCTGATTGCCGGCCTGGGTAACCCCGGGCCGAAGTACGACAGAACCCGGCATAATGCCGGGTTCTGGTTTCTTGATGCCCTCGATCGGCGTCAGGCGCTCAACCTCAAGCCCAATCGCAAGCTGCATGGCGAAGCCTCGAAGGCATCATTCGCCGGAGCCGACTGCGTGTTCCTCAAGCCCGATACCTTCATGAACAACTCCGGCCAGGCGATTCGCGCCGCCACCGACTACTTCGAGGTAGCGGCAGAGCGGGTGGTCATTGCCTACGACGACCTTGACCTGCCGCCGGGCTCGGTGCGCCTGAAGCAGGGCGGTGGCCATGGCGGCCACAACGGCCTGCGCAGCACCTTCCAGCACCTGGGTAGCCAGAACTTCTGGCGGGTGCGGATCGGCATCGGTCATCCCGGCACGCGCGAAGGCGTCACGCCCTGGGTGCTGGGCCGCGCCAACGCTGACGACGAGCGAGCGATCCTCGATTCGATCGACCGCGCCGCCGACGTGCTGCCAGACCTGGTGTCCGGCCGTCCCGAGCGCGCCATGCAGGCGCTGCATTCAAAAGACCCGGCCGACGGATCGCGGGAAAGGCCGCCCACCCGTTAATCGGAACGCGCCCCGCCTTTTACCTTTTACCTTTTACCTTTTACCGTTCTCAAGGAACCACCATGGGCTTCAAATGCGGAATCGTTGGTCTGCCGAATGTTGGCAAGTCAACCTTGTTCAATTGCCTGACCAAGGCCGAAATCGCGGCCGAGAACTACCCGTTCTGCACCATTGAGCCCAACGTTGGCATGGTGCCCGTGCCCGATCCGCGGCTCGAGCAATTGGCCGGGATTGTCAGTCCGGAACGGGTAGTGCCGACGATGATGCAGTTTGTTGACATTGCCGGGCTGGTAGCCGGTGCTTCGCGCGGTGAGGGTCTGGGCAACAAGTTTCTCGCCCATATTCGCGAAACCGATGCGATCGCCCATATTGTTCGCTGCTTTGAAAATGACGACGTGGTTCATGTGGCTGGCCGGGTAGATCCCCTGGCGGACATAGAGATCATTGAAACGGAGTTGGTGCTGGCTGATCTCGACGCCGCTGAGCGAGCATTGGACCGGACCAGCCGTCAAACCAAGTCGGGCGACAAGGATGCCAAGCGCCTGGCTGCAGTGCTTGAGCAGGTGGTCGCTCACCTGGGAGAAGGCCACCCCCTGCGAACGCTCGATCTTGAGCCCGAGGCCCGGGCACTCTTGGGTAGCTGGCAGTTCATTACCGCCAAGCCGGTGCTCTACGTGGCCAACGTCGACGATTCGGCCGCCAGCGATAATCCGCTGGTGCAGCGGGTTCGCGACCATGCCGACAAGGAAGCCGCCGAGGTGGTGGTGCTGTGCGCGGCCATGGAGGCCGAGCTGGCCGAGCTGAGTCCAGAGGAGCAGGCCGAGTTTCTGGCCGATCTGGGCCAGACCGAGCCTGGCTTGCATCGTCTGATCCGGGCCGGCTACCAGCTGCTGGATTTGTTGACCTTCTTTACTGCCGGCGTCAAGGAAGTGCGCGCCTGGACGGTTCACCGTGGCGCGACCGCGCCGCAGGCGGCTGGCCGAATTCACACCGATTTCGAAAAAGGCTTCATTCGGGCGGAGGTCACGGCATTCGACGATTTCATTGCCTGCAAGGGCGAGTCCGGCGCCAAGGCGGCCGGCAAGCTCAGGCTGGAGGGGCGCGATTACATCGTCAATGAGGCCGATGTCATGCACTTCCGCTTCAACGTGTAACGCCCAGCTGAGTCTGCGCAATTTCAGGATCCCGCCGCAGATCAGTCCTTGATCCGATGGGCCCCGTGGATCGAGTCAACGAAAAGTCATTTTGCTGTTGACATCACAAAATCCATGGCGGAAAATAGGGGGCTTCGTGCGGCAAAGTATTGCCTCACAGGATTCCAGGAGTTTGGTGAAAGAATTCTTGGAGGGGTACTCAAGCGGTCAACGAGGGCAGACTGTAAATCTGCTGGCTAAGCCTTCGCAGGTTCGAATCCTGCCCCCTCCACCACTTATCCCGGCTTGGGAATCGCCAGGGTTTGCGGGTGTAGTTCAATGGTAGAACCTCAGCCTTCCAAGCTGATGATGTGGGTTCGATTCCCATCACCCGCTCCAAAATGCAGAAAGACAGGCCCGCGTAGCTCAGGCGGTAGAGCACTCCCTTGGTAAGGGAGAGGTCACTGGTTCGATTCCAGTCGTGGGCACCAATTTTGATCGGATGGTTCCGGGTGGAGCGGTCCGGGTATTTTTGTAACCGCTGTTAAACAAACAGGTATACGGAGTTTTAGGCTCATGTCCAAGGCAAAGTTCGAACGCAGCAAGCCGCACGTGAATGTCGGCACGATTGGCCACGTTGACCACGGCAAGACCACGCTGACCGCGGCGCTGACCAAGGTGTGCGCTGAAGCTCGC
>PWYW01000054.1 GCA_003567685.1 Gammaproteobacteria bacterium
ACGCCCATCTTGGTTTTCAGGCTGGCGATCAGCACATCGTCTTCCAGCGTCCACAGGCGGATGGCATCGGTCTCATGCACCGTCTGGCCGCTGTGGCTGGCCTCGCCAATCAATCGCTCGGGCTGGTGCTGGCGCTGGTAAACCGGCAGATCCGGACGCGGGCTGACCTGGTTGGTTTCGCCCGAGTAGGAGCCGCCTGGGCCGTGCACCCCTTCAACATCGCCCACCCACTTGGGCAGCACTACGTCAACCTCGGCCTTTCCGGCCTCGGTGTCGGCTTCGATCAGGCAGGCAATGCGGCGCCAGCCGGCGGCCTGCCACTGCTCGAAGGGACCCAGCTTCCAGCCGTAGCCCCAGCGCATGGCCAGGTCGATCTCGCGGGCCGATTCGGCAATCGCGGCCAGGTGATGGGCGCAGTAGTGGAACAGATCACGGTGGATGGCCCAGAGGAATTCGGTTTCCGGGTAGTCGCACTTGGCCAGCTCGGCCAGCTTGTCGCCCGGATCCTTGATGGCCAGGATCGCCTTGACCTCGTCGCGCAGGCTGTAGTCAGTGCTGCGATAGTTTCCGGTTTCCGGGTCGAACACCTTGATTTCCTTGCCTTCCTTGCGGAACACGCCGGCGCCAGCCTTCTGACCCAGCGCGCCGGCCTCAATCAGTTTCTGCAGCCAGTCCGGTGCCTTGAACAGGTGGTGCCAGGGGTCGTCTTCCAGCTTGGCGTCCATGGTCTTGATGACGTTGGCCATGGTGTCCAGGCCAACCACGTCAGCCAGCCGGAAGGTGGCGCTCTTGGGCCGGCCAATGGCCGGGCCGGTCAGCGCGTCGACGGTGTCGAAGCCTAGCCCCAAGCGCTGGGCGTGGTGCATGGTCGACCACATGGTGAATACGCCCACGCGGTTGGCGATGAAGTTGGCGGTGTCCTTGCAGCGGACCACGCCCTTGCCCAGGTTGCGAGTCAGGAAGTCTTCCAGCAGATCCATGACTTTGGCGTCGGTGCCGTCATGCGGAATCAACTCGACCAGGTGCATGTAGCGCGGCGGGTTGAAGAAATGCACGCCGCAGAAACGGGTTTTCAGCGCTTCGGGGACCACGCCGGCCAGTTCGGTGATCGACAGGCCGGAGGTGTTGGTCACGAAGAAGGCATCGGCATGAATGTGCGGGCCGATCTTTTCATACAGCGACTTCTTGATGTCCATCCGCTCGACGATGGCCTCGATGATGAAATCGCAGTGGGCCAGTTGCTCGAGGTCGTCCTCGAAGTTGCGCGGGGTGATGAACTGAGCCAGGCTGCGAGTGGCCAACGGCGCGGGTTTGAGTTTGGCCAGGCCCTGGACTGCCTTGCCGGCAATCTCGCTGCGCTGTTTGCCGTCGGAAGGCAGGTCGTACAGGTCGACGGGAATGCCGGCGGCGGTCAGATGGGCGGCAATCTGCGCGCCCATCACGCCCGAACCCAGCACGGCAGCACGCCGCACGCGAAGCTTGTGGTCAGTCATGTTTCATCCTTAGGTAATTTGTCAGTTCGAGTTTGTTCAGGCCCTCAAAACCTTTAGGTCGCAAAGCAGCCAAGCAAGAAAGACTACTGACGTTTTATCTCGCAGATATGCCTTTGTTGCTTTTGCTGCTTCGCGACAAAAAGGTCTTGCTTTTTGCCGTAAGGGGTCAGACCAGCTTAACTGGCTTCGGCCAGGACCGGGCGTTGGTCTTCGACCTGGCCTGCCAGTTCTTCCGGCGTGAACTCGTCCACGGCAATCACCTTGGCGCTGAGTTCCTGGGCCAGGATCAGGTCGGCGGCCTGATCCTCGGTAATCACGCCAGCCTCCACGCCTTTGCGCGCCAGGGCCTTGACGTTGACCGGCGACGGTACAGCCTTGAAGGCATTGCGAATGGCATTTTCAGCCGGCTCGGCCTTCAGTACCGCATCAAAGGCCTGCAGAACAATGCCGGTACCATCGGCTTCTTTTGACTCGTAGACGCCAGCGACCAAGCGCTCGCGGCTGGCGGTCTTGCTCAGCAGCAAACGGGCGATCTTGTGACCGGTCTTGTCGTCGGCCACAGGGTGGCGGCGGCCAGTCGGGAAGCAAATCAGGCGCAGGACCCGGCCCAACAGCGGAATCGGGAAGTTGCGGTACACCGAATGCAGGGCTTCCTCCACCTGGTGCAGGCTGTCTTCAACGGCGAAGCGCAGCAGCGGCAGGTCTTCCTCGGGCCGACCATCGTCTTCGAATCGACGCAGCGTGGCCGAGGCCATGAACAGGTGTGCCAGGGCATCGGCAAATCGGCCGGAAAGCTTCTCGGCGAACTTGAACTTGCCGCCGAGAATCAGCAGCGCCAGGTCAGCCGTCAAGGTAAAGGCCGAGGTCAGGCGATTCACGCGGCGGTAATAACGGGCGCTGGGTCCCGATACCGGGCTCTGGCTGAGCAGACCACCGGTCAGGCCCAGCAGCGGCGCGCGCACGCCGTTGCTGATCAGGAAGCCGACGTGGGCCCACAATGCCGTGTCAAAGGCGGCCAGGTCATTGTCCTGGGCGGCCAGCATTTCCTTCAGCAGGTAGGGGTGGCAGCGAATGGCGCCCTGACCGAACACGATCATCGAACGGGTAAGGATGTTGGCGCCTTCCACGGTGATTGATACGGGCAGCGCCTGATAACCCATCGACAGGTAGTTGCCCGGGCCTTCAACCACGGCTTTGCCGCCGTGCACGTCCATGGCATCGTTGATGACCCTGCGGTTGGCTTCGGTCAAATAGGCTTTCAGGATGGCCGACAGCACCACCGGCTTGTCGCCACGGTCGAGGGCGCTCATGGTCAGCTTGTGGGCGGCCTCCATGCGATAGGCTTCACCACCAATCCGGGCCAGCGGCTCCTCAATGCCTTCGAAGTGGCCAATCGGCTGCTTGAACTGGTAACGGATCCGGGCGTAGGCGCCGGTAAGCAGGCTGGCCATTTTGCCGCCGGCCACGCCCTGCGCGGGCAGGGAAATGGCACGTCCCGCTGCCAGGCAATGCATCAGCATGCTCCAGCCCTGGCCGATACGATCCTGGCCGCCAATCACCCAGTCCATCGGGATGAACACATCCTTGCCGCGGGTCGGGCCATTCATGAACAGGCTGCCACCGGGCAGGTGGCGGTTGCCGATTTCCACGCCTTCGGTGCTGGTCGGGATCAGCGCGCAGCTGATGCCCAGGTGTTCCTTGCCGCCCAGCAGGCCATCCGGGTCGCGGGTCTTGAAGGCCAGGCCCAGCACCGTGGCCACCGGGGCCAGGGTGATATAGCGCTTGTCCCAACTTACGCGAAGGCCAAGGACTTCCTTGCCATCGATGACTTCCTTGCAGACAACGCCCTCGTCGGGCATGGAGGCGGCGTCCGAGCCGGCCATCGGTGAGGTGAGTGCGAAGCAGGGAACCTCTTCACCGCGGGCCAGGCGCGGCAGGTAATGATCTTTCTGGGCGTCGGTGCCAAAGTGCATCAGCAACTCGCCGGGGCCGAGCGAGTTCGGCACCATGATCGACACTGCCGCAGTCAGGCTGCGAGTGGAAATCTTGGTGACCACGGCCGCGTTGCCCTGGGAGGTGAAATCAAGACCGCCGTATTCCTTCGGGATGATCATGCTCAGGAAACGCTGGTCCTTGATGTACTGCCAAACCTCCGGCGGAAGATCCTTGAGTTCGCGGTTGATCTGCCAGTCATCGAGCATGGCGCAAAGCTCTTCAACAGGTCCGTCAATGAACGCCTGCTCTTCCTCGGTCAACGTTGGCTTGGGCATGTCAAAAAGGACTTTCCAGTCCGGCTTGCCGGAAAACAGTTCCGCGTCCCACCACACGGTGCCGGCATCCAGCGCTTCCTTTTCGGTGGCCGACATGGCGGGCAGCACGCCTTTGAACCAGTTAAACAGCGGGCGTGACAAGACCGCACGGCGTAACGGCTTGACCGCCATGAAGACCAGGGCCACGGTTGAGGCGATCAACACCACCTCGAGGGCCAGGGCCACGGGCAGCGCAGCCAGGCTAAGCGCCGTGAGACCGCCGGCAAAAGCGGCAAACAGCCAGGCAGGCGACCGGAACCACGCCAGGGCGGCCAGACCAATCAGGAAAATCAGTAAAAGTGACAGAGTCATCGAACAATCTCCAAGGTGCCTTTTGCACCGACTTGGTTTGCGGTTTGTAAAGAAGGGTGGGGCAGGCTGCCGAGGCCGGCAGCGGAAAAACGAACCAGATCGTCAGCGATCTGGCCTGGGTCATCGTGTCCGGACTCGGCCATCGTGTGGGTCAGTGCGCCGACGATGAAGTCGAGCTGGCGACGAATCCGGTCCGGACAGTGATCGGGCAATGTTTCGGCGATGGCCGCGGCGAAGCGACGCATGACATGGGCGTATTCGCTACTGAGTGCGGCATGCAGATCGGCATCCTGATCGGCGAAGGCCCGCAACAAGATCCGCATGAATCGGTGGCCGGTTTCATCCGAAGCGTGGGTGAACACAATGGCCGGACGGACAAAGGCGTCCAGAACGGCTTCCAGGGCCGGTGGTGCGTCGCTGGCCAGCAGTTCGTCCAAACGAGCCAGGCGCGCGCTGTTCAGCGCATCCAGCCGCCGCTTGAAGACGGCAACAATCAGTGCCTGCTTGGAGCCAAAGTGGTAATTGACGGCGGCCAGGTTGACCTCGGCATCCTGGGTGATCTGACGCAACGACGTGGCGTGGAAGCCGTTTTCAGCAAACAGACGTTCGGCCACATCCAGAATGCGGTCCACCGTTCCCGTGCTTTGTGTCGCCAAATGGCTCAATTTCAAACGCCTGATTCAAACAGATGTTTGATAATACTCCCATACGCACCCGTATGCAACGTGAAGGCGCGATCGCCGTCAGTCCTTCAAATGCACTCTTCAGCATCGGAAAGTGTGGCCACTCGCACCCGGCCGGGGTTGGAAACCACCACCGCCCGGCCGGCGGCACGCGCGTCTTGCCGGCAAACGCGAATGGTCAGGTTTGTGCCGTAGGCGGCACCGCCGGGTTGAAAGCGCACCCGTGTCCGGCCGCCCGATAGCATTTGCAGGTCGGCCGCCGGGCCAACCGCTCTCAGGATGTCGGCGTCACTGCCTGGCTGGCCGCTGCGGTTCGGGTCGCGGAATACGATGAACCCCTGGTGCCACTGATTGTCCTGGCTGCAGCGTTGCTGGTCTACGCTCGGACAGGCCGAGACAAATTCGCCCCGCATCACGGCCTCCTGGCGCGCATAATTCAAGTGGCCCACCAGGCCATTCGATGAAGCAACGATCCGGTTGCGTTCAATCAAGGTGGCCAGTCCGGGGGTCGTCAGGCTCACGACCACCGCCATGACGGCAAGGACAATCAGCAGTTCGACGAGACTGAGCCCGCGTGTTCGAGAGCCCATGTTTTTCCTCCATTTTCCGTTCGCGACGGTGTAGGATTCTCGTGCGGGTGGTTGATGCCTGGCATGCGCCCCTTGCTTACCCTGGCCTAGGAAAAAAGAACCTCGTCAAGAAGGAATTCCACGATCCCCTGGTTCAACGACCCGGACAGCGGGAGACTGCGACTTCCGAGTCTGTCCGGCAAGCGCATTTCCGGTTCACGGTCGTTTCACCGCCCCGGCGTGTAATAGCGGCGTCTCACGTTTATCAGAGCACCAAAAATCTCGCATGAGTTTGAAGCAAGCAGTCAAGTCGTGGGTTCGATCCGACACCCCCGCCAACCTGTCGGATGCCAACCCGGAACGTATCGATTGGCTTCGCATCCTTCCCTTCATTGGCCTGCACCTGGCTTGCCTGGGTGTGTTCTTTGTCGGCGTGTCCTGGGTGGCGGTCGTTGTCTGCCTGGCCAGCTACCTGTTGCGGATGTTTGCCATCACGGCGTTTTACCATCGGTATTTTTCCCATCGAACCTTCAAGACCTCTCGGCCTCTACAGTTCTTTTTCGCGCTGATTGGCGCCAGCGCTACCCAGCGTGGCCCGCTGTGGTGGGCCGCCCACCACCGTCACCACCACAAGGTGTCCGATCGTCCCGAAGACCCGCACAGCCCGAGACACGGGTTCTTGTGGAGTCACATGGGCTGGTTTCTGAGTCGCAAGCATTTCGAAACGGACCTGAAACAGATTCCCGACCTGGCCAAGTATCCTGAGCTTCGTTGGCTCGACCGCCACGATCTGGCCGTTCCGGTTGCCTACGCGGCGGCACTGTTCGGGCTGGGTGCCTTGTTCGAGTGGCTGGCACCCGGACTTGGAACGAACGCCTGGCAACTGCTGGTCTGGGGTTACTTCATCTCGACCGTTGCCCTGATCCATGCCACGCTGACCATCAATTCCCTGTCCCATGTCTGGGGCAAGCGCCGTTACAACACGCGCGATGACAGCCGCAACAACTGGTTTCTTGCCTTGATCACCCTCGGCGAGGGATGGCACAACAACCACCATCACTATCCCGGTTCAGCCCGCCAGGGGTTTTACTGGTGGGAAGTCGACGTGAGCTATTACGTGCTCCGGGCCATGAGCCTGTTCGGGCTGGTGTCGGACCTCAAACCGGTGCCTGATGCGATCCGGCGCGCTCGTCGCATCGAGGCCAGCTGATGAAGATTGCGATTGTCGGCGCGGGTGTAGCCGGTCTGTATGCCGCCTGGCACCTGAGTCAGCAGCATGAAGTTGTCGTGTTTGAAGCCGATCATCGGCTGGGCGGCCACGCTGATACCCACCTGATCGAAGGCGACGGCGAGCCGATTCCGGTCGATTCAGGGTTCATCGTTTTCAACGAAGGCCACTATCCGCTGTTCAGCGAGTGGCTTCGGCAAATGGGGGTTGCCTGGAAGGATTCGGACATGAGCTTTGCGGTCTCCGACCCGGCCAGCGGAATCGAGTACAACGCGACCAACCTCAATCGCCTGTTCTGCCAGCGATCCAACCTTTTCCGGCCACGTTTCCTGGGCATGGTGCGAGACATCATTCGCTTCTACAAGCAGGCACCGTCGCTGCTGGCATCACTTGATGATCGACTGACCCTCGGTGACTGGCTTGATCAAAGCGGGCTCGGAAAAACCTTCTCTGAATTGCATTTGCTGCCGATGGCTTCGGCTCTCTGGTCGGCCCCGATGGGTCAGATTCGTGACTTCCCGATGCGCCACCTGCTGGCCTTCATGGATAACCACGCAATGCTTCAGCTCAGCGACCGGCCGACCTGGCGGACCGTGAGTGGTGGCAGCCGGGCCTACGTTGAACAAGCCAGCCAGTGCGCTGCCGATTTTCGCCTCGGCAATCCGGTACACGGTGTCCAACGGCTTGATGACGGTGTCCGGCTGACGACGGACTCTGGTGAACTGCAGGCTGACTGCGTCATTCTGGCCTGCCACTCGGATCAGGCCCTGCGCATGCTGGTCGATGCCGACGAGCTGGAACGCAGCGTCCTCGGGTCAATTGCCTATCAGCCGAATGAAACGGTATTGCATACCGACATATCGGTATTGCCCGCCTTGCCAGCCGCGCGGGCCAGCTGGAACGTCAGGCGCGACCCGCGCGATGCCGAGCAGTGCCGTGTGTCGTATTACATGAACAAGCTGCAGGGAATCCAGTCCTCGACGGACTATATCGTCTCGCTGAACCAGACCGACCTGATTGACCCCGACAAGATCCTGGTCAAGCGCCAGTATCACCACCCGGTGTTTACGCCGGAAGCCATCCTGGCGCAGCGTCGCTGGGCAGAAATCAATGGCCAGCGGCGAACGTGGTTCTGCGGTGCCTGGTGGGGCTGGGGCTTCCATGAGGACGGCGTTCGCAGCGCGCGGCAAGTCATCGATCACCTGGCCGGGCAGAATGGATAACCGCCTGGCGCATGGCACGGTCTGGCACCGACGCCTGCAACCGACGCTCCACCGTTTCCGCTACCGTGTCAGCTACAGCCTGTTGGATGTCGATACCATCGACGCGCAGTTTCAGCGCAGCCGCTGGTGGTCGGTCGAACGCTTCAATCTGGTCAGTTTTCGTCGCAGTGACTACCTGGGGCCGCCGGAGCAGGGCCTCGGTGAAGCGGTCCGCAACCAGGTCGAAGAACAACAGGGCGTGCAACCCGACGGCCCGATCTTTCTGCTTACCCACCTGCGTCAGTGGGGCTATTGCTTCAATCCGGTCAGTTTCTACTTCTGCCACCATCAGGGCAGGCTGGCGTTCATCGTTGCCGAGATTCACAACACGCCGTGGAAAGAACGGTTCGCCTATGTGCTGGATTGTCGGGAGCAGACCGGCCCGGATTATCAATTCAACTTCGACAAACGCTTTCACGTCTCGCCGTTTCTGCCAATGAAGCTGGACTACGACTGGCGTTTCCGACTTGAGGATGACCGCCTTGGTGTTCACATGCTGGTGACCGACGGCGGCTCAGAATACTTTGCGGCTGGCATGCAACTTCAACTCGCGCCCCTGACCGGTCGCGCCATGCGGTGGATGCCACTCCGTTTCCCGCTCATGACCATGAAGGTCGTCGCGGGCATTTACTGGCAGGCGTTCAGGCTTTGGCTCAAGCGAGTGCCGTTTTACCCGCACCCTGCCAAAGCGTCGGAGAATTCATGAGTCAGGCCGAAAAAACCATCGATACATCCGAAATGAGCACTCAAGGTAATCGTCTTGATCGTTGGCTGCGTCGCCAGGCCGCCAAGCGCTTGTCCGTCATTACCCGAGGCCAACTGGTCATCCGCGATCCGCTGGGAGAAATGACCTTGGGCCATCCCGATGATGGTCTGGTGGGCAGGGTCGAAATACACGATCTGAAATTCTGGCGATTGATGGCCACCGGCGGCAGTATGGGTGCGGCCGAGGCCTACATGGCCGGCTTGTGGGACAGCCCCGAGCTGGTATCGGTGATCCAGGTGCTGGCCCGCAACCGCGACGCCTTGAATACACTGGACGAAGGCGGTGCCAGGATCAGCGGCGCGCTGCTCAAGATCTGGCACCGTTTCAACCGCAATTCCCTGAATGGCAGTCGCCGCAACATTGCTGCCCATTACGACCTGGGCAACGATTTCTTTGCGACCTGGCTCGACCCGAAGATGATGTATTCCAGCGGCCTGTACCTGAAGGCTGATGACACGCTGGCCGATGCCCAGGATCACAAGCTTCATCGGATTTGCCGCCAGCTGAAGCTTGGCCCGGACGACCACCTGCTGGAAATCGGCACCGGGTGGGGCGGCCTGGCCTTGTTCGCCGCGGCCGAGTACGGTTGTCAGGTAACGACCACCACCATCTCCCGTGAGCAGTACGAACTGGCGCGTCAGCGGGTTGAGGAAGCGGGTCTGGCCGACCGAATCACTTTGTTGATGCAGGATTACCGGGCGCTGGACGGCCAGTACGACAAGGTCGTGTCGGTCGAGATGATCGAAGCCGTCGGCCATGATTTCCTCGACACCTACCTGGCCAGGATCGACAGCCTGCTCAAGCCCGGTGGCCTGGCATTGATCCAGGCCATCACCATTGAAGATTTCCGTTACGCCAAGTCGCTGAAGAGCGTGGATTTCATCAAGCGCTACGTTTTTCCGGGCAGTTTCATTCCTTCGATCAGCGCCATCACGCAATCAATGGCGCGCTCCACCCGACTTGGTCTGATCGAGCTGGCCGACTTCGGCACCAGCTATGCGCTCACGCTCAAGGACTGGCGGGAAGCGTTCGAAGCGGCCTGGGATCGAATTGCGCCGATGGGCTTCGATGACACCTTCCGCCGTCGCTGGCGTTACTACCTGGCGTATTGCGAAGGCGGATTCAGAGAGCGGGCCATCAGCGACGTACACCTGCTGCTGGCGGGGCCAGACTATCGGCCAGCCACGCCAACCGGATTGACCGGGGACGCTCAGTGAGTCGTGCCTGGCTGATCAACCAGGGGTTTTTCCAGCTCAGCTGGCCGGCCTGTGTCATCGGGGCGGCCTATGGCTGGCTATGGACCGGTTTGCTGGTGGTGGGCGTCATGGCCCTCTGGCAACTCAACCGGGTAAACCGTCATCCTCTCGATCTGCGAATGATTGCCGTGTGCCTGAGCATTGGCGTCGTTCTCGATACCGCCTGGGTTCAACTGGGCCTGCTCAATTACACGCTGGCCTGGCCAGTGGCCGGTGCAGCCCCGCTTTGGATCATGCTGCTGTGGCTGGCCCTGGCCCTGGTCATCAACCATTCCATGGCGGCCTTCAAGCAGCGTCTCCGGCTGTTGGCGGTGTGCGGCCTGATTGGTTCCCCGTTTTCGTACTTTGCCGGCTCACGCTTCGGCGCTGTCGAGTGGGTAGCCCCGGCCTGGCAGGTCATTGCGGCTACCGGCATAAGCTGGGCAATCATTCTGCCTTTCCTGTTTTGGCTGGCTCGCGAAATCCCGCCGCGCGAATCGGCGAAGGGTGATGACGCCCGCGCCCGGCCTCCCGAACACGCCTGACACAAGGACTTCCTCATCATGAATTCGATTGACCTGGCCGAAAAAGGGTTGGCCCCCGACGTGGCGATCCGTCTTGGCATTCGCCGCCTGTTGCGCAAGCGTTTGCGCCAGGAGTTTGCGCACGACCCGGAACGGTCGTCAGCACGAACCCAGGCGCTGATGGATGAATTGGCCGAATCGGCCATTGCCATCGAAACCGATGCCGCCAACGAGCAACACTACGAAGTGCCTGCCGGGTTCTACCAGATTGCCCTGGGCCAGCACCTGAAGTACTCCAGCGGCTTCTGGCCGCGCGGTGTTGAAACCCTGGACCAGGCCGAAGCGGCCATGCTGCAAGCCAGCTGCGAACACGCCGAGTTGGCCGACGGCCAGAAAGTCCTGGAACTCGGCTGTGGCTGGGGGTCGCTCAGCCTGTGGATGGCCGAACGCTACCCCAACAGCCAGATCACCTCGGTGTCGAACTCGGCTTCGCAGCGTGCCTTCATCGAATCGCAGGCGATCGAGCGTGGTTTGCACAACCTCAAGGTCATCACCTGCGACGTGAACGAGCTCGATCTGGACGACCGTTTCGACCGTGTGGTTTCAGTGGAAATGTTTGAACACGTGCGCAACTACCGCGTGCTGCTCAGCCGCATTGCTGGCTGGCTGAACCCGGGCGGCAAATTGTTCGTGCATATTTTTTGCCATCGGTACATTGCCTATCCCTTCGAAACCGAGGGCGAAGACAACTGGATGGGGCGATATTTCTTCACGGGTGGCCTGATGCCGGCCGCCGACACCCTGTTGCACTTCCAGGATGACCTGAAACTGGAAAACCGCAAGCTCTATTCCGGCGTTCATTACGCCCGCACGGCGCGCGCATGGCTGGACAACGTCGATGCCCGCAAGGTCCAATGCCGCCAGGTGATGAGCGAAATCTATGGTGAACACTCGGATGTCTGGCTGCAGCGCTGGCGGATGTTCTTCATGGCCTGCGAGGAACTGTTTGGCTATGACCAGGGCAACGAATGGATGGTCGCTCACTATCGCTTCCAGCGACGTTAGGGGTATGCTCACCCAGTGAGTTATCTGAACCGGTTCTTGAGGGGTGGTCTGAACAGCAAACTGGTGCGCGTTTTCGTGCTCCAGGTGCTGGCCATCAGCGCCGCGACGGTGCTGGGCGTCTTCGGCGCCGCGCTGGTCGTGGAACGCGTGCTGGTGCAGGAAGCACTCAACGGTGAAGCGGATCATTTCTGGGCAAATTACTCGGTCAACCCCGAATTCCCCCTGCCCAACACCAATAACCTTCGCGGTTACATGGCTCAACGGGTCGATTTCAGCCAGGTTCCCGATTGCCTGGTCAACCAGCCACCGGGTTTTCGCAGGGTTGTCTGCGGCGACGATGCAAGGCCGGTTGTTCATATCTCCGATCGCGGCGCCGATCGACTTTACCTGGTCTTCGATGAAGTGCAGGTATCGGCGCTGGCGTTTTACTTCGGTATTGCCCCGTTGACCGGTGTCTTGCTGCTCATCTACATCCTGACCTGGCTGGGCTATGTCTTATCACGCCGGGCGGTGTCGCGAGTGATTCGTCTTTCCGAGGCCGTTCGCAATTACGATTTCAACGCCGGCAAGTTCGACAAGATCGACCAGGATGACGACACTGCCTCGGATTTCGAGGTCGATACCCTGGTCTCCGCGTTCAATCAGTTCATCGACCGCATGGAGTCGTTCATCGAGCGCGAGCGCACCTTCACCCGCAACGCCAGCCATGAACTGCGCACGCCGCTGGCGGTGGTCAAGGCAAACCTGAACCTGTTGGCCAAGTTCGATGACCCCAGCCGACGTCAACGGGTGATCGAGCGCATGTCCCGGACAGTGACGGACATGGAGGCGCTGGTGGAAACCTTGTTGATCCTGGCGCGAGAGAGCGAATCAAAACTGTCCTGGTCCCTGGTGCTTATCAACGATCTGATTGCCGAAATCTGCGACCAGGTCCGACGGGCGGTGCCCCGCGAAAACGTTGAATTGAGCATACGCGCAACCGGCCTGGTGGAAATTGAAGCGCCGGAGCGGGTGGTCGCCATCGTATTCACCAACCTGATCCGCAACGCCATGACCTACACCGAAAGCGGCAAGGTCGAAATCGTCATCGAATCGAACCGTGTCATGGTCAAGGACACCGGTGTCGGCATGAGCGAATCGGACCTCGAACGGATGTTCGAACCGTTTTACCGCGGTCATGACCGCAGCAACGAGGGCTATGGCCTGGGAATGGCCATCGTTCGCCGCCTGTGCGATCGCTTCGGGTGGGTGCTCGAGGCCGACAGCGAGCTGGGTGTTGGCACCGAAATCCGCGTGCTTTTCACCAGCACGCGTTTCCAGCGTTTCGCGGAGAAATGACAAGCAGCCGGCTATCCGGCAACTTCAGGGCCGTAGTATCATGCGCGGTTGATTTTTCGGGCATTCTCGGCTCCTCATGAAACCTTCTGCCGCCACAGCCAGGGCCGGCGCCAACATTGCTTTGGTCAAATACTGGGGCAAGCGGGATCCGGTTCTCAACCTGCCGGCCGCCGGTTCGCTCTCGCTCACGCTGGATCAGTTGGAAACCACGACCACCGTGGTGCCGGACGAAACCCTATCTGCCGATACCCTGGCGTTGAATGGCCAGGCAGCCGATGTCAGTCGCGTCAGTGCCGTTCTCGACCGGTTTCGCCGACAGTCTGGCCATGCCGTGTTCTGCCGGGTTGAAAGCAACAACAACTTCCCGACCGGTGCCGGCCTGGCCTCATCCGCATCGGCGTTTGCCGCACTGGTCGCCGCGGCCGATTCAGCCTTTGCCACTCGGCTTGACGACCGTGCGCTGTCGGAGCAGGCCCGGCTGGGGTCGGGTTCGGCCGCTCGCTCGATCTTTGGCGGGTTCGTGGAAATGGCGGTCGGCACACGGCCCGACGGTAGCGATGCCGTCGCTCGTCCCCTGCTGTCTGCAGAAGCGTGGCCGCTGGAAGTTGTCGTGGCGGTTGTCGACGAAGCCAGCAAGGCGGTTTCATCCACGAAAGGCATGAACCAAACCCAGGCCACCTCGCCGTACTATCCGGCCTGGCTTGGCCAGGTGCCTGAAGACCTTCAGGCTGCCCGCTCGGCCATCGCCGCGCGCGATTTTGAAGCGCTGGCCCGGGTGGGCGAGGGGAGTGCCCTGGCCATGCACGCCTCGGCGCTGGCGGCCCGGCCCGGCCTGATCTACTGGCGGCCCGCCACGCTCGCCCTGATTGATGCGGTGCGTGACCTTCAGTCCGCTGGCGTGGCGGCCTTCTTTACCATTGATGCCGGGCCGCAGGTCAAGGTGGTGTGTCTGCCCGAGGCGGGCCAGCGGGTTGCTGCCGCGTTGTCGGCTATCGATGGCGTCCAGCGACTGATTCATTGTCGCCTGGGCCCGGGCGTGCGGGTGCTGGGGTGAGGTTGCTCTGGTCGCGAGCCCCGGGCAAGGCGGTGCTGGTCGGTGAATACGCAGTGCTGGATGGCGCAACGGCACTGGCCATGGCGGTTGACCGCTATGCCCGTATCGAATTGACTGCCTGCCGGCCCTCGGCTTGCCACCTGGTTTCCCCGCAACTCAGTCACCAGGCCCTGCCGTTCCGGCAGCAAGCGGACGGCACCATCGAGTGGGCACAAGATCATGCCGCCTATTCCGTGCTTCGTCAGACCACGCAGTGGCTGTCCAGCCTGCACCAGCAGCTTTTCGATCGCTTTGGTCCCTTGCCGCCTTTTCGACTGCGTGTCGATACCGCCGATCTGTTCATTCAATTGCCGCCGGGTTCTCCCGGTTCCGGGGTCAGCAAGCTCGGGCTTGGCTCCAGTTCGGCCGTGACCGTGGCCCTGGATGCCGCGCTGCGGCAATGGGTCAATGCGTCGGATGTTGGCGGTCTTGACCTGCGCGCCCTGGACCGGCTGATGCAGCCCTATCGCCGTGGCCAGGGCGGGCAGGGCAGCGGTATCGACGTGGTCAGCGCACTGTGTGGCGGCCTGCTTCGGTTCAGTCGCGAGGGCAGCGAGATCGACGCCCAGCGTCGCCGCTTGCCGGAAGGCCTGCAGCTCCTGTTCGTTTGGACGGGCCAGAGCACTTCGACGCCCGAACTGCTGGCCCGCTTCCGCGACTGGCAGAACCAGTCGCCGACTGCAGCCAGTCGCCTTCTTGACGAGATGGGCCAATGCAGCGAGGCTGCCGACCGCGCCACCGTGGCCGACGATGCCGATGCGCTGCAAGCCTGTCTGCATCGTTACGGCGGCCTCATGAGTACAATGGGCGACGCGATGGGAGCGCCAATTTGCGGCGGCGTGCACGCCGAATTGCGCGCCCGGGCCGAGCAGCTTGGCCTGGCCAGCAAGCCCAGCGGCGCCGGCGTCGGTGATCTGAGCCTGATCGCCGGTGTGGATCGGCAGGCCATTGGCCAAATGACCGATTGGCTGGAGGAACGCAACCTGACCATACTGCCGTTGGGGCTGGACGTGGACGGTGTACAAACGGGTCTGATCGACCCAGAGGCGGCCGGACGGCCGGAGTAAGCCACATCATGGAACGATCAAGAATCCCCCATTTTTACAAGATGTCCGTTTCCGAACGGGTACGCACGGTACGCGATCGTGGCCTGCTGGGCGCCGAAGACTGCCAGAACCTGCAGTCGGGCAATCACACGCTGTCGGTGCAGCTTGCCGACAAGATGATCGAAAACGTCATCGGCGTCATGGGCTTGCCGGTCGGTCTGGGCCTCAATTTCCAGATCAACGGCAAGGATTACGTCGTACCGCTGGTGGTCGAGGAGCCATCCATCGTTGCTGCACTCAGCTCGGCGGCCAAGCTTGCCCGGCAGACCGGCGGCTTCGATGTCGAAAGCCAGGACCCGCGCCTGATCGGACAAATCCAGATTGTCGACGTGCCGCAGCCGGAGCGGGCCAAGGCCCTGTTGCTGCAGCGCAAGTCCGAAATCCTCAACCTGGCCAACAGCCTGCATCCGAAAATGATTGCCCGCGGCGGCGGTGCCAAGGATCTGGAAGTCTTTATTCATCCCTCCAAGGGCCCCGGCGGCACCATGGTGGTCGTTCACCTGCTGGTGGACACCTGCGATGCGATGGGCGCCAACCTCGTCAACACCATGTGCGAAGGCGTGGCCTCGATGGTCGAGAACATCGCCGAGGGCCGCGTCTTCCTGCGCATCCTGTCCAACCTGACCGATCGCGCCCTGGTCCGGGCTCGCGTGCGCATTCCCACCCAAATGCTGGCCGCCAAGGGTTTTGATGGCGAGCAGGTCCGCGACGGCATCATCGTGGCCAACGACTTTGCTCGCGTCGACCCCTACCGGGCGGCTACCCACAACAAGGGCATCATGAACGGCATTGATGCCGTCTGCCTGGCCACCGGCAACGACTGGCGCGCCATCGAGGCCGGTGCCCACGCCTTTGCCGCGCGCGGCGGGCGCTACACCTCGCTGACGCGCTGGGAAAAGGCCGACAACGGCGACCTGCTCGGCGAGCTGGAAATTCCGATCAAGGTCGGCACCGTGGGCGGGCCGCTGCAAACCAACCCGACCGTGGCCCTGAACCTGCGCCTGCTGGGCGTGGAATCGGCCCGCGAACTGGCCGAAGTGATGGGCGCAGTGGGCCTGGCCCAGAATTTCTCGGCCATTCGCGCGCTGGTTACCGAAGGCATCCAGCAGGGCCACATGACCTTGCACGCGCGCAGCGTGGCCACCGCCGCCGGCGTGCCGCCAGAACTGTTCGACACCGTGGTCGAGCGATTGATCGCCTCCGGCGAGATCAAGATCTGGAAAGCCGAAGAACTGATGCGCACCGTCGACAGCCAGGCCCACGTCGGCCCGTCGACGCAGGAAATGGACAGCCTCGAAGGCGAGGCGCTGGGCGCCGGCCACGGCAAGATCATCCTGCTGGGTGAGCACGCCGTGGTGTATGGCCGTCGAGCCATTGCCGTGCCCATTCCGCTGGCCATCCAGGCGCGCATCGAAGACACCCGCGAAGGCGTCGAGCTGATCATCCCGCGCTGGGGCGTGGAACAGCGGGTGGATTTCAACGCCAAGCGCCCGGCCTCGTTCACCCGCTCGCTGGCCAGCCTGATTGAAGAGCTGGGCCTGGCCGGCCGCGGCATGCGCATCGAAATCTTCCCCAACGTGCCACGCGCCATGGGCCTGGGCGGCTCGGCCGCGCTGGCCGTGGCGGTCATCCGGGCGATGAACCTGCATTTCCACCTTGGGCTGGACGACGAGCGGGTCAACGCGCTGGCCTACGAGTGCGAAAAGGTCGCCCACGGCACGCCGTCCGGCCTGGACAACACCCTGGCCACCTGGGGCAAGCCGTTTTTGTTCAGGGCCGGCGAGTCCCCCCTGCGCCAGGTGATCGAGGTGCCCGAGCCGCTGCCCATTGTCATTGGCATGAGCGGAGTGGAAAGCCTGACCGCGCGCACCGTTGCCCGGGTGCGCGAGGCCTGGCAGCGCAACCAGCCCTTGTATGAACGCCTGTTCGACGAGGTGGATTTGCTGGTCGACCAGGGGCTGGCAGCCCTTGGCAAGAGTGATTACGCCACCCTTGGCGAACTGATGAACGTTTGCCAGGGCCTGCTGAATGCCATGCAAGTCTCCAGTTCCGAGCTGGAAGCGTTGATCCAGGTGGCGCGCAAGCACGGCGCCCTGGGAGCCAAGCTGACTGGTGGCGGCGGCGGTGGATCCATCATTGCCCTGTGCCCCGATAACAGTGCGGCGGTGGCGCAGGCCATTCGCGAAGCCGGTTTCCATGCCCTGGAGGTCACCATTGGCGGCGACTAAGCAAGCCGGCGAAGCGCGAGTCGTTTCGTCCGATGCCGAATCCCTGATCCTGGTTGATGAGCATGACCGGGAACTGGGCATACTGTCCAAGGGCGAATGCCACGATGGTGACGGCCTTCTTCATAGAGCCTTTTCCGTTTTCCTGTTTGACGAAAAAGGACGGTTGCTCATTCAGCAGCGCGCCGCTGGCAAGCGCCTGTGGCCGGGCTACTGGGCCAACAGCTGCTGTTCGCACCCGCGCGCCGGCGAAGACATGGCCGAAGCCACCCAGCGCCGCATCGAGGAAGAGCTGGGCTTGCGCGTCGAGCTGGAATTCATTTACAAGTTCCGCTACCAGGCCCGTTACAGCGAGGAAGGCAGTGAACACGAGCTGTGCTGGGTTCACCTCGGCCGCATCCGCTCCAGCCAGCCGCGGCCCAACCCGTCGGAAATTGCCGACTGGAAATTCCTTAGCGCCAGCGAAATCGACACGCTGATGACTACCCCCGATGCGCCGGTCGCCCCGTGGTTTCGGATGGAGTGGACCACATTGCGTACCCGCCATGCCGAGCGCCTGGCCGCCTATCAGGTGAATCTTGATTAAGGATTGCGAAATCCGTCACAATGCGGCATGGCCGAGCCTACGCCTTCTACCCTGGAACTCGAACGAATTCGTGCCTTGCGCCAGACCGGGCTGGTCAACAACCGAAGCGAAGCGCGCTTTGACCGACTGACGCGGCTGGCCCAGCAGGTACTCCAGGCACCCATCTCGGTCATCTCGCTCATTGATGAGCATCGGCAGTGGTTCAAGTCGTCGCAAGGGCTCGATCCCGGGGAATCCGAACGCTCGGCGTCGTTCTGCCGATACACCATCGACCAGGACGAAATCTTCGAGGTTACGGATGCCCGCGAGGACCCTCGATTCGCCAATCACGCGCTCGTCCAGGGCAAACCCTTCCTGCGTTTTTATGCCGGTGCGCCGCTGAGGTCTCGCGATGGGCACCGGATTGGCACCTTGTCCATTCTCTCGGACACGCCTCGCACCCTGTCGGCCGAGGAACGAAACCTGCTGCGCGACCTTGCCGAGTCGGTGGAGTCGGAAATCAACCACCAAGATTCCGAAGTTCAGCAGGAGGCCTTGCAGTTCGCCCAGGCGCTTGGACACGCCATCAGCAATGCCCAGGCACATTTCATTCGGGATGTGCATCGCAAATCGGCCTTCGAGGCACTGCTGGCCGATCTGCTCGACTTGACCGGCAGTGAGATGGGCTTTATCGGGGAAGTGCTTTTCGGCAAGGATCAATCCCCGGAACTGCACTTGATTGCCTTCAGTTGCCGGACGCAACGCGAATCCGTCCAGCAATTCTTTGACCGGTACGCCGGGCAGCAGCTGGTGCTGTCCAACCCGAACTCACTGATTTCCCAATCAATTGCCAGGGGCGAATCGCTGGTCACTGGCAACCCGCAAACCCATCTGCGGCCCAACATCGTGCAACCACTTGGTCACCCGGAACTGAGCGCCTTCATGGGCGTGCCGGTTACCTATGGCGGCGAAGTGATTGCAATGTTCGGCCTGTCGAATCGGCCGGACGGCTATAACCTGGACCTCGTCGATCGTCTCAAGCCGCTCACCGATACCATTGGCCAATTGATCGATGCCGATCGCACCCGACGGCGACATCAGATGGCCCAGCTTGAGTTGGAGCGACTAAAGAGCTCGCTCGACCAGACCCTGGATTGCGTTTTCATGTTCGAGACGGGCGGCCTGAAAATCTTTTACGCCAACGACGGCGCCCTGAAGCTGGCCGGTCTTGATCGCGACGCCTTGTTCACCACCCGGGCCGACCAACTCATCGACCCAGCGCATCAAACAAAATTCCAGGAAACGATCAAGGCAATGTCGCAGTGCACGGCACCGCCGAAAACCTTCGATACCCGGATCGTCAACGCCAGCGGTGCCATGGTTGCCGTTGAGGTCTTTCTCCAATGTTTCAAAAACCCGGGCCAGCCCACGCATTTTGTCGCCATCGTTCGCGATATCAGCGAGCGTCTCAAGCAGGAGGCCCGGCTGCGTTATCTGGCCACCCATGACAGCCTGACCAACCTGCCCAACCGTGCCTTGTTCCTGGACCGGCTCAGCGCCGGCATCGACGAGGCGCAGAGGCATGCTGCCGGCTTGTGTGTACTGCTGCTGGATCTTGATAATTTCAAGGTGGTCAACGACGGCTTTGGTCACCTCAATGGCGACCGCCTGTTGATTGAAGTGTCCTCTCGATTGAGCCGTGGTATTCGCAGCGGCGATATGGTGGCCCGCCTGGGGGGCGATGAATTTGCCGCGATCATCACCACCGCGGGCGACAACGATGAGGCGCTGATGGCCGCCGAACGACTGTTGAATCTCATCAGCCAGCCCGTGAATATCGAGAATGAGGAAATCATTCCAACTGCCAGCATTGGCTACTGCCTCTTCCCGGACGACGGGAGTGATTCGGAAACCCTGCTGCGCAATGCCGATTTGGCCATGTATCAAGCCAAGCGGTCTGGCCGCAACCAGATTCGTGCCTACAGCTCGGACATGGAGGAAAGTTCGCGCGAGCAATTGCATGTGCTTCAGCGCCTGCGCAGCGCCCTGGAAAACGACCAGCTCGAGCTGCATTACCAGCCACAGGTCAATGCGTTGACCGGAGAGATCATCGCGCTTGAAGCCTTGCTTCGTTGGCACGACGAGGTGCTGGGCGTGATGCCCCCCGACCGTTTCATCCCCATTGCCGAATCCTCCGGCCTGATTCTGCCGCTGGGCCGCTGGGTATTCGAGCAGGTGTGCAAGCAGGTCGCGCGATGGCATTACCAGGGTAGGTCGGTGCGCGTAGCCTTCAACCTGTCGCCGTTGCAGTTCCGCCAGCTCGATCTGGTGACCAACATCAAGAAAACCAGTGCCCGGTGTCGGTGTCCCGTGCATTTGCTCGAAATCGAGCTGACTGAAAGTGCCGCCATGCAGAGCCCCGAGTTTGCCAAGCAGCAGTTCGCCCGGCTGGCCGAAGCCGGGTTCTCAATCGCGCTGGACGATTTTGGTACCGGGCATTCATCACTGTCGCGGCTCGGCCGTCTCAAGGTGAACAAACTCAAAATCGACCAGAGTTTTGTCGACGAGGTCCCCGGCAACAAAATGCATGAAACGCTGGTGCGTACCACCATTGGTCTGGGCAAGGAGATGGGTTTGTCGCTGGTGGCCGAAGGGGTGGAAACCGAGGCTCAGAAGGACTTTCTGGTGCAGCACGGTTGCCATGTGTACCAGGGCTGGCTGTTCAGCCCGGCGGTCACGGTCAGCGAGTTTGAATCGAGGCTGGCCAATGGCGACTGGACACTGGCCGACGACTGCCGCCCCGCCAAGGGCCTCTGACCGATCAGCGAGAGGGGCCGATAATCCTGAGATGCTGGCCAACCACCAGCCAGGAACCGACGATGCCAAACAGACCGGCGCCCAGAATCAACAGGGCGGTGACTTCGACGCTGGGTGAATACAGCTGGAATTGACTGGCATAACTGCCGCTCAGGCGGGCCACCGGCGCGGTCAGCAGCAGCAGGCCCAGGCGAACCAGAAGCCAGGCCAGGGCGCCGCCCAGCAGGCCATACCACAGCCCGGAATACAGAAACGGTCGGCGTATGAACGCGGCGGTGGCACCAACCAGCGCCATGACCTCGATTTCCTCGCGCCGGTTCTGGATGTCCATGCGGATGGTGTTGGCAATAATGAAGGCCACACCCACGGCGAACAACACGGCCAGCAGCAGCACCAGCTGCTCCAGCAGCGCCACCATGGCATCCAGCCGTTCCAGCCAGGCCAGATCGACAATCACCAGGTCTACGCCGTCCTCGCGCTCCAGCTCGGCCACCAGGTCGGGCATGTTGGTGGTGGGCATGGGGTCCACCTCCAATACCCAGGGCAGGGGGTTGTCGTCAATCTGCTCGCTCAGCTCGCCCAGGGCCAACTGACCGGATAATTCGGCCAGGCCCGTATCGGGGCTGATCGGGTCGACGGTATCGATATCGCCGCGGCTGGCCAGCCGGGTGGCCAGCTGCATGGCGCCGGCATCGTCCACCGACTGGTTGAGAAACACCGACAGCGTATCCATGCGCTCCCAGCCGTCGGCCAGTCGCTGGACGTTGTCGAGCGTGACATGCAGGGCGACCGGCAGGGTCAGTGCCACGCCCAGCACCACGATGGTCATGGCCGAGGCCAGCGGCTGGCGTGTCAGCGAACCCAGCGACGAGAAAAAGCTGTAGGCATGGCGGCGGGCCCAGGCGCGCAACCCGGCTGAACCGGGCAGGGCGTCAAGCCGGCCCTGGCCGCGTGACTTGCTCATGCCGGCTCACCCATCAGGCGCGGCGGGATATCGTCGACAATCTCGCCTTTTTTCAGCACCAGCACGCGACGGTTCAGGCGGCGAATCAGGTCCAGGTCGTGGCTGGCAATCAGCAGGGTCATGCCCAGTTCGTTAAGCTGCAAAAAATAGTTCATCAGCTCGGCCGACATCTCGGGGTCGAGGTTGCCGGTGGGCTCGTCGGCCAGCAACATGGGCGGCTTGGTAATAATGGCTCGTGCGATGCCCACGCGCTGCTGTTCACCGCCCGAGAGCATGGGCGGATACATCCGTTCCTTGTCGAGCAGACCCACCTTGTCCAGGGCGGCGCGCACCCGGCGCTGGATTTCGCCGTAGGAAAAGCCGGCAATCATCAGCGGCAGGGCGACGTTGTCGAACACGCGCTTGTCGCTCAGCAACCGATGGTCCTGGAAAATCACGCCGATGCGCCGGCGCAGGTAGGGTATATGCCGTCTGGCCAGTCGCGAGACGTTTCGCCCGTCAAACATCACCTGCCCCCGGCTGGGCCGTTCGAGCAGGGCAATCAGCTTCAGCAGGGTGGATTTGCCGGCGCCGGAGTGGCCGGTCAAAAAGGCCATTTCGCCCGGCTTGAGCGAGAAATTGACGTCACTGAGGGCCTGAATGCCCCCCGGATACCGTTTGCCGACGTGTTCGAAGCTGATCATTACCGGCAAATATAACGGACTTCGGAGTAGGGGATTGATGCGTGTTTGGAATAGCCGTTCTCACGGTGTTTTACCGGGAGGTCTTTAGTGCTTGTCGAGAGGTTCGAGCATCCGGAGGTGCCAGGTGCGCCGGGCCGGCCGGGGCGATCGGCTTGGGAGTCTGGCAGGGCTAACGGGAGCTGGGTGGCTGTCGCATCGTTACTCGCGGCTGGCGGCCTTGCAGTCTTGGGAAACATTACTCAAGGCCATGGATGCTGAGGTCTTAAGGGAGCTTGCCGCGCCCCGGCCGGCCCGTCGCACCCAACACCCCCGGACGCAGCAGGTTGATGGATCGCAAAACCTGCCCTTAGCACCCTCCAAACCCGTCAGCGGGGGGTGGTGCTGAATCCTGGCGGGCGCTGGCGCGCAGCGGAAGCCAGTACGCTGTTTCAGCCGCTTGAAGTGCCCGAGAACCTTGTCGAAGTCGACGAGTCCGCCATTGCTTCCCAACGAGTCGAAGGCACCCAAGCTTCTATTAACTCGCCAAATCGACCAGGCCGATCGCGCCAGCGCCCGCCAGGATTCGGCGCCACTCGCCGCCCAGCACCCAAACCTGCCAAATCAAGCCAGCAACTGACTCATTCCGAGGATGGGCAGCATGATGGCCAGGACGATGTAGAGCACGATCAGTCCAACGGCCAGGATCAGCAGGGGCTGGATGACGGCCAGCAGCAGGGTGCTGGCCGAGTCGAGTTCGCGTTCCTGGATGTCGGCGGCGTGTTCCAGCATGGCGGCCAGTTCGCCGCTTTTCTCGCCACCGTCGATCAAGCGGCGGGCCACCGGCGGCAGCCAATCAGCCACCTCCAGCGAGCGGCTTAGCGACACGCCTTCGCGCACCTGGGCGGCGGCCTGGTCGATGTCGGCGCGCACCGCGCGGTTCATGACCACGGCCGAGGCTACCTTCAGGGCTTCAACCAGCGGTACGGCGCTGGCGGCCAGGATGGCCAGGGTGCGGGTGAAGCTGGCGGTCTGGCGGGCACGCACCAGGCGGCCGATCAGCGGCAGCTTCAGCAAGAGCCGGTCGAAGGCCAGGCGAGGGCCGGGCTGGCGCAGCAGGGCCAGGCCCAGTGCGGTGACCGCGGCCAGCGCCAGCACTACCCAGAGACCATAGCTGCTGATGCCCGATGACAGCGCCAGCAGACTGCGAGTGACGGCGGGCAGGGTCTGGCCGGTTTGTTCGAACACACCAATCACGCGGGGCACCACGTAGCCAATCAGCCCCCAGACCACGGCAATGGCCACCAGCACCAGCAACACCGGGTAGACCAGCGCCAGGCTGATGCCGCGCTGAACGGCCTCGCGCTTTTCGGCGTAGTCGGCCAGGCCGTCGAGCACGGTGTCCAGGCGACCGGCCCGTTCGCCGGCGGCCACCGCGGCGGTGTAAAGCGGTGGAAACAGGCCGGGGTGCTCGGCCATGGCGACCGATAGCGACTGGCCTTCCATCACCGATGAACGAATGGCGCCCAACTGGCGCTTCTGGCGGCCGACCGGAGCCTGTTCCAGCAGAATGCCCAGCACTTCTTCCAGGGTCAGCCCGGCGCGCAGCAGGGTGGCGAGCTGGCGTACCAGCAGGGCGCGGTCGCGCTGGTCGCTGCCCCGGGCCCAGCCGGCGCTTTGCTGGCGGGACACGGCGCGCACCTCCAGCGGCACCAGGCCGCGCTCGCGCAGTTGGGCTCGCGCCGCGCGTGGCGTGTCGGCCTGAATCACGCCCCGGGTGGTCTTGCGGCCCTGCAGGGCCTGGTATTCGAAGGCGGACATTATTGGGCCATCCGTGGGGCGGATGGCCCAGTGAGAGGTAAGCGGTGAAAGGTAAAAGGTGCGTGCGCGGGCATGGTTAACTGCCGGAGCGGGTAACGCGGAGGACTTCTTCCAGGGAGGTGTCGCCGGCCTGGGCGCGGCGCCAGCCGTCTTGCAGGATGGATGGCACCTGCTGGCGGGCCAGGGCTTCCAGACGGGCTTCGCTGGCCTGGTCGTGGATCAGCTCGCGCATGGCCTCGTCGACCGGCACCAGTTCGTAGATGCCGCTGCGCCCCTTGTAGCCGGAAGCGCCGGCCGGGCGATCGTCGCGCGGGCGGTACAAGTGGGCGTCCTGTTCGGCCGGCAGCCCCAGCCGGGCCAGTTCCTGGGCCGATACGGTATAGCCCTCGCGCCAGTCCGGGTCGAGCAGACGGACCAGGCGCTGGGCCAGCACGCCGTTCAGGCTCGATGCCAGCAAAAAGGGCTCGATGCCCATGTCGACCAGGCGGGTAATGGCGCCAACGGCGGTGTTGGTGTGCAGGGTAGACAGCACCAGGTGGCCGGTCAGGCTGGCCTGGACGGCGATGCGAGCGGTTTCCAGGTCGCGGATTTCGCCCACCATCACCACGTCCGGGTCCTGGCGCAGGATGGCGCGCAGGCCACGGGCAAAGGTCAGGTCCACCTTGGGGTTGACCTGGGTCTGGCCGATGCCGTCCAGGTCGTATTCAATGGGGTCTTCCACCGTCATGATGTTGCGGCTGCGGTCGTTCAGGCGCAGCAGCGCGGAATACAGCGTGGTGGACTTGCCCGAGCCGGTCGGGCCGGTAACCAGCAGAATGCCGTGGGGGCGGGCAATCAGCCGGGCCATGCGCTGCTCGGTGGTCGGGTCCATGCCCAACTCGGCCAGGCCCAGCCGGCCGGCCTGCTTGTCGAGCAGGCGCAGCACCACGCGCTCGCCGTGGCTTGACGGCAGGGTCGACACGCGCACGTCAACCGGGCGGCCGGCAATCTTCAAGCCAATGCGACCGTCCTGGGGCAGGCGCTTTTCGGCGATATCCAGCCGGGCCATGACCTTGATGCGCGAGGTGATCAGCCCGGCCAGGGCGCGCGCAGGCGACATCACTTCGCGCAGCACGCCGTCGATGCGAAAGCGAATCGACAGGCGGTCCTCGAAGGGCTCGAAGTGAATGTCGGAGGCCTGTTCGCGCACGGCCTGCGTCAGCACGCCGTTGATCAGGCGGATGATCGGCGCGTCGTCTTCGCTTTCCAGCAGGTCGGCGGTTTCGGGCAAGTCATCGGCCAGGCGGGCCAGGTCAAGATCATCGCCCAGGTCTTCGGCCACCTGGCGGGCGGCATCGTCGTTGCTTTCGTAAAGCTGGCTGACCAGGCGCTCGTATTGGTCGGCGGCCATTTTCTCGATGCCGACCGGGCGGCCCAGCCGCCGGCTGACTTCCTGCACGGCGGCGGTATCAACGGGCGTGCGCACGGCTAGCAGCGGCCGGCCCTGGCTGTCCTGGCCGTTGACGGCTACCCCGCGCTTGCGGGCAAAGCTGTAGGCCGGACGAAACTCAGCGTCCATCCGGCGGGTTTTGCAGGAAGGCGTCCAGTTCCGGCAGCAGCGGGCGTTCCTCGCGCGGCACCAGGGTGGCCGGCCGGGCCCGTTGCTCCAATTGAACGTCACGCAGGTTGCTGTACTTGCGCCGGGTGACGTCGTTCATCAGTTCATCGTCATGCAAGATCTGCGGCCGGATGAACACCATCAGGTTGCGTTTGATGCTGCTGGTCGAACGGTACTTGAACAGCTCGCCCAGCAGCGGAATGTTGCCCAGGCCGGGCACGCTTTCCAGTTCTTCCTGCAGGTCTTCGCTGATCAGCCCGCCCAGCACCAGGATGCCGCCGTCGGGCACCATCACGCGGGTGGTGATGGTGCGTTTGTTGGTAATCAGGTCCACCGCGCCCACCGAGGGCGCCAGCGTCGAGACTTCCTGGTTGATGTTCAGGATGACCGTATCGCCCTCGTTGATGTGCGGGGTGACATTGAGCTTGATGCCGATTTCCTGGCGATTGATGGTCTGGAAGGGGTTCACCTGGCCCTCGCCAGTGGTAAAGCCCTGGGTGGCGAAGCTGCCGGAAAGAAACGGCACTTCCTGGCCCACGTTGATGCTGGCTTCGTGGTTGTCCAGCGTCACGATCGACGGGGTGGACAGCACGTTGGTGTTGGCGTCGCTGCTCAGCGCCCGGGCCAGTGCGCCAATTTCCAGAATTTCCACGCCCAGCAGGCTGCTGCGGCCGCGCACATAGCCCAGGTTCATGCCGCGTCCGGGCAGAACCAGGTCACCGGCTTCGCCGCCAGCGGCAGCCAGGTTCAGGATGTTGCGCCCGCCGGTCTGGAAGTTGGTGCCGCCAAACAGGCCGCGATCGCCTGAAGAAAAGGCCTGCCACTGAATGCCCAGCTCGCGGCTGGTGTCTTCGGCCACTTCGGCAATGATGGCTTCGACCAGCACCTGGGCGCGGCGGATGTCGAGCTGGCGCACCACCGACTGAATATTGCGAAACACGCTGGGCGGCGCGGTCACCACCAGCGAGTTGGTGTCGGCATGGGCCTGGATGCGGGCTCGCGCACCGTTCTCGCCCTCCAGGTCGAGCAGGCCGTCCAGCACCGGCAGCAGGCTGTCGGCGGTGGCATAGCGCAGGTAAATCACCTGGGTGGAGCCGTCGGCTTCCAGCGGCGTGTCCAGGTGGCTGATCAGCGTGCGAAGGCGCAAGCGGCGGTTGGGGTCGCCGCCCAGAATCACGGTGTTGGTGCGCTCATCGGCCACGGCCGAACTGCCGCCGTCGGCGTACAGGCGGTTCAGCAGGCCAACCACTTCGCCGGCATCGGCATGACTCAGGCGAATCACTTCGATATCGCTGTCGGAGACGGCATCCAGCCGGCGCACGATGTTTTCGATGCGTTGCACGTTGGCGGCCCGGTCGCTGATCACCAGGCTGTTGGAGGCCTCGTGGTGAATCAGGTAGGCCGACTGCGGCATCAGGTTGCGCAGCATGCTGGCGGCGTCAGATGCGCGCACGTGTTCCAGGCTGAGAATGCGGGTGACCGGCTCGTCGCCGCCCAGGCGCATGTCGTCAACCGGCACGCGGCCGTCCTGGCGCGCTGCGGTGTCGGGCAGGATGCGCACCACGCGGTCGTCGGCCACCGCGCTGTAGCCGTGCACGCGCAGAATCGACAAGAAGACCTCGTAGACCTCGTCGGCTGCCAGCGGCTGGCTGGAAATCACCGTCACCCGGCCGGTGACCTGCGGGTCGACAATGATGTTCTTGCCGGTCAGGTCGGCCACCGTGGTGATCAGTGCACGGATGTCGGCATCGTTGAAGTTGAGCACGGTGCCGTCTTCGGTCCGGGCCAGGCTGGGCACGGTCGTGGCCAGGCCAAGGGCAAACAGCAGGCAGAGCAGGCGCTGGGTCATGGGTTCTGAAGGCTCCGGAGCAATCGTTCGGTATCCGGGCGCAGGACCAGTTCCTGCCCCTGACGGTTGATGGTAATGGCTAGGTCGCCGCCTTGCAGCACATCGCGAAACAGGGCGCGGGCGTCGTCTTCGGTTTCCAGCGGCTGGCCGTTGACGGCGGTGACCACATCGTTGACTTGCAGGCCCAGTTCGGCAAACCAGCGTGCATCGCGGCTGGGGCGCACCCGAAAGCCACCGCTGGATACCGGCAGAATGCTGACCTGGCTGGCCATGCCGCTGCCGGCCTGGTCAGGCAGGCGCTGCAGGTTGGCCAGGTTCAGGCGGCTGGCGGTGTCGCCACGCGAGTCACCGGCCGGGCGGTTGGCGGGGGCGGTGTCCAGACGGTCGGGGTTCAGCTCCAGCGCCTCCTGGCGACCGGACCGAAGCAGGATGACCCGCTGGGCTTCGATGCGCTGGACGCGGCTGCCGTCGGGCAGTTCGTCATCCTCGCGGTAAACGGTTTCCCGGCCGTTCTGGTCGGCAATGATGGCGTAGGCGCGCGGGCCGCTGACAATGCCTCGCAGCCGGAGATTGTCGCCGCGCGCTGGCGCAATCGGTGCTACCACGGCAGCGGGGTCGTCGGCACGGCCAAACAGCGGGTGGCTAAAGCGTTCGCGCTGGCTAGCGCTGGCCTGGGTTTGCGGCAGCGGCGGCAGCGGTGCGCTCTGCACTTCGGGGCCAACCAGCACCAGCCACAACAAACGCACCAGCAGCCACACCACCAGCAGTGCCATGGCTGCCATGGTCAGCAGGGCGAGGCGGGCAGACTGGCGTGGCGACAGGGTGGCGTTCAAGGGGACGTCCAGGCAGTTGGCAACCGGTCAAAACAGCGTTTGCTGAGGTTAGCACAGGGTGCAATCAGGAGTCCGACGACGACTCCGGGGCAGACGCATTATTGTTGCCCGACGATTCCGTCGAGGCCGGCTTGCGCCGACGCCGGCGGCGGCGTTTCTTGCCGCTGCCGTCGGCCGTTTCACCCTCAGCGCCGCCGGTGCTGGCATCGGCTGCCGGCTTCTGGCCGCTGCTGCCATCGCCCCGGCCGCCACCGCGACCACCGCGCCCACGTCCGCCGCCGGCGCCGCGACCACCGCCACGGCGGCCTTGCTCGGGCTTTTTCTTGACCGGGGCAGGGCGCTCCAGGCGCGGCAGGCTGTCGGGGTCGTGCTGTTCCACCGGCAGGCTCAAATCGATGTACTGCTCGATTTCCGGCAGGTAGAAGGCATAGTCTTCGCAGGCAAAGCTGATGGCATCGCCGCTGGCGCCCAGGCGGGCGGTACGGCCAATGCGGTGGACGTAATCGGCGGCGTCCTGCGGCAGGTCGTAGTTGATCACGTGGCTGACGTCGGGAATGTGCAAGCCACGGGCGGCCACGTCGGTGGCCACCATCACGTCAATTTCGCCAGCGTGGAAGCGCTTGAGCAGCTTCTGGCGCTTGATCTGCGGCACGTTGCCGGCCAGCATGGCGGTGTTGATGCCGTTGGCCGACAGCGTGCGAGCCACCCGGTCAGCCGCATGGCGGGTGTTGACGAACACCATCACATGGCCGTCGGGCCGGTCGCGCAGCAGTTGCACCAGCAGCGGCAGCTTCTCGCGGTTGGCCGGGTAGTACACCACCTGGGTGACGCGCTCGGTGGTCATCTGCTCCTCTTCGATGCGGATGGTCTCGGCTTCGCGCATGTGCTCGTAGGCCAGCTCGGTCACTTTCAGCGGGAAGGTGGCCGAGAACATCAGGGTCTGGCGCACGCCGGCATCCGGCATGTGGCGGAACAGGTAGCGAATGTCGCCGATGAAACCCAGGTCGAACATGCGGTCGGCCTCGTCGAGCACGGCCACTTCAATATGTTTCAGGCTGTACACGCGCTGCTTCAGGTAGTCGATCAGGCGGCCGGGCGTGCCGATCAGCAGGTCCACGCCGTCGGCAATCTCGTCGCGCTGCTTGGCGTAATCCACGCCGCCGTAGGCCAGCAGGGTGCGCAGGCCGGTGTGCTTGCCCAGCAACTCCGCGTCGCGGTGAATCTGGATGGCCAGTTCGCGGGTGGGCGCAATCACGATGGCGCGCGGGTTGGGGCCCGGGCCGGCGCTGCTGTCATCCAGCAGTTTGCGGAAAATGGCCAGCAAAAAGGCGGCGGTCTTGCCGGTGCCGGTGCGGGCCTGGCCCAGCACGTCCTGGCCCTTGAGAACCAACGGCAGGGTCTTTTCCTGAATGGGGGTGCAGTATTCGAAGCCGGCCGCAGCCAGGCTGTCATTGATGCGGGGGTCGAGGTTGAAGCTGCCGAAGGCGGTCTCGGTCAGCACGGTTTCATTGATTGGGTTTTCGCTCACGTAAATCTCGGGTCCTTGAAAATTGCGGGCGCTGGCTCGATTTATTCGAAGTATGCGGTGCCACGCGCCGATAGCCGTAGTATAGGGTGTGAGCAGCCCGAATGCCCGCGTAACCTTATAATGCGGCGCAGCAATCCGAGCTTGAGCGACCCCGTGAGTGCCAGCCAGGCCGCCCAGACGAATTCCCAAGGAGTGACATTGTGAGTGACAAAATCGTACACGTGAACGACGCCGACTTTGACCAGGTAGTGCTTAAGGCCGACGGCCCGGTGCTGGTGGACTACTGGGCCGAATGGTGCGGCCCCTGCAAGATGATCGACCCCATCCTGCATGAAATTGCCGATGAATACGCTGGCAAGCTCACTGTGGCCAAGGTGAACATCGACGAAAACCAGCAGGTGACCACCCGCTTCAAGATTCGCGGCATCCCCACGCTGATGGTGTTCCAGAACGGCGACCACCAGGCCACCAAGGTGGGCGCGCTGACCAAGTCGGCCCTGAAAGCCTTCGTCGACGAAAACGTCTGATCGGCTTTCGGTTAATCGACCTAGCCCGGACAATTCGTGAACTCGCGCGATGATCGCGCAGGATATTGTTCGCACAGCGGATTTTCCGATGGAGTGCCGTATCGAGCTATACGGCCGACTGAGGAAAATCCGCTGTGCGGACAGTAGACTAGCGAGGGCCCGCGTATGTTCACGAATTGTCCGGGCTATCGGCAACAGCCCGGCACCTGCCGGGCTGTTTGCCTTCCAGGCCCACGATCAAGGCGCTGGACGCGGCGAACAAATGCTGCTATCGTTAGCGCCAATCGAGGCGGGGCCAACCGCCCAATCCCCATTTTTGTGGACTCCCTGACGCATCGCGTCAATTCAAGGAAAGACCTGTCAAACCCAATTCTTCGGGTGCCTTGTCGGTGAACTCTCCGTTTGCCAGCGGCGCTCTCGTGCAACCTCGGAACACTCTTCCATGAACCTGACTGAACTGAAAGCAAAATCCGCTGGCGAATTGATTGAAATGGCCAATGAACTTGGCATCGAGAACATGGGACGTTCTCGCAAGCAGGACGTGATTTTCGCGATCCTGAAAGCCAAGGCCAAGAACAAGGAACCCATCTACGGTGATGGGGTACTGGAAATCCTCCAGGATGGCTTCGGCTTCCTGCGCTCGTCGGAGGCCTCCTACATGGCCGGGCCGGACGATATTTACGTCTCGCCGTCGCAGATTCGCCGCTTCAACCTGAGAACCGGCGACTACATCTCCGGCAAGATTCGCCCGCCCAAGCAGTCCGAGCGCTACTTTGCGCTGCTGAAGGTCGAAGAACTCAACTACGACCGCCCCGAGAATTCCAAGAACAAGATCCTGTTTGAAAACCTGACGCCCGAATTCCCGCGCGAACAGCTCAGACTGGAACGCGGCAACGGCTCGACCGAAGACATCACCGGCCGCATCATTGACCTGATTGCCCCCATCGGCAAGGGCCAGCGCGGCCTGGTCGTCAGCCCGCCCAAGGCCGGCAAGACCATGATGCTGCAGTCCATGGCCACTGCCATCCGGGCCAATAACCCGGAATCGCACATGATCATCCTGCTGATCGATGAGCGTCCGGAAGAAGTGACCGAGATGCAGCGCGGCGTGGATGCCGAAGTGATTTCCTCGACCTTTGACGAGCCGGCCACCCGTCACGTCCAGGTGGCCGACATGGTCATCGAGCGGGCCAAGCGCCTGGTCGAGCACAAGAAAGACGTCATCATCCTGCTCGATTCCATCACCCGCCTGGCGCGCGCCTACAACACCGTGGTGCCGTCCTCCGGCAAGGTGCTTACCGGTGGTGTCGACGCCAACGCCCTGCAGCGGCCCAAGCGGTTCTTTGGTGCAGCCCGCAACATCGAAGGCGGCGCCAGCCTCACCATCATTGCCACCGCCCTGGTCGACACCGGCTCGAAGATGGACGAGGTGATCTACGAAGAATTCAAGGGCACCGGCAACATGGAAGTGCACCTGAACCGCCGCATTGCCGAAAAGCGCGTCTACCCGGCCATCGACATCAACCGCTCGGGCACCCGTCGCGAAGAAAAGATGGTGGACGAGAACCAGCTGCAAAAAATGTGGATTCTGCGCCGCATCCTGCAGCCCATGGACGAAGCCCAGGCCATCGAATTCATGCTGGACAAGCTCAAGGTCACCAAGACCAACGAGGAGTTTTTCAATTACATGAAACGCTGACAAGGCCAGCGTTTCAGGTGAAAGGTAAAAGGTGAGAGGAAAGAGGTTGCAACGGTTCGGGGCATTCATTCAGCCTTGACGGGGAGCCTTCACAATTGTCAAAACGACAAATGTGAAGGAGCGAACCACCATGTCAGAACCTGAAAGCAATGCCACCATCCTGCTGGTGGAAGATCACGACGATCTGGCCGCCAGTGTGGGTGATTACCTGGAAGCCGCCGGCTTCGCCATGGACTACGCCGCCGACGGCGCCATCGCGCTGAACCTGCTGGAAGAAAACCCCTACGACGCCATCATCCTCGACCTGATGCTGCCCAAGATTGACGGCATCCGGGTGTGCGAGCGTCTGCGCGAGCGCGGCGATGGCACCCCCATCCTCATGCTCACCGCCCGCGACCAGCTCGACGACAAGGTGGCCGGCTTCGACGCCGGGGCCGACGACTACCTGATCAAACCTTTCGAAATGGAAGAGCTGCACGCTCGCCTGCGTGCCCTGGTGCGTCGTGCCCGCGGTGAAATGTCCGACGGCGCCATGCGGGTAGGCGACCTGGTGTTCGACCCGCGCACCATGCGCGTAGAGCGCGACAGTAAACGCATCAACCTCTCGCCCACCTCGGTGCGCATCCTGAAAGTGCTGATGCGTGAATCCCCGCGCCTGGTCAG
>PWYW01000089.1 GCA_003567685.1 Gammaproteobacteria bacterium
AACCGACACGGGCTACGCCACTCGACTGCTGCGCGGCCGGCTCGACGGCAACGACTGGGCGGACAGCGAGGTACTGTTTACCGCACATACCGCCCACCGGCGCCCCGTGCACTACGGTGCACGATTGGCGTTTCTACCCGACGGTACCCTGCTGCTGGGGATTGGCGATGGCTTTGATGAGCGCGAACAGGCCCAGCGTCTGGACAATCACTCCGGCACCATCGTTCGTCTGCACCGAGACGGCCGCATCCCGGACGACAATCCCCTCATCAATCGCTCCAACGCGCGGCCGGAAATCTTCAGCTACGGTCACCGCAACCCACAGGGCCTGGTGGTCGAAGCCGATACCGGACGTATCTGGTCACACGAGCACGGCCCGCGCGGCGGCGATGAACTCAACCTGATCCTGCCCGGCGCGAATTACGGCTGGCCGGTGGTGACGAACGGTGTTGACTACAGTGGTGCCCAGATCACGCCCCATCGCAGCCAGCCGGGCATGGAAGATCCGCTGATCGACTGGACACCGTCAATCGCACCGGCCGGCATGAGCATTTATCGCGGCGATCTGTTCGAGGCCTGGCAGGGAAACCTGCTCGTCGCCAGTCTGGTAGACCAATCAATTCGGCGCATCGAGGTTGATGGCGACCAGGTCATCGCTGAAGAAAAACTGGAGCTGGGCGTGAACCGCCGACTGCGCGACGTCCGGGTTGGCCCGGACGGAGCACTCTATTTGCTGACTGACCATCGTGACGGCGAGATTCTCAGGGTAACGCCGGCCACTGGCGGCGACTGATCAGCGCGCTTTGCCAGCGTCTGGCGACGTCGGCTTGCCAGTGGAGGCAGCCGACTTGCCGGACTGGCTTGCCGCGCCCTCGCGCGAGCCGATTCGCTTGAGACGAACTTCCTGGTTACCCACCCGGGGCATGCGCTCTTCAATGGTCTTTTGATCCACGAGCCGCTCGGCTCCATCGCTCAGGTGGTCAAAAACCGCCTTGTAGCTGTCGGTAAGCTGGTTGATCAACTCGGCCGTCTGGACGAAGTGCTGATTGACCTCCTCACGAAACTGCTGGTTTTCTTTCTGCAGGCTGACCACGGATTGCGCCGCACCCGGCCGGCTTTTCAGCCAGAACCAGACGCCGACGCCGCCAATCAGCAAGCCGAGCAATAAACCGACGATTTCAGTCCACATGATTCAATCCCTTCCTGACCACAACGATGATCGAGCAAAGCCAAATTTCATTCTAACGTGCCAGGTGCGAACGGTGGCCGCCACTCACTGGCGCCGCCATTTCAGGTCGTAAAGATCCAGCCGACGATCCTGCAGATTGCGCACGGAGCCGTGCGAGCGCACCTCGCGCAGATTGTCCAGGTCCAGATCGGCGATCAGCATGGTTTCGGTGTTGGGGGTGGCCTCGTGGGCGATGGCGTCGTGCGGAAAGGCGAAATCCGACGGGGTGAAAACCGCGGCCTGTGAGTACTGCATGTCCATGTTCTCCACCTTCGGCAGGTTGCCGACCGAGCCGGTAATCACCACGTAGCATTCGTTCTCGATGGCCCGCGCCTGGGCGCAGCGACGAACCCGCAAATAGGCATTCTTGGTGTCGGTCCAGTACGGCACGAACAGAATGTGCATGCCCTCTTCAGCCATCAGGCGCGGCAATTCCGGGAACTCGACGTCGTAGCAGATCAGGATGCCGATCTTGCCGAAATCGGTATCGAAAACACGCACCCGGTCGCCCCCTTTCAGCCCCCAATAGCTGACTTCGTCCGGGGTGACGTGCACCTTGTACTGGCGATCCCAGCTGCCGTCTCGGCGCAGCAGATAACAGACATTGCGCAGCTTGTCGCCATCGTACTCCGGCATCGAGCCGGCAATGATGTTGATATTGTAGGACACCGCATACTTGAGCATCTGGTCGCGGATGGCTTCGGTGTAACCGGCCAGCTGGCGCACCGCTTCGGCCGGACCCTGATCATTCCAGGGGGCCATCATCGGGCCGTTGAAGAATTCCGGGAACAACACAACGTCAGCCTGGTAGCCCGATACCGCATCCACGAAATACTCGATCTGGCCGAACAGGTCCTCGAGCGATCGGGTCGGCCGCATCTGCCACTGCACAGCGCCGATGCGCACGTCCGATGGCCGTCCACCGATGATGCCGGCATTCTCCTCGAAATAGATATTGACCCATTCCAACAGGGTGGCGAAGCCGGCTGAGGCCTTGTCGTCAGGCAGGTAGCCACGGACGATCCTGCGAACCTGGAAGTCGTTGGCCAGCTGGAAGGTGAGAATCGGGTCGGTCAACTCGCGCGAGCGCACCTTGGCCACATATTGCTGCGGGGTCATCTCGGCAGCCACCTTGGCATAGCCCGGGATTCGTCCCCCAACCACGATGCCGCGCAAATTGAGGCTCTCGCATAATTCCTTGCGCGCGTCGTACAGGCGGCGACCGAGGCGCAGGTCCCGGTAATCCGGATGAACGAACACATCGACGCCGTAGAGCACATCGCCCTTGGGGTCATGCGTGGTCAGGAAGCCGTTTCCCACGATATCCCAGTAGCGGTGGTCCTGACCCCAACGACTGTATTTCACGACCAGCGAAATGGCAGCGGCAACCACCTTGCCGTTGTCTTCGATGCAGATCTGGCCTTCGGGAAAGCGCAGGATCTGCGACTCGAACTGGGCCTGGCTCCAGGCGCCGTCCATGGTCGGGTAGACCCGCTCCATGATTTCGGCGATGTCCTGATAGTCCTCCTTGCGGCTCTGGCGCAGGATCAAGCGGTGGCTGTCGGGGCGCTGTTCGGACGAATCGCTCATGAAGACCTCAAAAAAGGAAATGGCTCATAGGATATCGCATGCGCTGTCCCTGTCCGGCCGCAAGCGGCGATTCGCCGGGGCTGTCATTCAACGGTCAAGCGCTTGCCATCGGCATGAAATCTGGCCGGAACACCCTTGCAGGCAATGAATCACGAGCCGTTCAAGCCGAAGGGAGAAGCCGAATGAGCGATAACCTGAGTTTTCATCGAAACGTTCGAACGATCTGGATTTCCGATGTTCATCTCGGCTTTCCCGGTTGCAGCGCCGAGCATCTCACTCGCTTTCTCTCGGGCATGCGTTGCGAAACGCTCTACCTGGTCGGCGATATCGTGGATTTCTGGTACCTGAAGAAGAAGCGCCACTGGCCGCAAACGCACAACAACGTCATTCGAACCATTCTGGGCAAGGCCAAACACGGCACCCGAATCATTTTCGTGCCAGGCAATCACGACGAGGCAATGCGCCAGTACTGCGGGATGCAGCTGGGCGAGGTTGAAATCATCAACGAAATTGTCCATGAGACCGCCGACGGCAAACGCTTGCTGGTGCTGCACGGCGATCAGTTCGATGCCGCCGTGATCAGCTCGCCGCTGATCGGCCTGATCGGCTCCAAGCTCTACGACAGCCTGCTGAACCTGAACCGCCTGGTCAACTGGGGCCGCGGCAAGCTGGGACTGGACCACTGGTCGCTGGCCAGTTTCCTCAAGCAGCGGGTCAAGAATGCCGTCAAGTTCATTTCCAACTTCGAGCAGGCCGTGGTCAAGGAAGCCCGCCATCACCAGGTGGACGGTCTGATTTGCGGTCACATCCATCGTCCTGAAATCAACGATTCGACTGAAGTGCTGTATCTCAACTGCGGCGACTGGGTGGAAAGCTGCACGGCCCTGATCGAGCATCACGATGGCACCATTGATCTGGTCCACTCCGCCGAACAGCAGCACATCATCAAGACCCTGCCGGCGCGCGCAAGGGAGCAAGCCGCATGAAGATCCTGATCGTCACCGACGCCTGGGCGCCGCAGGTCAACGGCGTGGTGCGCACCCTGGAAACCACCCGCGACATGCTCGAACGCTTCGGCCACGACGTCGAGGTGCTCTCGCCCGAGGGCCAGACCACCCTGCCCTGTCCTGGCTATCGTGAAATACGCCTCACGCTGCGTCCTTTCCGCGCGGTACGCCACTACCTGGCCAATCGTCAGTTCGACGCCATTCACATTGTCACTGAAGGACCGCTGGGGCTGGCAACGCGGCGCTGGTGCCTGACACGGGGCGTCGCTTTCACCACATCCTGCCATACCCGCTTTCCCGAGTACCTGGCCCTGCGCCTGCCGGTTCCGCTGGCCTGGTCCTATGCCTGGCTGCGATGGTTTCATGGTGCCGCCGACCGCACCATGGTTCGAAGCCCCAGCCAGCGGCGCGATCTGGAAGCGCGCGGCTTCGCCAACCTGGCAGTCTGGCCCGGTGCGGTTGATACCAGCCTGTTTCATCCTCGTGAACGGGATGCCCTGAAGCTGCCGCGACCGATTGCCCTGTATGCCGGACGCGTTGCCGTCGAGAAAAACCTCGACGCATTTCTGTCCCTGGATCTGCCCGGCAGCAAGGTGGTGGTTGGCGATGGCCCGGCCCTGAGTCGCCTTCAGCAAAGGTACCCAGATGCGGTCTTCACCGGCTACCAGCGCGGCGAAGATCTCGCCGCATTGATGGCCTCGGCCGATGTCTTCGTGTTTCCCAGCCTGACCGACACCCTGGGCCTGGTCAACCTGGAAGCGATGGCCTGTGGTGTGCCGGTGGCGGCGTTTCCGGCACCCGGGGTTTCCGACCTGGTGGTCGATGGCGGCAACGGCGCCATCGACGCCGACCTGAGGCAGGCGGTTTTCCGCGCGCTGGCCGTGGATGACAGCGCCTGTATCGAATTCGCCAGTCAATTCACCTGGGAAGCCTGCAGCCGGCGATTCGAGTCGCTGTTGTGTGCCGCCGGAGAAGTGACTGCCGAGGGGTATAATCCAAACCCATGCGAATCGCTCCTCCAGGCCCCGAAAGCCACGTCTACAGCCCTGCCGAGCTGAACCGCGAAGTCCGGATCCACCTTGAGGGGGGCTTTCCCCGTTTATGGCTTCGGGCTGAAATCTCCAACCTGGCCCGTCCCGCCTCGGGCCATCTTTACTTCAGCCTGAAAGACAGCAAGGCGCAGATCCGCTGCGCCCTGTTCAAGGGCAACGCCGTGGGCCTGGGTTTTCAACCCAGGAACGGCCAGGAAGTGCTGGTTCGGGGCCGTCTTGGACTGTACGAGCCACGCGGCGACTACCAGCTGATTGCCGATGCCATGCTCGAGTCTGGCGAAGGCCTGCTGCAGGCGGCCTTCGAGGCGCTGAAGAAGAAACTTGACAGCGAAGGCCTGTTCTCGGCCGAACGCAAGCGCCCTCTGCCGGCCTGGCCAAGGGGAATCGGCCTGGTCACCTCGGCCTCGGGAGCGGCGCTGCAGGACATGCTCAAGGTCACCTCGCTGCGCTGGCCGGCGGCCAGGATCCGCCTCCATCCAGCCCAGGTGCAAGGCGATGCCGCGCCGGCAAGTCTATTGGCCGCACTGGCCGCAGCCAACCGGGATGACCAGGTCGATGTCATCATCATCGGGCGCGGCGGCGGCTCGCTGGAAGACCTCTGGGCCTTCAACGATGAATCCCTGGCCCGCGCCATTGCCGCCAGCACCAAGCCGCTGGTCTCGGCTGTGGGCCACGAAACCGACGTGACCATTGCCGACCTGGTCGCAGACCTGAGAGCCCCGACACCCAGCGCAGCCGCCGCCGCCGTCACCCCCGACGGTCCGGCATTGTCAGCGCGCCTGGCCAGCAGTGATCAACGACTGGCCCGGGCCGTCCAGCGCATCAACGACATGGCCAGCCAGGGGCTGGACGGACTGGACCGGCGACTGGCGGCCGCCAACCCGCTGCGTCGTCTCGACGATCTGGCCGAGCGGCGAGGACGCCTTCATGCCCGCCTGGTGCGCGCCACCGAGCGCGGCGTGGAGAAAAACCGTCAGATCACGCGCCAACTGGCAGCCCGCCTGCATGCACGCCGACCCGATCGACAGATTGCCAGGCTGGACCAGCAGCTCATTGCCATCAGGGCGCGCCTGGACCAGGGCATTGGACGCCAGCTCAAGCAGGCCGAGAACCGGCTGGCCGGGCAGGTACGGGCATTGAACCACCTGAGCCCGCTGACCGTGCTTGAACGCGGCTACGGGGTGGTGCGCGACGCCGAGGGAACTGCCCTGACCGAGCCGGACGATTTTCAGGTCGGCCGCCGGGTGTCGATCCTGATGCATCAATTCGACGTCCAGGCCGAAATCACCGACGCCCCCACGCCACACTCGCTTCAGAAGTCGTGAAGTGCCTGACCGAGCCGGCCTCGTTCGAGAACACCGTCAAGCGCAGTCGCTTCATTGCGCTGGCGGCCAGAATCGAGGACGAAAACGCACTGGGCGCGTGGCTTGATCAACAACGCGACCCGTCGGCCAACCATCACTGCTGGGCGTGGCGGAGCGGTCCCCTGTATCGCTTCGACGACGACGGCGAACCCGGCGGGACCGCCGGACGGCCGATTCTTCAGGCCATCGAGGGCCAGGACTTCGAGCACACCGCCGTGGTCGTGATCCGCCACTTCGGCGGCGTCAAGCTCGGCACCGGTGGATTGATCCGGGCCTATGGTGGCACCGCCGCCGAATGTCTGCGCCAGGCCGCCAGCGAACCCCTGGTCACCTTCTGCGACTACCAGTGCCGGCTGCCATTTGACTGCCTGGGACTGGCCTGGCAGATCATCGACCGCTACCCCGTCGAGCAGGTCGACAGTGACTTCGATGCCGGCGGCGTGATTCTGACCCTGCGCCTGCCCGCCTCAAGCCGGCAGGGCATTCACCAGGAACTGGTCGATGCCAGCCGGGGCAGGCTTCAAACCAGCGACTGAGCGGCCCGGGCTGATTCAGATCAACTTGATTTCCCGCAGCCGCTGCATCAGGAAGTCATGCGCGGTGATGGCCTGCGGGTAGCGATTGGGCCGGTCTTCGCTGACGCATTGAGGCAAGGTCTCAAGCAGGCAATCCGGATTGGGATGGAGGAAGAAGGGAATCGAATAGCGGGCCTGGCGGGCGGCCTCGCCGGCCGGGTTGACCACCCGATGCGTGGTCGACGGGTAGACATGGTTGGTCAGGCGCTGAAGCATGTCGCCCACGTTCACCACAATTGTCCCCGGCAAGGTCGATACCGGCACCCAGCGCTCATCGCGAGTGAGAATTTCCAGCCCCTGCTCGCGCGAGCCAATCAACAGCGTGATCAGATTGATGTCTTCATGCCGCGCGGCCCGGACCGCGCCCGGCACCGCCGACTCGATCGGCGGGTAGTGAATGGCGCGCAAAATGGAATTGCCACGATCAATACGGCTCGAGAACCAGTCAGCCGGCAGGTCCAGCTCCAGCGCCAGGGCGCTGAGAATGCGCGCACCCAGCCCGTCCAGGGCACCGTAGAGCGCCAGGGCGGCCTCTCGAAAGCCGGCCACCTGCTCGGGCCAGAGATTGGGTTTCAGGATATCCGTGTCGCCCTCACCGGCGGACAATTCGCGACCGACATGCCAGAACTCCTTGAGATCCGGCACGGAATGATCCTTGGCCTGCTCGACGCCAAAGCCGGTGTAGCCCCGAGCCCCGCCCGTGCCGGGCTGGTGGTAGCTCTGCTTGATGTCGGCGGGCAGCGCAAAAAATGCCTTGAACACGCCGTAGGCGGTCTCGATCAGTTCATCGTCGAGGCCATGGTCACGAATGCCGACGAAGCCGAACTCACGCCAGGCCTTCGACAAATTCCGGGAAAAATCTCCGCGCTGGCCATCAAAGGTCTCAATCGAAAGAACCGGGATATCGGCAGTACTCATGCACTCGTCTCCACCGCGCGGCCAACCGCCGCGGCCAGTTGTTGGGCCAGTTGATCAACCTGTTCGCGCTCGGGCCCTTCAACCGTGACCCGGATGACCGGCTCGGTACCCGAAGGTCGAAGGATCACCCGGCCTCGTCCGGCCAGGCTGGATTCCGCCTCGGCCACGGCCTGCTGGATGCCGGCATGGCCATTGACCAGGGCGCGCGCCTCGCCCGACACCCGCACGTTGATCATGGTTTGCGGGTAGCGCGTCATGCCGTCGGCCAGGGCGTGCAGCGATTGGCGGGTACGCGCCACGACTTCCAGTACCTGGAGCGCGCTCACAATGCCGCAGCCGGTGCTGGCACGATCCAGGCACAGGATATGCCCGGAGGCCTCACCGCCCAGTACCCAGCCCAGCTCGCGCAGCTTCTCGTGGACATAGCGGTCACCCACCTGGCTGCGCTGGAAGGGAATATCGCGCGCGCGAAAGGCCTCTTCCAGGCCGAAATTACTCATGATGGTGCCGACCACGCCACCGGGCAGACCACCGTTGGCCCGCCGAGCATTGGCCAGGATGAACAGGATCTGGTCACCGTCCAGGACCTCGCCTTCGTGGTCGACCAGCAACACGCGGTCACCATCGCCATCGAAAGCCACGCCGGCATCGGCATGTTCCCGCCGAACAGCATCGGCCAGGCTGGCCGGCGAGGTCGAACCGCAATCCCGATTGATGTTGAGCCCGTCCGGACGATGATGAATGGGCACAACCTCCGCACCCAGCTCGCGAAACACCTCGGGGCCAATCCGGTAGGTCGCGCCATTGGCGCAATCAATGACCACCTTGAGACCTTCAAAGCGGGTTCCGTAGGGCACGGTTGCCTTGCAGTATTCGATGTAGCGACCAACGGCATCGTCGATACGCATGGCCTTGCCCAGGCGATGCGCCGGCACCTGCTGGATGGGCTGGTCCAGTCGCGCCTCGATCGCCTCCTGAAGCGAATCGTCCAGCTTTTCGCCCTGGTGCGAAAAGAACTTGATGCCGTTGTCTTCGTAGGGGTTATGCGAGGCGGAGATGACCACGCCAGCCACCGCCCCCAGGCTTCGGGTCAGATGCGCCACCGCGGGTGTAGGCATCGGGCCGAGCAGCTTGATATCGACACCGGCCGCGGCAAAGCCTGCCTCCAGCGCCGACTCGAACAGGTAGCCTGAAATGCGGGTGTCCTTGCCGATCACGACCGAGGGCTGACCCTCGAATCGCTCGGCCAGGACGCTGCCGGCCGCCCAGCCCAGCCTGAGAATGAAATCCACCGTGATCGGTTCTTCCCCGACACACCCCCTGATTCCGTCTGTTCCGAAGTACTTGCTCATGACCGGTATTTTAGCCGCTCGCGACAGAACGAACAGCCGATCTGACCTTCAGGGCATCGACGGTTTCGGCGACATCGTGAACGCGGACAATGGCGGCCCCGCGATCGGCCGCGATCAGATGGGCGGCGATGGACGCGGCCAGGCGCTGG
>PWYW01000020.1 GCA_003567685.1 Gammaproteobacteria bacterium
CGAATGCCGCCCGCAGGGCAACCTCGGTCTTGCCGAAGCCAACGTCACCGCAGACTACCCGGTCCATCGGCTGGTCCGAGGCAAGGTCAGCCAGGACGGCGCGAATGGCCTTGTCCTGATCTTCGGTTTCCTCGTACTGGAAGCCGGCGGCAAAACGGGCGTAAAGGCCCGCATCCAGACCATAGGCATGGCCGTGCCGGGCGGCTCGACGCGCCTGCAGGTTCAACAGTTCGGCCGCCACGTCACGCACTTTTTCCGCGGCCTTGCGCCGGGTCTTGCGCCATTGCTCCGAGCCCAGGCGGCTCAGCGTGACGTGGTCCGGATCCGCTCCGGTATAGCGGCTCACCAAGTGGAGGTCAGTGACCGGCACATACAGCTTGTCGCCACCGTCGTATTCGAGCGTCAGGTACTCGCCGGTTGCATCGCCAACGTCCAGCACCTCCAGGCCCAGGTAGCGCCCGATGCCATGTTCCAGGTGGACGACGAGGGCGCCGGCCTGCAAGTCGGCCAGGCTTTTGACCAGGCTTTCAGGGTCCTGGCCGGTGCGACGCTCTCGGCGCTGGTTGCGCGTATGACCGGGGAATAGTTCGTTTTCGCTGAATACCATCAGCTTGCGCTCGGCCAGGTGACAGCCGCTGGACACTGGCATGACCACCAGCGCCAGCCTGTCGTCGCCACTGATGAAGGCCGACCAGCTTTCAAGCGGTTTGATGTCGAGGCCGGACTTGCGGAAGGCAGCGAGCAGCATTTCCCGTCGGCCAGTGGTATCGGCGGCAATCAGGCATCGGCCGGGCAGTTGCTCCAGGATTTTGATGGAGGCTTCAAGTTGATGGTCGAAGTCAAGGGCCGGCAGCTCCCCGACAACTCCCTTGGCTGGGGCACGTCGGGTGATGCGTGCCGTGCTGGCGGCGGACAGGCGCTTGGCCGTCTGGTGATGGTCGAAAAACAGTTCCTCTGGTCTGAGCGCCGGCCGACTGATGTCACCGCTGCGTTGTTCGTGCCGGAACTGCACCTGTTCCCAATGCTCTTTGGCCGCCTGGTCGGTGTCGGGAGCCAGTATCAGGCGGAATTTTTCGGGCAGGTGATCGAGAAAATGGCTGGTGTCGTCGAAAAATAACGGCAGGTACTGCTCAAGCCCCTGGCCATGAATGCCCTCGCCAACCTCCACGTAGGGCAGGGCGCGTCTGAGATCCATATCGAAGCGCATCCGGAACCGCCGCCGGAAGGCCTGCCTGGCGTCTTCGTCGAAGGGATACTCGCGTGCCGGCAGCATGTCGATCTGCTGGATTTTTTCGATTGATCGCTGACTTTCCGGGTCGAACAGTCGGATCGAATCAATCTCGTCATCGAAAAATTCAACACGAAACGGCGATGGACGGCCCATTGGCCACAAATCAATCACCGAGCCGCGCAGCGCGAACTGTCCAGGTTGCCAGACCTGATCGGAGGACTGGTAACCAGCGGCGCCGAGTTGGTCTCGAAAGACAATCGGGTCCAGAGTTTGGCCGCTTTTCAGGGACAAGCTCTGGCCGCGAATCCAGGCGGGCGGCGGCAAGCGTTGCATCAGCGCACTGACAGAGACCACGATGACCGCGTTGGCCCGCTGGACCAGACCGGCGAGCAGCGCCATTCGTCGCGAAATCAGATCGGGGTGCGGTGAATACAAATCATAGGGCAGTATTTCCCAGTCGGGGAACAGCTCGGCACTGGGGCCGTCCAACTGGTTCAAGTCATCCCGGAGCTGGCGGGCGGAATAGTTGTCGGGCGTCACGACCACCAGGGGGCCGCCCTTGCGACGGGCTTCGGCAGAAATTGCCAGTGCCAGCGGCAGGCCGTCGAGTTGCGGCCAGTCAGCCGGTGCGCCCGCCTCTGATCGGGGCGGGTTGAACAGGGAAAAACCTTGCATTGGATACCGCTTGGAAATCGCTCGCGCCTGAGCGGGGGCGATATTGTATCAACCGAGAGTGTGGCCAAGGCCGATGGTCGCCGCCGGATGCGCTTGTGCAGAATCGCCCATTCCGGGCCTGTTGTGTTCGCTTCATGCGGGCTGAATGCGACTTTGAGGAGGGATGTTCCGTTGAAAGCTTGACGGACTTGGTTTCGTGGTTAATAATGCTCGGCTTGATGGCAAGGGCGATTAGCTCAGTTGGTTAGAGCGCTGTCTTGACATGGCAGAGGTCACTAGTTCGAATCTAGTATCGCCCACCAAAAACCTGCCTGGATGGCTCTGTGTATCGATACATGGCAATCCAGGCAGGTTTTTTGTTTTTCGGCCATGCCTCCGGGGCCCCGAGATGTTGTGCCGAGGCGGTCGCCGAGCGGAACATTCCCACCGGCCCTGGCCAAAATTCTTTATAATTCCAGCTTTTGCCAAGCCCTTCCGGCAGGTTTTTGTTCATGGTTCAGATCACGCTCCCAGATGGCAGTCAGAAATCCTTTGACGGACCCGTTTCGGTCCATGAGGTAGCCGAGTCGATTGGTTCGGGTCTTGCCAAGGCAACACTGGCAGGCGAAGTGAACGGTCGCCTGGTCGACGCCAGCCACACAATCGACAGCGACGCCGATCTGCGCATCATTACCGGGCGCGATGAAGAAGGCCTGGATCTGATTCGCCACTCTACGGCGCACTTGATGGCCCAGGCCGTCCAGCGCCTGTTTCCTGGTACCCAGGTCACAATCGGCCCGGTCATCGACAACGGCTTTTACTATGATTTTGCAAGGGAAGAGCCCTTCAAGCCGGAAGATCTCGAAAAGATCGAGCAGGAAATGAGCCGCATCGTCAAGGAGGACCTGCCGGTGTTTCGGGAACTCATGGACAGAGACGACGCGATTCGTTTTTTCCGTGAGATGGGCGAGGAGTACAAGGCAGAAATTATCGGCTCTATTCCGGAAGGCGAAGAGATTTCCCTCTATCGCCAGGGCGATTTTATCGACCTGTGCCGCGGTCCACACATTCCGTCGACCGGCAAGCTGGGTGCCTTCAAGCTGACCAAGCTGGCTGGAGCCTACTGGCGTGGCGACTCGAACAACGAGATGCTTCAGCGCATTTACGGCACCGCCTGGGGCGACAAGAAACAGCTGAAAGCCTATTTGCATCGTCTTGAGGAAGCTGAAAAGCGCGACCACCGTCGCCTCGGTCGTCAACTTGACCTGTTCCACTTCGAAGACTACGCCCCGGGCGCCGTGTTCTGGCATCCGCGTGGCTGGACGCTGTTCCGCAAGCTGGTGGATTACGTCCGAAGCCGCCACGATGAGTCTGGCTACATCGAAGTGAACACGCCTGATGTGATGGACAGGGCGCTGTGGGAAACCTCGGGTCACTGGGGCAACTACCGCGAAAACATGTTCACCACCCAGACCGAGGACGAGCGCGTGTTCGCCCTGAAGCCCATGAATTGCCCCGGTTCGGTGGCCATGTTCAAGCAGGGTCTGAAAAGCTATCGCGATCTGCCAATTCGCATGGCGGAATTCGGCAAGGTGCACCGTTATGAGCCTTCAGGTGCCCTGCATGGCCTCATGCGCGTCCGACACTTCACTCAGGATGATGCACACATCTACTGCACCGAGGACCAGATGCAGGAAGAGTGTCGCAAGGTCATCGAGCTGAATCTTTCGGTCTATCGGGATTTCGGTTTCGACGATGTGCGGTTGAAATTTGCAGACCGCCCCGAAAATCGAATAGGCGACGATCAAACCTGGGATAAATTGGAAGGTGCACTCAAAGGTGCCATCGATGCCATGGGTCTTGACTACACCTACAATCCCGGAGAGGGTGCCTTCTACGGTCCGAAGATTGAGTTCGTTTTGCGCGATGCCATCGGCCGGGACTGGCAATGCGGCACGCTTCAGGTTGATCTGAACCTGCCGGAGCGCTTCGATGCGACTTACCGGAGCGCTGACGGCGGCGACCGTCGACCGGTCATGCTGCACAGGGCCTTGCTGGGGTCGCTGGAGCGATTTACCGGAATACTCATCGAACACTTCGCCGGACAGTTCCCGCTCTGGCTGGCACCCGTGCAAGCCGTAGTCATGAACATCACCGATGCCCAGGCCGACTACGTCCAGAGCGTGGCCGAGCAACTGCGTGCGGCTGGTTTGCGCGTCGATACCGACTTGAGAAACGAGAAGATTGGCTATAAAATCCGCGGCCGCACGCTGGAGAAGATTCCCTATCTCCTGGTGGTTGGCGATCGTGAAGTGGAGCAGGGCAAGGTCGCTGTTCGCAAGCGTGACGGTACCGATCTGGGCAGCATGCCACTGGACGACCTGAAAGCCCTTTTGCTCGAAGAGGTGGCGCAGCGCGGCGTCTTGAACGATAATTCGGGCCACTGAACCTTTTAATCAGCAGGAGAAGCACCCATCGCAAGCGAAAAACAGACCCGGCGCAACGAGGACATTAGTGCCCCTCAAGTGCGCGTTGTGGGTTCCGACGGTGAACAAGTCGGGGTTATGGGCATCAGGGATGCCCTTGCCAAGGCCGAAGAAGAAGGCATGGATCTGGTGGAAATTGCACCGCAAGCCGATCCGCCCGTATGCCGGATCATGGATTGGGGCAAGTTCCGCTTCGAGGCTCAGAAAAAGTCTCAGGCTGCTCGAAAGAAGCAGAAGCAGATCCAGGTCAAGGAAGTGAAATTCCGGCCAGGCACCGAAGACCATGACTACGACGTCAAGATGCGCAATCTCCGTCGGTTCATCGAGGAAGGCAACAAGGTCAAGGTAACGCTGCGCTTCCGCGGTCGCGAAATGGCTCACCAGGAGCTGGGTCGTGATCTGCTCAAGCGCGTCGAGGGTGATATGGGCGACGAGATTACCGTGGAGCAGTACCCCCGGATGGAAGGTCGCCAAATGGTGATGATGATTTCGCCGAAGAAGACCTGACTTGCGCCCAGCCGCAGTCAGGGGTTAACGTTTTTGTGCAGGCAGGCTAATACCCTTCCCGCAATTTTGGCCCGAACGCAGCCAGACAAGTTTTGTCGGGGACGGCATCCCGACGAACGCTGCCCAGGGCGACATTGGTAAGTCAACAAGGAGAATGAAATGCCGAAGATGAAGAGTAACCGGGGCGCGGCCAAGCGCTTCCGGGCCACCGGTAGTGGCAAAATCAAGCGCAAGCGCGCTTTCCACAGCCATATCCTCACCAAGAAGGACACCAAGCGCAAGCGTCGTCTGCGCTCGACTGTTCTGGTTGCCAAGTCTGACGAGAAGTCCGTTCGTCAGATGTTGCCCAAGCTTTGATTTCGCGGAGGATATGAAGAATGGCTAGAGTAAAACGTGGCGTTGTTGCACGCCGTCGTCACCGCAAGGTTCTCAATCGCGCCAAGGGCTATTACGGCGCTCGTCGCAAGGTCTACCGCGTTGCCAAGCAGGCCGTCATCAAGGCTGGCCAGTACAGCTACCGCGACCGTCGCCAGCGCAAGCGCGATTTCCGCAGCCTTTGGATCACACGTATCAATGCTGCTGCCCGTGAACACGGCATGTCCTACAGCCGCTTCATTAACGGACTGAAACGCGCCGAGGTCGAAATCGATCGCAAGGTCCTGGCGGATCTCGCGGTTCATGACAAGGCAGCCTTCAAGGCGCTTGCCGAGAAAGCCCAGGCCGGCCTGGCCTGAGGCTGACATGACGACTGTCTCTCCGCAGGGCCTGCTCGAGCAGGCCCTCGAGCGGGTTCAGCATGCCACCAATGAAGCGAGCCTGGACGAAGTCCGCGTTGCTTATCTGGGCAAGAAAGGGCTGCTGACAGGGCTGCTGAAACAACTGGGCCAGTTACCGCCGGAGACGCGGCGCGAAGCGGGTCAGGCAGTCAATCGGTGCAAGCAGTCACTCGAGTCTGCCATCGAGAGCCGTCGGGAGACGTTGCATCGGCAGGCAATCGAGGCGCGTTTGGAGTCGGAGCGCGTCGACATCACCATGCCTGGCAGGACGCTGCCCGCGGGTGGGCCCCACCCGGTTCATCGGGCCCTCGATCGAATCCTGGCCATTTTTGGTCAGCTGGGCTTCAATGTGGCCACTGGCCCTGAAGTTGAAGACGATCGGTACAACTTTGGCGCTCTTAATTTTCCTGAGCATCATCCCGCCAGGGCGATGCATGACACGTTCTACCTGCCCGATGGGCGGGTGTTGCGAACCCATACCTCACCCGTTCAGATTCGAGTCATGGAGGCTGCAGAGCCGCCTGTCAGGATTGTCGCACCGGGTCGGGTATTTCGAAGCGACTCCGATCAAACCCATACGCCTCAATTCCATCAGGTCGAGGGCCTGCTGGTTGATCGAGACGTCAGCTTTGCCGACCTGAAGGGTTTGTTGAGCGCTTTCGTCAACGCCTTTTTCGAGGAATCACTCGAAGTTCGCCTGCGACCGTCCTATTTCCCCTTCACCGAGCCGTCGGCCGAAGTGGACGTGCGTTGGCGCAATGAAGATGGCACCACGGGCCGCTGGCTTGAGGTGCTGGGTTGCGGCATGGTGCACCCGAACGTGCTGGCCAACTGCGACATCGACCCGGAAGAGTACACGGGCTATGCCTTTGGCCTTGGTGTTGAACGGTTTGCAATGTTACGTTACCGAGTCAATGACTTACGGCTGTTTTTTGAAAATGATCTGAACTTCCTCGGTCAGTTCAGGTAGAGATCCAAAGGGAGTTTGTCTTGAAGATCAGCTATCGCTGGCTTAAGCAGTGGGTGACACTCGATCTCGACCCCGAACAGGTCGCTGAACGATTTACCCTGGCTGGCCTGGAGGTCGACCAGGTTAGCCCCGTGGCACCGCCGCTGGATGGGGTCGTGGTCGGCGAAATCCTCACCGCCGAGCAGCACCCTGACGCCGATCGCCTGAAGGTTTGCACGGTAGCCGGTGATCAACAGGTCCGTACGATTGTCTGCGGCGCACCAAATGCTCGCGTCGGGCTGAAGGTGCCGTTGGCGACCGTTGGCACTATTCTGCCGGGCGGCTTGAAGATCAAGCCGGCGAAACTCCGCGGCGTGCGTTCCGAGGGAATGTTGTGCTCGGAGCCCGAGTTGGGTCTGGGTGAAGAAAGCGGTGGCCTGCTGGAATTGCCAAGCGACGCCCCGACGGGTGAGGCCTTGACTGATTACCTTGGGCTTGATGATCAGATACTGGATATCGATCTGACGCCCAACCGGGCCGATTGCCTGTCGGTGCGCGGATTGGCCCGCGAACTGGCCGCCTTGACCGGTGGGAAGTTGACGCCGCTGTCGATTGATCCGGTCGAGCCGGTTATTGACAACAGGCCGGTTATCCACCTCAAAGCTGCGGCTGACTGTCCCCGCTACATCGGGCGAATCGTCAGGGATGTTGATGTCCAGGCGGCCACGCCGGGCTGGATGGTCGAAGCGCTGCGCCGCAGCGGAATCCGAAGTCTGGGTCCGATCGTTGACGTGACCAACTTCGTGTTGCTGGAATTGGGTCAGCCGATGCACGCTTTCGATCTGGCGACCCTGAAGGGAGACATTCGCGTTCGTCGTGCCACCAAGGGAGAGCCGCTGCAGCTGCTTGACGGACGTGATATTGCCTTGGATGATGACATGCTGGTTATCGCCGACGAGCAAAAGCCGATTGCCCTGGGTGGGGTCATGGGCGGTCTGCCGACAGCGGTATCGGATGCGACCAGGGATATTTTGCTTGAGTCGGCCTGGTTTGATCCTCGTGTCATAGCGGGACGTGCTCGGCGCCTCGGGCTGGCTACCGAGTCGGCCCATCGCTTCGAGCGCGGTGTCGATCCGGAGCTGCAACGCGAAGCAATCGAGCGGGCGACGGCACTGATCGTGGAGATTGCAGGCGGCCAGCCCGGGCCGGTAGAAGAAAGCGTGAGCACGGCTGATTTGCCGGTTCAGCCAACCGTCCGTTTGCGAATGAATCGGCTTAACCGTCTGCTGGGGTCGGACCTCGACGTGACAACCGTCGAGCGCATTTTGCTTGGGTTAGGGATGAGTCTGGAGCGAGACGGTGAAGATTTCCTCGTTCAGGCGCCCAGTGCTCGACGTGATATCGCCATTGAAGTCGACCTGATCGAGGAGGTGGCGAGGGTTTTTGGCTACGACAATCTGCCGTCCAGGCGGCCCGGCGGCGGGCTGAATATCGAGGTGAGCAGTGAAAGTCAGCTGCCGGAACAAACTCTGCGGACGCAACTGATTGCCAGAGGGTTTCAGGAGATTCTTACCTGGAGCTTCGTGAGCGAGGAAGTTCTGGATCGGCTCGATCTGATGGACGGCGCCCAGCCGCTTGCCAACCCGCTGAGCCGGGACATGGCGGTTTTGCGAACCAGTTTGCTGCCCGGCCTGCTGGAGACCGCAAGCGGTAATCTGCGCCGGCAACATCCGGATTTTCGCTTGTTTGAAACCGGCGTCTGTTTTCAACGTGGCGATGAAGGCTTCAGCGAGACCAGGCGTCTGGGCTTGCTGATGACCGGCCTGGCCGAGGGCGAGCATTTCAGTGCGCGTCCGCGAAGCCTGGACTTTTTCGATCTTAAGGGCGAGGTCGAACAACTGCTTGAGCTGAACGCTTGTGCCGGAGATTTCCGCTTTGAGCGTAGCGAGCATTCATGGCTGCACCCTGGCCAGAGTGCGGACCTGATCTGCGATGGGCAGCGGGTAGGGTGGCTCGGACAACTCCATCCGATGCTCCTGGACCAATTGGATTGGTCGCAGACCGCCTTCGTTGCCGAAATAGATATGACTGCGCTGATCCGGCGGCAATTGCCGCAGGCGTCCCCTTCGTCTCGCTACCCACAGGTTCGCCGGGATATCTCGTTTGTAATTGAGGACAGTGTGCCGGCAAGCGACATCCTGGAGGTTGTACGAACCGCGGGCGGCGGGTTGCTGCACCGAGCGGCAATTTTCGACGAATACCGTGGTCAGGGTGTGGATTCGGGTGGCCGTAGTTTGTCAATCAGCTTGATTCTTCGGCATTTTTCGCGCACTCTAAGTGATACGGAAATCGAGGAAGTAGTACAGTCGGTACTGCTGGCGCTTCGGTCCCGGTACAACATAAAGATGAGAGGGTAGAAGGGGATGGCGCTGACTAAAGCGGATCTGGCAGATTGTTTGTTTGATGAGGTGGGGTTGAACAAACGGGAAGCCAAGGAATTTGTCGATGCCTGGTTCGAGATGATTCGTGGCTCGCTCGAGGACGGGGAGCCGGTCAAGCTGTCGGGTTTTGGCAATTTCCAGCTGCGCGACAAGAATGAACGACCAGGACGCAACCCAAAAACAGGTGAAGAGATACCGATTTCGGCTCGCCGGGTGGTAACCTTCAAACCGGGACAGAAACTGAGGGCACGAGTCGAAGCATATGCTGGATCCGGGGAGTAATCAGGAGTTACCGCCGATTCCGGCGAAACGCTACTTCACGATCGGTGAAGTCAGTGACTTGTGCGCGGTCAAACCGCATGTTCTGCGCTACTGGGAGCAGGAGTTCCCGCAACTCAAGCCAGTCAAACGCAGGGGTAACCGGCGCTATTATCAACGCCACGATGTGCTGATGGTCCGCCAGATACGCTCGCTTCTTCACGAACAGGGATTTACCATCATGGGCGCTCGCCAGCGACTGGAGGGTGAAGAAGCCCAGGACGATGTGTCCATGAGTCATCAACTCGTTCGCCAGATTCGGCTGGAACTCGAAGACGTATTGCAATTGCTTCGACGTTGATTGCGACGATCAGCGCTAGTATTTGGGTTATAATCTCGCCTCGAAAAGCTCTTCGGTCGGAGCGTAGCGCAGCCTGGTAGCGCACCACAATGGGGTTGTGGGGGTCGGAGGTTCGAATCCTCTCGCTCCGACCAATTTTCTTCTCTCTTCCATCGCTTGCTTGGCGTCTGATTGCTCACGCTTTCTTTATTGGTCTGCGGTGTAATCATTATGTTACCAAGGAGTTAAAACCGATGACCAAACACCCTTCCACCATCGCCCGGATGCCAGACATTGCGAGCCACGACAAGGTCCAGGTGGCCGGCACCCTGGACTGGGTAGGCATGAATCACATCGAACTGCCTATTTTTCTTGATGGGCCGGACGGTGATCGGGTTCAGACTACCGCTCGTGTCAGCGCCTTTGTCGATCTCGACAAACCGGACAAGCGTGGTATTCACATGTCGCGCCTTTATTTGCATCTGGACAGGGCACTGGCTGAACACAGTGTCACTCCGGCTGCGCTGAGACATTTGCTGCGTGATTTTCTGGCCTCGCACGAAGACTTGAGCACCCGTGCAATGGTGCGCCTGGACTTTGACTACATGATCCGCAGAAAATCGCTGGTGAGCGACAATACCGGCTGGAAGCGTTATCCCATCAGCCTGATTGCATCAATGGAAGGCAGGGACTTCAACCTGGAAATGGCATTTCAGGTGGTCTATTCCAGCACGTGCCCGTGTTCGGCGGCCCTTGCACGCCAGCTTATTCAAGAGCAATTCAAGAAGGATTTTGCTGGCCAGGACGCTCCGTCAGCGGAGGCCGTGCTGGCGTGGTTGGGTTCCGAGCAAGGCATCGTGGCGACGCCACATAGTCAGCGCAGCCATGCAGACATCCGATTGTTGCTCGCCCCGAGCTTCGAGGCCGTGCCGTTCATCACGATGATCGACGCGATTGAGGATTCGCTCAAGACGCCGGTACAAACGGCGGTCAAGCGCGAAGACGAGCAGGCATTCGCTTTATTGAATGGCCAGAACCTGATGTTCTGCGAGGATGCCGCGAGGCGTGTTCAGGTGGCCATGAATGGCCAGGATCGGGTGCTGGATTTTTGGGCACGTTGCAGTCACTTCGAGAGTCTGCATCCGCACAACGCCGTTGCCATCGTGACCAAGGGTGTGGAAGATGGCTATGAACCCATTGATGGTCACCAGAGTGTCTGGATGGAGTGACTTCCCTGCAGTGATTTCCAGACTTGCCAACTGCCAAAAGCCCGGCGTTCAAACCCCGGGCTTTTGTTTTTCTGCCTTGTTTATCTCAAACGTTGCAAGGCGACTTCGAAATTCTCGGTAACAATACCAAGCGCGGCAGATTCATGATCGCCCCAGCCTTCCGCGACGGCTTCGCCCTGATCATCAAGAACGGTCAACCTGAGCACCACGGCGTTGTTGCTTAGCTGGTAGTAGCGTAACTGCAACTGAAACGGCAAGCTCATGCCTGCTGCGTCGCTAGGGGTAACGCTGTGACCAGACGTGTCGATGGAAGCAGGTTCCGCCAGCCTTTGGCCGCCGTCGCTTTGGTCGACCGCTTGCAGTTCGAAATGGCTCCGGCGAAACAGCCGTAGCACCACGTCATCCTGAATTGGTTGGCTGTCCTGGGCCGATAGTACTCGATCCGCAATCACCAGCTGGTCGCCATCCAGGGCGATTTCCTTGTGCAAGGCAATTCTGGACGCGCCTTCGCCAAACAGACATTCTTCTACCTGGGTTTCGGCCTGCAAACCCGTGTTCCCTAATCGAGTCATCAGCGGACAGCGACCTAATGCCTGGCCATCGCTCGGGTTCAGCGGAGCGAAGAACGCCTGGCTCGGCTGGCCCTGCTGGTCAAGCTGCCAGTAGAGAAGAAACGGCCGCTCGTTGCCCGAGGCGTCGCGCTGTCGCAGCAACAAGGCCTGGCCAGGTTCGTCCGCATCCTCGAAGGCAGCCTCGGCATGGAACTCGATAGCCAGTTCCAGGCCATGTCCCTGGCCAGCTTGGCGGGCCTGGTCATAAACTCCCTCGAAACCGACTAGCTGGCGACTGGTTGCATCCCTGTGCGCTTCTTGCTCAGCGGTGGCCGGCAAGCGCCCCTGAGAACTTGCACAGGCAGCCATCAGCCCAATGGCGACAATCGCCAGCGTGCTGCGAAGGGCGGGATTCATGGGCCTTCCCGGGGCGGGAGAAGCAGCTTGGGATCAACCCGACGGTCGCCGATATTGATTCGCCAGTCCAGGTGCGGTCCGGTTGCGCGACCGGTTGCACCGATTCGCCCGATCAAGTCGCCCTGTTCGACTCGTTGGCCTTCGTCGACGAGCAACTCGCTCAAGTGAAGAAAGGCCGACACCAGGCCGTGTCCGTGATCAATGAACAAGGTGCCCCCGGAAAAGTACAGATCGGGTTCTGCCAGGGTGATGATTCCCCCGGCCGGAGCGATGACCGCTGTGCCGGTCGGCGCTGCAATATCCAGACCCCAATGGGGGGCGCGAGGTTCGCCATTGAGAATGCGTTGGCTGCCATAAACACCGGTGATTCGCCCTTCAGCCGGCCAAATCCAGCCTTCCAGCCAGTCGGTACGCTGGTCGCGACGCTCCCGGGCGAGGCGGGTCAGGCGTGCATCATCGCGAATGCGTTGCAGCACGGCAGGCGGTGGTGAAACGTGTGCCTGGTCAAGCCCATCAATTCGCTGAATGTCGAATTCGCGCTGCTCAGGGCGCAGAGATTGGCGCCAGGTCCGGCCGTCGGGTTTGTGTACCTCAAGTTGACGTTCAGCCGTTTCATCGCGCCCGAAACCCAGCACGAAGTGACCGCCCGAACTGACCATCAACTCTTCACCATCGACGGTCACCAGGCTGCCTGCGGGGGCCTTTCCGAACACCAGGCCGCCCTGGACAATGTCGCCGTCCAACCTGACTGGGTCATCGCTGCTGCTGCTGGCCAGAGGAATCCAGAACAACAGCGAGATCAGCAACAGTCTTGGGGGCGCGGCGGTTGAGCGATTCATGTCGACTTAGCTTCGCTGGATGGTCAGAGTCTGGCCGGGACGCAGCACCGCACCTTCCCGAAGCTGGTTCCAGCGCATGAGGTCAGCAACCCGAACATTGTGACGACGGGCGATCAGCCACAAGGAGTCACCGCTTCGAACGGTATAGGAAATGGTGCTGCTGGCCGCGCTCGCTGCTGTTCCTCCGGACGGCGGGTCGAGGTGGATCAGCAAGCGCTGGCCGGGACGGATCATGCTGCTTTGCCCCAAATTGTTCCAGCGCTGAATGTCTGCGACGCGAACCTGGTAGTTCCGGGCAATCAGCCAGAGGTTTTCGCCGGGACGGACCTGGTGCTGGAAGCGACGAGTCGGTAGCAGTTGCTGCTGCAGCGAGGCCAGCTCCTGGTAGAGCGCCTGATGCTCGGAGGCCGCTGGTATTTCGGCCGGCGCGGACAGTCGCAGTGTCTGGCCGACGCGCAGCAGGTCGCCATTGATGTCATTGACCGTGCGTAATTCATTCAGGCTCACCTGATGTCTTGCAGCCAGGCCTGATAGCGTATCGCCGGGACGAACGGTGATCTCGCGATACGCCATTTCCGGCAATTCGGGCAGCGATTGCAGGCTGGCTTGAACCTCATCGGCGCGATCAATCGGCACGATCAGATGGTGGGGTCCGCTGGGCGAGGTCACATGGCCATTCAGGCCGGCATTCAGAACGACCAATTCGCCGAGCTCGAGATCAGCCTTGAGCGAAACCTGCACGATATCGATTGGGCCATCAAGTTCGATCCTGGCGATGCTGGGCAGGTTTTCCCATGTTGGCAACTCCAGGCCAAACCGTTCGGGTGCCTGGAACAAGCAGCCAAGGCCATTCATCTTGGGGACATAGGCCCTTGTCTCGCGGGGCAGTGGCAGCGCTTCCCAGTCTGTCGGTCGCCCTCGGGCAGCGTTGCGGCGCATCGCGCGCTGCACGCGCCCTTGTCCAGCGTTGTAGGCCGCCAGTGCGAGGTTCCAGTCGCCGTCAAAGAGCCCGCCCAGGTAAGCGAGATAATCAAGAGCGGCCCGGGTTGCGGCGTACACGTCACGGCGCCCGTCGTAGGCGTCATTGATTTCGATGCCGAAGTCGCGCGCGGTCCCACTGAGGAACTGCCAGGTGCCCGACGCCCGCCCGTGGGAATAGGCAAAAGGGTCGTAGGCGCTTTCGACGATGGGCAATAGAATCAATTCGCCCGGCAGATCACGTGCTTCAATCTCGCCGAGAATGTCATAGAGCCAGGGTTGGGCGCGATCAAGAACCCGGTTCATGTATTCCGGTCGTTCGCCGTACCACTGCGCCCAGCGGGCAGCGCGGCTGCCGTCCGGGCAGTCGGCGAAGCTGAATCGCTCAACCGCCCGGCCCAATAAATCGATTTCGGCAGGAGGCGGGTCAATTCTGGCCACTTCGCTGGCCGTTGGCTGGGCACTGCCAACACGGCGTATGGCATCGTCAACAAGCTCGAAAGGGTTGGTCAGGCCAGCCCGGAAAAGCAACGGTGGCTCAGTTGTCGAATCATCGGCTGGCGTGTCGCTGGGCTCTGGCGTAATGGCACAGGCTGATGCGAACAAGACAATGCCGATCGAGAGTAGTAGTTTCGGCGATTTTCGGGATAGCTCAGAAGAGACTGGCAAGGGGAGACCTCATCTCGAATTCGGGATAGTACGGGCTGATTAACGCTGCCCTCGGGCAAAAGTATCCTTCCAGAACAAAGCGCTCTGGTTGGCGCGGACGATACAATGCCAACTCAGACTATACAAGGAATCCAAGGTTCATGTCTCAGGATGAACACACTGTGGTAACGGCAACCGACATCCGCCGGTTGCTGGAAGCATCGAACAAGCCTCTGACGCGACGGCAGTTATCGGCTTCCCTTGGCATGGACAAGGAGTCTTCCGACCAGCACATTCGCCCGGTCTTGCAGGCCATGATGGCCACAGGCGAGGTCGTGCGCAACCGCCGTGCAGCCTATGGTCTGGCGACCGACATGGCGCTGATCCGCGGCCGTATCAGCGCGCATAGCGACGGCTTTGGATTCGTCGTCCCCGACGAGGGTGGCGACGACTTGTACTTGTCGCCGCGTCAGATGCGCCAGGTGTTCAATGGTGACAAGGTTCTCGCGGCGGTTACCGGCGTGGACCGTCGCGGTCGCCGTGAGGGCGCCATTGTAGAAGTGGTCGAGCGGGCGCACCGCCAGGTTGTTGGGCGTTTGCTGCTGGAAAGCGGCGTTGCCATGGTGGTACCTGATGACCCCCGCCTGACCCAGGATGTGTTGGTCCCAATGGACCGCGTGGGGAATGCCTCGCCCGGCCAGATCGTGGTCGCCCGTATTGACAAGCCGCCCACGCTGGAGCGGGCAGCGGTTGGTGAAATTACGGCGGTGCTTGGCAAGGCGGACGAGCCGGGTATTGCCACTGACATGGCGATTTTCAGCCACGACCTGCCGGCTGAATTTGATCCTGCCGTTATTGACGAGGCCAAGGCCTTTGGTGCGACGATTGACGCGGCCATTGCCGAGCGCCGCAAGGATCTGCGCGATCTGGCGCTGCTGACCATTGACGGTGCCGATGCGCGCGACTTTGACGATGCGGTCTATGCTGAGCGAACCCGCCAGGGCTGGCGAGTGATCGTGGCCATTGCAGACGTCGCCGAATATGTCCGGCCCGGTCGTCCGTTGGACGATGAGGCCTACAAGCGTGGCACCTCGGTGTATTTCCCGGATCGCGTGATACCGATGTTGCCGGAGAGCTTGTCAAACGGGCTGTGTTCCCTGGTGCCCGATCAGGATCGCCTGGCCGTCGTCTGCGACATGAGGCTTGATGAGCGCGGCAAGGTTCAGGGTAGTCGGTTTTACGAGGCTGTCATTCGCTCCCATGCTCGCCTGACTTACGACCAGGCACAACGCATTGGGCGTGGTCGTGATCCCGCGCTGCGCGAGCGGTTTGCCGGTGTCTGCGACAACATCGACAGCCTGTTCGATGCCTTCGATACCCTGTTTGCCCATCGCCAGCGTCGAGGTGCCCTGGATTTTGACTCGCAGGAAGTCTATTTCCAGTTCGATCCCGAAGGCCGGGTGGACACGATCCGGCGTCGATCCCGTCTGGATGCCCACCGGCTGATCGAAGAATGCATGATTGCCGCCAACGTTGAGGCCGCCCGCTTTGTTGGCAATGGTGAGTTGCCACTGCTTTACCGGGTGCATGAGCCGCCACCGGCCGAAAAATTGGAGAATCTCGAGGCCTTTTTGCGGGCCCAGGGCTTGAAGGTCAACTGGAAGGAAGCTCCGGAGCCGGCTCAGTATGCATCCTTGCAAAAACAAGTCAGCGGTCGCGATAACGAGGCCTTGCTCAATGCGGTGCTCCTGAGGAGCCTCAGCCTGGCGGTGTATCAGCCTGAAAACAAAGGGCACTTCGGGCTGGCCCTGGCTCACTATGCCCATTTCACGTCGCCCATTCGTCGCTATCCGGATCTGTTGCTGCACCGGGCCATCAAGCATCTTTGCCGGCGTCAGCCGCTTGATCAGTTCCCGCACGGGGAGAAGGCCATGGTTGAATTCGGCCGCCATTGCTCCTGGACCGAGCGGCGCGCCGAGGATGCCAGCCGAGACGTGGACGAACGACTGAAATGTCAGTTCATGCTCCGCCACCTCGGCGAGCAATTCGATGCAGTGGTAACCGGCGTAACCAGCTTTGGACTGTTTGTCGAAATCGTTGAGTTTGGTATCAGTGGCCTGGTTCACGTCAGTGCCGTGCCGGGTGATTATTACAACTTCGACCCGGTCAGCCACCGGCTGGTCGGCAAACGGCGAGGTCTGAGTTACAGCCTGGCCGACAGGGTCAGGGTGAGCGTGCAGGCCGTCAGCGTGGAAGAGCGCAAGGTCGACCTCGGCTTGGCAGGGAATGACCGTGAAGCGTGAGTTGATTGGTGGCGTCAATGCCGTCGAAGGTCTGCTGGAGGGCTCGCCCGAACGAATTGTGCGGGTCTGGCTGAAACCTGCCGGCCGCCGCCTTGAAGCCTTGGGGCAACGGCTGAAGGCGGCCGGTGTCGCGGTCGAGCAGTGCGAGGACCGCACCCTGGACCGCCGTGCCGGCGGATTGCGGCACCAGGGGGTTCTGGCAGAGTGCCTGCCGGCACCCAGTCTGGACGAAAACGACCTTGACGCGCTGCTGGATGGCTCTGATCAATCACCGCTGTTGCTGGTTCTGGACCAGGTACAAGATCCACATAACCTGGGTGCTTGCCTGAGAACGGCTCTCGCCGCTGGTGCACTGGCTGTCATCGTGCCAAAAGACCGGGCGGCCAGCTTGACTCCGGCTGCCCGTCGGTCTGCCGCCGGCGCAGCCGAGCACCTGCCATTGATAGTGGTAACCAACCTGTCTCGTACCCTCGGTGCTCTGGCCGAGCGGGGCATCTGGCTGGTCGGGCTTGCCGGTGAGGCGGATGACTCGCTGTTCAATTGTCGTCTTGATGGGCCGTTGGCCCTGGTGCTGGGCAGTGAGGAGAAAGGGCTTCGACGCCTGACTCGTGAGCGTTGCGACCAGCTGGTGAAAATTCCGATGGCCGGCAATAGCGAAAGCCTGAACGTTTCCGTGGCTGCAGGTATCGCTCTGTTCAGCGCGGTGCAAGCGAGGATTCCCCAATGAAAATGAATGACAGCGTGCGGATTGATATGCCGTCATGGCTGCGGGGCTTTGCCGAGCAATTGCCGCAGAGCCTGTCGACCCCGGAGTTGCGCATGGCAGTGGCGGTCAGCCTGTCGCGAGAGAACCTGCGCCATGGCAGTGGAGGCCCGTTCGGCGCCCTGGTGGTTGATCGCCGGGACGGCCGTTGGTTGTCGCTGGGCGTCAACCGGGTCGAGCCGTCGCATTGTTCCTGTGCGCACGCAGAAATCATGGCGCTTAGCCTGGCGCAGCAGCGCCTGGCCAACTGGAACCTGGGGCGAGTTGCCTCCGGGGACCTTGAACTGGTCAGTTCCTGTGAGCCCTGCGCGATGTGCCTGGGTGCAATACCCTGGTCGGGCGTGCGCTCGCTGGTGTGTGGCGCTACCAAGGAAGACGCCGAGTCGGCGGGTTTTGATGAAGGTGACCGGCCCGAGGCCTGGGTAGATAAGCTGCAAGCTCGCGGAATTGCTGTGACGCTCGGGGTCGCTCGCCAGGACGCGGCCGCGGTGCTTGGTCGATATGCCCGAAGCGGGCAAGCAATCTATAACCCCGTTCGACCATGAAAAAATTCCCGGCCGGGAGGCCCGGCCGGGATTTGACGTTCATGCCTGTCCGCTCAGGCCACGATTGCCTTTTGAGCGGTGGGCATGGTCAGCTTCAGCTGCGCTCCTGGAGAAGGGCGGTCAGGCGCTGCTGCAGTTCCGGATCATTCTGGATGGCCATGGCGATTTCATTGAAATCCTGGACGCTCAGGCCAATCTCTTCGACCGCTTCGGTCATTTCTTCATTGGCTTGAACCTGCAGTTCATGCGCCTGCTCCGGATCATCGACCTCTTGCAGGCGACCGGCAAAATCCTGCTGGATTTCCGTGATCTGGATCTGGGCATCAGCAAACTGTTCCAACTGGTGATCGGACACTTCCACGGTCTGCGGCGGTGCCGGCGGCTGCTGTTGCATTTCCTGAGCCGTAAGGCTGGTTGCAAAGGCAAAAGTGGCGGCGGTAGCGATCAGGGTCAGCGTTTTACGAAGATTCATCATGTTCTCCTTTTCTGGTTTGGTACAAAAACACGCGGTAATGGATATGCAATAAATATGCCAATCGAAAAATGGACCGATAGAAGGGGTTTTCCGTGCAAGTTTGGCGAATTGCCCCATTTTGGTGTGTCACAATGGCGCATGTGCCGGGAAAGGTAGGATGCATGAACAGCCTTCGATCACAACTTTTGCTGCAAGTCTTTATGCCTCTGGCCCTGGTGGGTTCCCTGGCTGTCTGGGCCAGTTTCAACACCGTAGAGGGCCTGATTGAACATCGGCTTGAGAAAGAGATCGAGTTGGTGGCACGTGCTCTGCGCCTGCCAATTCAGCGCGCCCTGGTTGAACAGGATCTTGGCCGGATTGAGCAAACGTTGGCGGCCGTCTTCGATATCAGCCAGGTTTATGGGGCCTATGTTTTCGACGCCGAAGGACGGCGAATTGCCACGGCTGGCGAACGACGACCGGGTTGGCAAGAGCAGATTGAAGCGGCTGAGGTCGTTGCATTGGGCGAAGAGCTGGGCCGCTATGCCGAACTGGCTGGCGAGGAGGTGTATTCCTATTTCATTCCGTTGACCGGGCCGACGGGGCGAATCGAGGGACTGTTCCAGGTGGTTCGACTGGAAAGCGAGATTGCCCAGCGACTGGAATCGATCAAGGCGCGTGCCTGGTTGACCTGGACGGCGGTGATCCTGCTCGTGTTGGGCATACTCCTGTTTGGCCATCGCCGCGCGGTACACGACCCTGTTGAAGCCTTGCTGGCCAGCATGCGCAAGGTGGAAGGTGGCCAGGCCAGCCATCGTGCCGCCTTGAGCGGACCGCGAGAAATGGCGGCCCTGGCCTCAGGCCTGAACCGGATGCTGGACGGTCTTGAGCAGATGCAAAGCCAGCTGGAACATCAGCGAGAACGCGAGCGGAATATGCACGATCGGCTTCGCGAGCAGGAAAGCCTGGCCACGCTTGGCCGATTCTCCTCGGGGGTAGCGCACGAACTGGGAGCACCTCTGACCGTCATTGATGGTGACGCCCGCCGTCTCGAACCGCTGGCAGGAAGTGACCCGGATGCCGGTCGTCGATTGCGGCGGATTCGCGGGCAGGTCGAGCGTACCCGCCAACTCATCCGACAGCTCATGGAGTTTGTCCGCAGCGACAACCAGCAGGCCGAGTCCGTGCCGTTGCACCGGCTATTGTCCAAGGTGGTCGCTGGCGTATCGCCCCAGGCCGATGCCTCCTCGGTCACCCTGGAACAAAGTCTGCCGTCTGAAGATCAGGTGCTTATGGGTTATGAGATCAGGCTGGAGCATGCTTTGCTGAACCTTGCCCGGAATGCGGTTCAGGCGGCCAGCACCCGGGTGCGCCTGTCGGCAGGCCGTGCAGATTTTGGGCTTTGGCTTGCCGTCGAGGACGATGGACCCGGTGTTCCCGAAGACGCCAGAACACGCATATTCCAGCCCTTCGAAAGCAGCCGCGACGAGGGCGAGGGCACCGGTCTGGGGCTCGCCATTGTTCAGAGCGTGGCCCGTGAACACGGTGCCAGTATTCACGTTGGGCGTAGTCAGGAACTGGGCGGCAGCCGATTCGAGTTGCGCTTTCCGGAGAAAGACGAATGAGCGCAACGAAAGAGAAAGGCAAGGTCCTGCTCGTGGAGGACGACCAGAAACTTCTCGAACTTCTGGTTGAGGAAATCGAAGCCGAGGGTTATTCCGTGCAGGCTTGTTCCAGCGCTGAAAAGGCGCTGGCCGTAATGGACGAGGTCGATCCCGATGTGGTGGTAACCGATCTGCAATTGCCGGGCCTTGATGGTTTGGCGTTGTTGGAGCGGTTGCGTTCGCGTCCGTTACCGCCCAGTGTTCTGATGATCAGTGCGTTCGGCACGATCGACCGGGCAGTCGCCGCCCTCAAGGCCGGGGCCGACAACTTTCTGACCAAGCCGCTGGATATGGACCATTTCATCCTGACGCTTGAGCGTCTGCTGTCGGTACGTGCACTGCAGGCTCAAGTTGAGCGCTTTCGGCAGGCGCTGCCCAGTGAAGCCTTCCATGGCCTGGTCGGGAGCAGCCCTTTGATGCGTGCGCTGTTCGATCGCATCGGGCGCATTGCGCGCGCCGACGGGCCGGTCCTGGTGATTGGGGAGTCGGGGACCGGCAAGGATCTGGTCGCCCGGGCCCTTCACGCCGAAAGCCCTCGTGCTGATCGGAATTTCCTGGCGGTCAACTGTGCCGGCGTGCCGGCGGACTTGCTTGAGAGCGAGTTTTTCGGTCATGCCGAGGGGGCTTTTTCAGGGGCCGATCGCGCCCGGCCCGGGCTGTTCCGTGAGGCCGATGGAGGCACGCTCTTCCTAGACGAAATTGGTGAAATGCCGGCGGCACTTCAGGCCAAGCTGCTGCGCGCTTTGCAGGATGGACGCATTCGACCGGTCGGCGCTGATCGCGAGCACCGGGTCGATGTCCGCCTGGTAGCGGCAACGAATGTGAACCTTCTCGACAAGGTCGCCGCCGGCGAATTTCGCGAAGATTTGTATTACCGACTCGAGGCGTTCCAGGTGGACGTGCCGCCATTGCGGGAACGGGGTGAAGACCGGGAGCTTCTTGCCATGAATTTTATCGCCACGTTTGCCGCGGCTCGTTCCCGTCCGGCCCGCCGCCTGTCGGAAAGCGCTCTGGAGGCCATTCAGGCGTATCAATGGCCAGGGAACGTCAGGGAGCTACGTAATGCCATGGAGCGGGCCGTGACCTTTTGTGAAGATGAGGCTATTGCCCCTGCCCATTTGCCCGAACGCGTTCGCCAGGCGCGCAGCCAACTGGCCTCGCCGGTCGCCTCGCCGGACAAGGCCTTGCCTGCGGAGCTTCTGGCCGGCGATGTGCTGCCCAGCATGGAGGAAATCAAACTGCGTTACGCGCGTTACGTGCTGGACCGGGTAGACGGCAACAAGCGTCGGGCGGCGGCTCTGCTTGGCGTTGGCCGGCGCAGCTTGTACCGCTGGATTGACCAGGATCAGGATCAAGGCCAGGAATAGCTTGCTTTGACTTGTTCAGCTGCGGTTGGCTTATTGATCGCATGCTTGCACCATCAGTCGTTATGCTTTCAGCATCACTTACTCAGGAGATTTCCATGCCCCGATCATCGCGATTCAAGACTTTGCTTCTCAGCCTGCCACTGGCTGCCCTGTTGACGGCCTGCGCTACCACCTCTGACCCTTGGACCGGCGAAGAGCGAACCACCCGAACGGGGCAGGGTGCGGCCGTGGGAGCAGGTATCGGCGCGGTCATCGGTGCCATCAGCGGCGGCGACCGCGTCAAACGGGCGGCCATTGGTGCTGGTATCGGCGCGTTGGGTGGTGCCGCCGTCGGCAGTTACCAGGACCGCCAGGAAGAAGCGCTTCGTCGCCAGCTCCGCGGAACCGGCGTCAGTGTTACCCGGCGTGGCGATGACATCATCTTGAACATGCCCGGCAACGTCACCTTCGACATTGATAGTGATGCGCTTCGCCCCGGCTTTTTCGATGTGCTGAATTCAGTGGCGCTTGTGGTCAACGAATTCGATCAGACCGTGCTGGTCGTGGAGGGCCATACCGACATTACCGGTCCGCGGGCGCACAACATGAATCTCTCACTGCGTCGGGCCGAGACGGTCAGTCGCTACCTGATTGCACAAGGCGTCGCGCCGGTGCGGATAGATAGCCATGGTTTTGGTCCGGATTACCCGATAGCCAGCAATGACACCGCTGAGGGCCGTGCCGCCAACCGCCGGGTCGAATTGACCCTGATGCCGATCACCCGCTGATCGGCAGCGTTCAGCGTGCTCGACGTCCGGTTTTGCGCCGGGCCGGCGTCGAGCGCACATTCCTGCCCTCGCTGCTGCGGGCTGATACCAGGGTCAGGCCCTGACTGAGCGGCGGCAGGCCGACATCTTCGCGCAGGATCTGATGATCACGACCGGTCAGTTCCTCGTACTTTCCGCTGCGTACCCGGGATGGCAAAAACACCGGCCCGAACCGAACACGCTTCAGGCGGGCGACCTGGGCACCCACGGTTTCCCACAAGCGCCGCACTTCGCGGTTGCGGCCCTCCATGATCGTGACGGTGTACCAGGCATGTCCGGCGGTGACTTCACCGGGTACCAGGTCACTGAATGCCGCCATCCCGTCGTCCAGCTTCACCCCTTTCAGCAGTTGTTCGATCTGTTCCTCGCTGACCGCGCCGCGAATCCGGCACAAGTACTCTCGGTCGACCTGGCCGGATGGGTGCATCATGCGGTTGGCGAGTTCACCGTCGGTGGTCAGAAGCAGCAGACCGGCGGTGTTCAAGTCAAGGCGACCAATGGCAATCCAGCGTCCGTCCCGCAGTTTGGGCAGTCGGTCAAACACTGTTTTGCGTCCCTCGGGATCGTTGCGGGTGGTTACCTCGCCTTCGGGTTTGTGGTAAATCAGCGTGCGCTGTTCGCCCCCTTCAACCGTTACGGTCCAGTCACGTTCATTGAAACTGATTTTGTCGCCAGGGCTGACGGTGGCACCCAGCTCCGCCGCGCGGCCATTGAGTTGCACTTGCCCGTCGGCAATCAATTGCTCAAGTCCGCGGCGCGAACCCAGCCCCGCATTGGCCATGACTTTTTGCAGTCGCTCGCTCGCCGGGTTGCTGGCTGATTCAGTCGCGCGGTTCTGGCGCCCGCTCTGGGGGGTCCGCTTGGCTGAGCGGGTCTTCTTGCTGGGTCGCCGGCGGTTCGTCCTGCTGGCCGTCTCGTCGCTCGTTCTGCTCGCCGTTTTCGGCCTGCGTGTTGGTTTGTTCATCGTCTTGCCTGTCTTCCGGCGCCCGATCCGTGGACGCCTCTGGGTGGGTCAGCTGGAGTTCTGGCTCAAGATTGTCAAGGTCCTTGATTTCGGCCAGCGTCGGGAGTTCATCCAGTGACTTGAGATTGAAGTAATCCAGAAACTGCTTGCTGGTTCCCAGCAGTTCCGGGCGGCCTGGTACATCGCGGTGGCCAACCACCTTGATCCACTGGCGTTCCTGAAGTGTCCGCAGAATGTTTCCGCTTAAAGAAACGCCGCGGATCTGTTCGATCTCGCCGCGCGTAATGGGTTGTCGATAGGCAATGATCGCCAGGGTTTCGAGCAGCGCGCGCGAGTATTTCGGCGGCTTCTCGGTCCACAGGTTGGCGATCACCGGCATCAGGGTCGTTCGAATCTGCAACCGGTAGCCACTGCCGACTTCCTTCAGCTCGACAGCCCGATCGGCCAGCTCGCCGTCGAGCGCGGCCAGCGCTTCCTTCAAGGCGCCATGTCCGGGCTTTTCGTCATCCGGGAACAGTGCATTGAGCTGGTTCAGGGAGAGTGGCTCGCCGGCGGCAAGCAATGCGCCTTCGACAATGATTTTAAGTGCGTTTATATCCATTGGATGCTGGCAAAAATGTCAGGACTGAACCGGGCTGCGAACATAGATCTGGCCGAACAGCTCTTGCTGGACCAGATCGACCAGGTGCTCGCGCAGAAGCTCGAGCAGGGCAAGGAACGTCACCACGGCACCGATCCGTCCCTCGGCCAGGTCAAAACATTCCTGAAAGGCGACGAAGGGCTTGCGCGAAACCAGATCGGTGATGCGGCTCATTCGCTCGCGAACGGACAACGGTTCGGACTGCACCTGATGGTGGGCAAAAACCTCGGCCCTTGCCATGACGTCACGCAGGGCGAGTAGCACTTCGCGCAAGTCGATTTCCGGCGGCAGCTGCACCGGGCCGCGTTCTTCAAGGGCGGCCGATGCGATGGCAATGTCGCGCTCTTCGCGCGGCAGGGCATCCACGTCTTCAGCGGCCTGCTTGAACCGTTCGTATTCCTGCAGGCGGCGAATCAACTCGGCGCGCGGATCGCCTTCATCGTCTTCCTCGGGCTCGGGCCTTGGCAGCAACATGCGGGACTTGATCTCGGCCAGAATGGCAGCCATGACCAGATACTCGGCGGCCAACTCCAGTTTCATGCCGGACATCATTTCTATGTAACCGGTGTACTGACGGGTGATTTCGGCGATGGGAATGTCGAGGATTTCCAGGTTCTGGCGCCGAATCAGGTAGAGCAAAAGGTCAAGGGGGCCTTCAAAAGCCTCCAGGAAGACTTCCAACGCGTCGGGCGGAATGTAAAGGTCATCGGGCAGCTTGAGCAGCGGTTTGCCTTGCACAACGGCAAACGGCATTTCCACCTGGCTGGCAGTGACAGTGCTGGAGGTGTCAGTCATGGGCAAAGTGTAGCGGCTTCCGGGCATCACTGTCCCGTTATTCATTCGCGCAGGTCCTGATGCCCGGGCGGGATACGGGCGCTACAATGCTATTTGGCTATTCAAGATTGCTGTATCGAGACCATGTATTACATGATTCTTGGCCAGGAGGCCGATGATGCCCTTGAAATCAGGCAGAAGGTCAGGCCGGCCCATGTCGACCGGTTGAAGACGCTGTCGGAGCAGGGGCGGTTGCTGCTGGCCGGACCACTGCCTGCGATCGATGCGGCGGATCCGGGGCCGGCAGGCTTCAGCGGTTCGCTGCTGGTTGCCGAATTCGACTCGCTGGGGGCTGCGCAGGCCTGGGCCGATGATGAGCCGTACCTGACAGCCGGCGCCTGGTCGGGCGTTGATGTCCGGCCATTCGTGAAGGTGCTGCCATGACAGCCGAACGCGTGGCCATGATTGAGGATCGTTTGCAAGCCGCGCTATCTCCGGTAACGCTGGAGGTTGTCGACGAGTCCCATTTGCACGTCGGGCATCCGGGTGCGCGTGACGGTCGCGGACATTTCCGGGTGCGGATCGTCAGTGGCCTGTTCCATGGGCTGCCCCGGCTGGCCCGTCATCGCCGGGTGTATGCGGCACTGGGAGAATTAATGCAAACGGACATACATGCATTGACTATTGAGGCGTTTTCTGAAAATGGTTCGTAACATATTATTTTTAATGCTAATAATTGCTTTAGGTGCTTGCCAGTCTGATCGCCAGTCGGGTCTTGTGAGTAGCGATGACACATTGCTGGTGTTGGTTGATGGGCAGCCGATCACCTTGCCGATGCTCGAGTACATGATGAAAATGCGTGGCATTGACGAGGACGATCACGAGGGGATGCGCGAACTGCTTGATGAACTGATTCGCCTGCGCGCCGTGGCCAACGCGGCCATCGATGAGGGCCTGGATGCGGAACCGGAAGTTCGTGCCCGCCGCATGGTGCGTGACCTTGAAGCCCTGCAGCTTCGCTATTTCGACCAGATCTACCGCGACCACCCGGTCACAGAAGACGACATTCTTGCGGTGTATCAAGGCCAGCTCGACCGCGCTGGCGATCGCCAGTACCAGATCGAGACGCTGTTTTTCCCCAGTCAGGAACAGGCGCTGGTCAATCTTGCCCGTATCGAAGATGGTGAGCTCGACTTTGATGCCATGGCAGCCCAGGTCAGTGAGCTGGGCGGGCGGCACGATCCTCATTTGTGGGTCGATCGAAGCCAGGTGCCCGAATCGATTGCGGCGCTATTGGTCGAAGCGGAACAGGGCGAGGTGCTCAGCCTGCCGCTGCAAACACCTCAGGGTTGGCGCCTGTTGCGTTTGGTTGGTACTCGCGCGGTTGAAGCGCCGCCGCTGGACGATGTCCGCGAGGGAATTGCCCGTCAGCTGGTCCGTCAACGCCTGGAAGCGCTGGTCGAAGACCTTTATCAGGGTGCCGAAATCACCCCGATGCTGCCGCTTGATGAGGTCCCGGAAGAGCCATGACAGGTTTTCCGTACAAGCATTTTCTGAAAACAAACCCCCGGTCGGTTTGCGACCGGGGTGGACGCTGATTCGCTGAAGGGAATGTGCTGCGGCGTCAGGGCAGGTCAACCCGAACCGGTGGCTGCCAGTCTTTCGCCCGATGTTCGGCAACGACCTTCGTGTAAATGCCGCCGCGAACGTTGAAGTCTGCCGTCAAGCGCATGAAGCGGGGTTCAGTGGCATCGACGATATCCGCCAGGATGCGGTTGGTCACGGCTTCATGGAAGGCGCCTTCGTCGCGGAAACTCCAGACGTAGTTTTTCAGTGCCTTGAGTTCGACGCAGAATCTCTCCGGGACGTACTCCAGGATCAGCTCGGCGAAATCGGGCTGACCGGTTTTCGGGCACAAGCAGGTAAACTCGGGAATTCGAATGTGAATGGTATAATCACGTTCGGGATTGGGGTTGGGAAATACTTCCAGGTCCCGACTGGGCTGGCTAGGCATCGCGGCGATCCTTTTGTTGGCAATGGGCGAGACGCGGTAGATTAAAACAAAAACAACAGGGAATCGGCGTCAATGCGCTTGACTGCAATCAAACTGTCGGGCTTCAAGTCTTTTGTCGAGCCCACGCACGTCCGTTTTCCATCGAATCTCATGGGCATAGTCGGGCCAAACGGCTGTGGCAAATCCAACATCATCGATGCCGTCCGCTGGGTGATGGGCGAAAGCTCCGCGCGCCAGTTGCGCGGCGAATCCATGACGGACGTGATCTTTTCAGGCTCCAGTGCCCGCAAACCTGTTTCCACGGCTACGGTCGAGCTTATTTTTGACAACAGCGATGGTCGAGCCGGGGGCGAATACGCCAGTTACAGCGAAATTTCGGTCAAGCGCCAGGTCAGTCGTGACGGCCAGTCGGGATACTTTCTGAACGGTTCCCGTTGCCGGCGCAAGGATATTACGGATTTGTTCCTTGGTACCGGCCTCGGCCCTCGAAGCTACGCCATCATCGAACAGGGCATGATTTCGCAGATTGTCGAGGCTCGTCCCGAAGAGTTGCGCGCCTTCCTCGAGGAAGCTGCTGGCATTTCCAAGTACAAGGAGCGGCGGCGGGAAACCGAGAACCGTATTCGCCACACGCGCGAAAACCTTGAGCGGCTGGCTGACCTTCGCGATGAAGTGAGCAAACAGCTGGAAAAGCTCAAGCGTCAGGCGAGGGCGGCGGAACGGTACCGCGAGCTTAAAGGCCGCTACCGCGAAGATGAAGCGCGCCTGCTGGCACTTCGCTGGCGTGAGGTATCGCGCCAGGTCGAGCGGGACCAGCAGCAAGCAAAGGAAATCGAAACGGCTCTGCAGGAAGCGCTGTCGAGGCAGCGATCGGCTGAAAATGAGCTGGAGAAACTGCGCCAGGACCAGCACCAGGCCAGCGAACTGACGTCATCGATTCAGGGTGAGCTTTACGAGGTGGCGGGTGAAATTGCTCGTCTCGAACAGGCGATTGAACACCAACGCGAAATCCGCCAGCGGCAGCAGGCCGAGTATGAGGAAACAGAAGGCCGGCTGAATGAGTTGAAGCAGCATCTCGTTCTCGACAAGGCCCAAGTAAAGGAAACCACGGAGCTCCTGGCTGAATTGACACCGCAGCTTGATGAGGCGAGGGCTGATGAGCAAGCCGCGCTGGAAGCTCTGGAAACGGCCGAGCAAGGACTTTCTGCGTGGCAGCAACGCTGGCAAGAGCACCAGTCATCGGCCAACCAGGCGCGAAACCGTGCCGACTTGCTGCGCCAGCGCATCGAGCATCTGGACGACCGCATGAGTCGTGCCAGCGATCGCCTCAAAAGCCTGGATCAACAATCAGGCGCTGCGGCAGTCGAAAGCCTGGCGGGTGAGCGAGAGCAGGCACAGCAGGCCCATGAACAGGCCGAGCACGCTCTGAAGGAAGCCCAGTCCAATGCAGAGAAGCTGCGCCAAAGGGCCAGTACGCAGCGAGTCGAGATCGAACAGCTTCGCAACCAACTCGAACAAGTGCGTGCCCAACGCCATGCGCGGCAGGGCCGGATGGATTCCCTGCGCCTGCTCAATCAACCCACTGACGAATCCAAAGACACTCAGCGATGGCTGGAAAAGGCTGGCCTGAAAGACCAACCGCGCCTGCTGGCATCGCTGGAAGTGAAGGATGCGCGCTGGACGGGAGCGTTGGAAGCCGTTCTGGACGAGTGGCTGAAGGCGGTTCCCGTCGACAATCTTGACGCCTTGCTGGACGCGCCGCTGCCGTCTGCGGGGCTTGGTCTGTGTGGCAGCCATGAAATGGCCGCGCCAGCGGGCACGCTGGCCGAGCAGGTTGACGGAGCCGGCGCGCTTGGCGTGCTGCTGGCTGGCATTCATTGTGCGGATAATCTGAACATGGCGCGTGCCAGGCTGGCTGCTTTGTCTCCCGGGCAGTCCGTGGTGACGCCTGAAGGCGTTTGGATGGGGCAGGGCTGGTTGAAAACGCCCCGTCAGGGCAATAGCGAGGCCGGTGTGCTGGCTCGCGAGCGAGAAATTCGTGATCTTGTCCGACAGCTCGAGGAGGATAAGCAGGCCCAGGAGGATACCGAGACGGCCCTGGTCGATGCCCGGGAGGCACTCGAGAAATCTGAGGAGACGTTGCGACAGGGCGAGCGCGAAATCAGTGAGCTGCAGCGACAGCGGGCCCAGATTCATGGCCAGCTCAGCGCGATAGACGGGCGCATTGAAACGCTGGAGAAGCAGCGCAAGGCCGCTGCGCAAGAGCGTGAGCAGTTGGCGCAGCGCCAGACCGAAGATCAGTCGGCGGTGGGCCAGGCACGTGCTGACATGCAAGAAGTTCTGGCCTTGATGGAGCAGGCCGAATCGGCCCGCGAACCGCTTCGGCTGGAAAAGCAAACGCTGGATGAGGCACGCGAACAGGGGCGTGGGCGACAACGTGCTGCCCGCGATCGACGAGAGTCGCTCTCCCTCAAGCTTGAAGCCAGCCGCGCCAGTCTCAATTCGCTGCGTCAGTCGATTGAGCGCATGGACGGTCAGGTGGGCCAGTTGCAGTCGCGCTTCCTGGAGTTGAGCACGGCGCTGGCCGAGGGCGATGCACCCGTCAAGCAGCAGCAGGCCCAGCGAGATGCCTTGCTGGAAAAACGTCTGGCCGTTGAGTCGCGTTTACGCGAAGCCCGTGTCGCCCTCGAAGCGCTGGAAGCAGAATGGCGCGGCCAGGATCAGGCGCGTCAACAGGCTGCAGCCGATGCCGACGAAGTGCGTAGTCGCCAATCCGCTCACCAGCTGGCTTTGCGTGAAAAGCAATTGAATGCCGAAAATCTGCATTCCCGCATTCAGGCGCTGTCGGCCGATCTGGACGAATTGCTTGCCGAGTTGCCGGAAGATGCCAAGACCCAGGCCTTCCAACAGGGCCTTGAAGCCCTTGAAGAAAAGATTCGCCGCCTGGAGCCGGTCAATCTGGCCGCGATCCAGGAGGCCGAAAGTGAAGCCGAGCGCAAGGAGTACCTGGATCGCCAGCACGCTGATCTGGAAGAAGCGCTGGAGACGCTGGAAAAAGCGATTGAGCGAATTGACCGAGATTCACGCACTCGCTTCCGCGAGACCTTCGAAAAGGTCAACAAGAATATGGAAACGCTGTTTCCACGCCTGTTCGGCGGCGGTCATGGTCACCTGGAAATGGTTGGTGACGACTGGTTGACCGCCGGGGTCGCCATCATGGCCAGGCCGCCAGGCAAGAGAATTGCGCGCATCCACCTGATGTCAGGCGGCGAGAAAGCACTCACAGCGGTGTCTTTCGTGTTCTCGATTTTCAATTTGAACCCTGCGCCCTTCTGTCTGCTGGACGAGGTGGATGCACCGCTCGATGACGCCAATGTGGGACGCTTTTCCGAAATGGTCCGGGAAATGTCAGAGCAGGTGCAGTTCCTGATAGTGACGCATAACAAGGTCACAATGGAGGTCGCCCAGCAGATGTTGGGCGTAACGATGAGAGAGCCCGGCGTTTCCCGCCTGGTTAGCGTTGATCTTGACAAGGCCGTGGCTCTGGCAGAGGCTTGAGCTGCCAGACTGAAAGACTCTAGGAGAGTTTGCATAGACGTGGATACGCTGCGCCTGATTTTGATCGTCATTGGAGTGCTCATACTCGCCGCCATGGTTTTGTTTCACCGTCCGGCCGGCGAAAGCAAGCGCAACCATGCCCGATGGCTTAATAGCCGCAGAGAGCCAAGCCTGGGGGACCTCGACGATGCGTCGGCGGATGCCGAGCAAGCGGATGTTGAGGCTGCGCCTGGAAGCCGTGCGGAGCGGACCCGGGAGGCTGGAGTAACGAGTGACGGTTCAATCCCTGGCTCGATCAGGCCCACCGGCCCCGACCGACGTGCCGCGGCTTCGACTTTGGCCGCTGGTCTGGTTTCCGGTCGCGCCGGGCTTGATGACGATGCTCAAACCGCGGCCGATATGAAGGCCGCCGATCACTCCAGACGGGGGCATCGTCAGGGCGCAGCCGACAAGATTGTTACGTTGTACGTTCAGCGCAAACAAGAGCGCCGTCTTGGTGGTAACGAGTTGCACGATGCAGCGCGCAAGGCCGGCCTGGATTTTGGCGAAATGAACATCTTCCACCGGCTGCAGGAGGGCGCCAGCGAGCCGGTGTTCAGTATGGCCAATTTAACCGCCCCCGGACATTTTGATCCCGCGCACTGGTCGAGCTTCGATACCCCGGGCGTGACCTTCTTTCTGACGTTGCCCGCACCTGTGAGCGCATTGGACGCCTGGGACGCCATGTTGGCCACCGCGCGGCGAATGGCTGAACTGCTTGATGCTGAAGTGCTCGATGACGCGCGTTGCCAGGTCAGCCGGCAACGAATTGCCCAGATGCGTGATGAAATGCGGGACTATGACCGCAAGCATGGTCTCGGTAGCGGTTTCTGATTGATGGCAGACTCCAAAGCGCAGGCTCGATCGCGCATCGAAGCGCTTCGAGACTCCATCACCGCACACAACTTTCGCTACTACGTCGAAGAAGATCCCTCGATCAGCGATGCAGAATACGATCGGCTTCTGCGGGCGCTCATCGAGCTTGAGGCCGAATATCCGGAATTTGCCTCAGTCGATTCGCCGAGCCAGCGAGTGGGCGCGCCGCCGTCCGAGAAATTTGATGCTGTCGAACATCGCGTACCCATGCTCTCGCTGGCCAATGCCTTCAGTGACAACGAGGTGGCCGAGTTCGATCAGCGTATTCGCCAGGGGCTCGATCTGGAGCAAATTGCCTACTTTGCCGAGCCGAAGCTGGATGGCGTGGCAATCGCACTCCGCTATGAGCAGGGCCGCCTTGCTCTGGCCGCCACCCGAGGTGATGGCCGGCAGGGCGAGGACGTCACCACTAACGTGCGAACAATCCGTGCCATACCGCTTGGCTTGCGCGGCACGGGATGGCCGGAGACGCTTGAAGTACGTGGCGAAATTTTCATGCCGCGAAGCGGCTTTCGGCGCCTGAACGAGGGGCTGGCCGAGGCCGGCGAGAAAACCTTCGTCAATCCCCGCAATGCGGCCTCGGGCAGCTTGCGCCAGCTTGACAGCGCCGTGACTGCTCGTCGTCCGTTGTCCTTTTACTGCTACGGAGCGGCCAGCGATGAAGGCATGGCTGATAGCCATAGCCAGCGTCTTGAACAACTTCGTGGCTGGGGATTGCCGGTAACCAGCATCGCTCGCCGAGTCGCGGGCGTCGAGGGGCTGCTCGAGTACTACCAGTGGCTCGGCAATCAACGTGACGAACTTGATTTCGACATTGATGGTGTCGTTTACAAGGTCGATGACCTGGATCAACAGCGCGAATTGGGCTTTGTCAGCCGCGCGCCACGCTGGGCCATTGCCCACAAGTTTCCGGCTCAGGAAGAGTCCACTCGCTTGTTGGCCATCGAGGTGCAGGTTGGCCGAACCGGCGCGCTGACGCCGGTCGCCCGGCTGGAGCCGGTGTTCGTGGGTGGGGTCACCGTCACCAACGCCACCCTGCACAACCTGGATGAGATCCGACGCAAGGACGTTCGTCCGGGCGATCGGGTGCTGGTTCGCCGCGCTGGGGACGTTATTCCCGAAGTGGTTCGTGCCATTGCCGACGATCGCGACGCTGACAGCCAGCCGTGGGACATGCCCAGCGCTTGTCCGGCGTGTGGGTCTGCCGTTGAGCGGGTTGCCGAGGAAGCCGTGTTTCGTTGCACCGGCGGCCTGGTTTGTCCGGCCCAGCGCAAGCGAGCATTGGAGCACTTCGCCGGGCGCACGGCCATGGATATTGACGGACTGGGCAGCAAGCTGATCGAGCAACTGGTCGATGCTGACCTGGTCCAAAGCCCGGCTGATCTCTACCGTCTTGATCTGGACACATTGGCTGGGCTGGAGAGGATGGGCGAAAAGTCGGCCCAGCGTCTGCTGGATGCTCTGGAGAGCAGCAAGGACGTCACCCTTGGGCGGCTTTTGTTCGCGCTGGGTATTCGTGAGGTGGGTACGGTGACCGCAGAGAACCTGGCCCGCCACTTCGGTACCCTGGAGCCACTGGCCTCGGCCAGCCTGGATACGCTGGAAAGCGTGGCCGACGTGGGCCCCGTGGTGGCCGGCCACATTCGTGCATTTTTCGATGAGCCGCACAATCTGGCCGTGATTGACCAGCTGGAGGAATGCGGGGTGCGTTACCAGCCGGTCGAAACCGTTGACCGGGAACAATTGCCGCTGGCCGGCCAGGTCTTTGTGCTGACCGGCACCCTGGAAGGCATGACCCGGCCCGAGGCCAAGGCGCGTCTTGAAGCGCTGGGTGCCAAGGTGTCGTCCAGCGTTTCCAAGAAAACCAACGCGCTCATTGCCGGCGAAGCCGCCGGGTCCAAGCTCGACAAGGCAAAGGAACTTGGTGTCGACATACTCGACGAGGCCGGGCTGCTGAATCTCTTAAAACAGTACCCGGACTGAACATAGGAACGCGCTTGGGTCCGCCCAACCCAGGCAATGGGTTGGGCGAAAGCGTTTACAATGAAAACTCGACCTTCCAGTGGGAGCACATAGGCATGTCTGAAAAAATCAAGGAAATTCTGGTGCCGGTTGACGGCTCGGAAAACGCCATCCGCGCAGCCCGGTTTGCAATGTCCATGGCCAAGGCAATGGATATCGGTGTTCGCCTGTTTTATGTTTTCCCGGCAGCCTCTGTCGAGGTGATCGGTATGGCCGGCATGTCGCGCGCCGATATCGACCAGGCCGCGCAGGCCGCTGCCCAGCGCGCTTTTGACCAGACCCGCGACGCCCTTGGTGAGGATCTGATTGAACGAGTCGAACAGGAAACCTCCATTGGTGATCCGGCGGAAGAGATCATCCGTTACACGGAAGATGACAACACGGTGCTGGTTGTGCTGGGCCGTCGGGGATTGTCGAGGATGAAATCCCTGCTACTGGGTAGCGTTAGCGACAAGGTACTGCGCTACGCCCGGTCGCCGGTTTCGGTCATCACCTGATTTGAACCTGGCTCGTCCCGCCCGTCGTCATTTTCGGTGGGCAGGGTGCGGGTCCGGTAGCAACAAGAGTTCCAGCCCTTGGCACAAGCCTCCAATACGCCGCTGGCCGAAACAACGGCCTCGGCTGCAGAGCTGCTGATCCGCGGTTTTGACGACTATAACGCCAGTTTTTCCGATCTCACCCGCAGGGCGAAGCGGCGATTTCGGAAAGGAGACCGGGTTGGCATGCGCTCAGACGGCATTGCCCGCCAGGATCTTTACGAGCGAAGCGTCAATACCCAGATCGACAAGCTTGAAGCGCTGCTTGGCAATCGCCTGTTTTCCCGCTCGGTCTGGAAATCCATCCGCCAGCTTTATGCTGACGGAATCAGCCAGCGCCTGGATGCTGAACTCTACAAGACGTATTTCAACACCATCGTCAGGCGCGTTTTCAGAACCCGCTCCGTCGACTCGGCGGTTGAATTCGTGGCTATCGAGATCGAACCAACCGATCGCATCACCCACCCGGTTTCGCGTCATGTCTACGCTGTTGGCGATGATCTGACCGGCACTTTTGAACGCCTCCTGGCAGATTACGAGTTCGGCATCGACTACGCCGATATTCGAAATGATGCCGAGCGCCTGGCGGCGCGAATGTGGCAGACCTTCGGTGAACTGGATGGCTTGCCCATCAGCAATATCGAATTGCTGGAAACAGTCTTTTATCGCGAAGGCCGAGCCTACCTTGTCGGTCGGGCTTTCGGCCGGGATCGCTACCGGCCCTGCGTGATTGCGTTGAAGCAGGCCGATGGCCAGGTCATCGTCGATGCCCTGTTGACCACCCGCCTCCAGGTCAGCATTTTGTTCGGATACACCTTCAATTATTTTCATGCAGATCTGCCCACCGTCGGCGATGCGGTGGTTTTTTTGCGGACCTTGCTCCCGGACAAGCCGATTGATGAGCTTTACACCGTACTGGGCCGGGCCAAGCAGGGCAAGACAGATCGCTATCGAGTGTTCTTTCGACAACTGCAGCAACGCCCTGAGGAAAAGTTGGTGCTCGCTGAAGGCAAGCCGGGCATGGTGATGGTGGTTTTTACGCTGCCGTCGTATCCGCTGGTGTTCAAATTGCTCCGTGATCGTTTCGACCCCGACAAAACCGTTGCTCGAGACGAGGTGCACGAGCGCTATCGCATGGTTTACCGGCATGATCGTGTCGGGCGTCTGTTGGATGCACAGGAGTTTCGCGATTTGCGCTTTCCGATCGATCGCCTGTCAGAACCTTTATTGCGAGAGCTTACCGAAGCGTGCGCTCGGCTGGTTGAGGTCGAGGATGACAGCATCGTCATTCGACATTGTTACGTCGAGAGGCGCGTGAGGCCTCTCAATCTCTACCTGAGCGAGGTCGACGGCGAGCTGGCAGAGCAGGCTGTGATTGGAATGGGCCAGGCACTCAAGGACCTGGCCCGGTCCAATATTTTTGCCGGCGATCTGCTGCCGAAGAATTTCGGCGTTACCCGATCAGGCCGGGTGGTCTTCTATGACTACGATGAGCTGATGTTGCTGACCGAATGCCGGTTCCGCCACATGCCCGTGGCAACGGATTTCGACGATATCTACAGCCCTCAACCCTGGTACCCCGTCGATGAGAATGACATTTTCCCTGTTGAGTTCGAGCGTTTCCTGGGCCTGAGCGCCAACCATATGGCGGTGCTCAAGCGTGAGCATCCAGAGTTGTTCGAAGTGGATTGGTGGCTTGAAGTACAACGGCGAATCCACCGTGGCGAGTCGCTCGATGTACCACCTTACACCCAGGACGCTTGTCTCGACCGATCAAGCGCCCTGGCAGAGTGAGGCCCCTGATTTTCCCATCCCCGCGGTGCCGGTAGCCGCTGCCTAGGAAATTTCCTAGATCTTAGCGCCGAACTTTCCTATCGCCAACGCCTTGTCTGACGCCGAGAATGCTAGGAAACAAGACGAGGCAAAAGTATGCAGGCGAGAAATCTTGAACAGCTTCCCACTGCGGACTTGCTTGAATTGATTGAACAGCTCGATAACGCTCGTCAACGCGCCGAAGCTGTCCTCGCTCAGCGCATCGGCGACGAACTCACCGAACTGGGCAACATCTGCCACCGCAGCCACTTGCAACATGCCGCCTTAAACAAGGAAACGGCAAAGTTTCCCCGTTGAATCCGGCCGACTGTCCGGGTTGGTCTCGACTGCAGGGTGGTAAGACGGTTTTCGACCTCGAAAACAATCCTCTCTTCATCAGTCATTTGTCTGCCTTGCTTATGCAGGCACTCGTATCAAACAGAGCAAAAAGAAAAAGGCCCTGCCGGTAAAACCTGCAGGGCCTTTGAATCTGGCTCCCCGGGACGGATTCGAACCGCCGACCTAGTGATTAACAGTCACCCGCTCTAACCAGCTGAGCTACCGGGGAATAGAGAAGCGCGTATTGTGCCGGGGGGCTGGACGATCGTCAAGCCCTCGGCGGGATTTTTTAGTCACCGAATTCGTCGTGGTAGTCGGCAATCGAGGCATCCACCACTTTCAGCGCGTGTTCGCGACCGTAGATGTTGTCGATCGAAATGTCGCTGGTTTCACCCGGCAGCAGTTTGTAGGTCAGGAAGTAGTGGCGTAGCCGCTCAGTCAGGTTGCTGGGCAATTCGGAGACGTCGTTCACGTCGCCCCACAGGCTATCGTTTTCGAGTACGGCGACGATCTTGTCGTCGGCCTCACCGTTGTCCACCATTTGCAGACCGCCGATCACCCGGGTATTCAGCAGCACCTCGCTGCGCGAAATCGGTCGCTCGCTGAAGACGCAGATATCAAGCGGATCACCGTCGCCTTTCTTGGCCTGCGGCATCAACTTGCCTACCCGGCTTCCACAGAAGGTGCGGGGGATGAAACCGTACAGGGTGGGCGGCTGCGACGAGGTGCGCTGCGGCCGGTCGACCAGCAGGTAACCGGTTTTCTTGTCGATCTCGTATTTCACCGTGTCGAACGGGGTGATTTCGATGTAAGCGTGCACAAGGCCGGGCGGTTTGCGCCCGGTTTCAAGGCCATGCCAGGGGTGCGGACGCCAGCGGTAGAACGGTTGGGGAAACGGCATGTCGAGACTCTTTGCGAAACAAGTCGACATTATACGAGCAGATGACCGCCGTTTCGTCCGACATTGGTGGCATGTCAGCGATTGGATCTAGTGGGCCATGCGGCAAATTAGCGTTTGTCGGCTTGTCTCAACAGCCGCCAGGCCAGCGTGACCACCAGCAATCCACCGGCCAGCAACACCAGCCAGAGCAGCCATTGGGCCCAGTCGGTGGGGGGCTCCGGCTCGACCAGCGCGCCGGGGCCGCCGCTGGGTGTCATTGCACCCGGATGCACCTGGGGCAGCGTCCACGCGGCCTCCGCGCCGCCTGGCAGGCCCATCGAGCCGGCCCCGGTGGTCTGCAAGCCGCGGGTTTCCCGGCTACCGGCCAACAGGCGCCAGGGCGGTTCGCCCTGGTGAAGGAATACCAGGCTGTCAGGGGTTACGGTGACGGCCAGGCTGGCCGGATTGACAATCGGTGGTTCGAAGGTGAGCTTCCAGTGTCTGCTGCGTGGCGCATCGGCCGGGATGCCAATCTCGATTCGAGGTTGTTTCAGCGCGCTCTTCTGGTAGCGGCCCAGCAACAGCCAGGGCCCATTCGGCTGGGCGGCGGTGTGCACGCCAAGCCGACCGGACCAGCTTTCGTTACCCAGCTCAAGCTGAACCTGGTTCAGACGCCAGGGGCCTGGCATGGAAAACTGGAGCGTATCGTCGGCTTGTTGGGCTTCCTTGACGGCAAGCGCAATTGAGGCTGAGTGGTTGACGCGTTGCTCGGTCAGCAGCAAGGCCGCAAAGCGGTCTTGATCGCCCGGCGTTCTCTGGCCAAAGCAGTGAAGTTGCACAGCATCAGGAAGCGGACCGGACAACGGATGAACGGCCCGATACTGGCGGGGAAAGCCGTCTTGCAGCAATCGGGGGATCAAGCGGACGGTGGCCGCCTGGCCCTCGGTGGCATCACCAAGCCAGCAGGTCAGGTTCAGGGGCCGTTCGGTCCACCAATCCATTTGAAGTTCATGGGCATTGCCTGATAGCTCCTCCGTCGGCAAGGCCATCAGCGCCTCGAAGCGTAGCGGTTGTTGTTCGGGCGGTCGTGGCGACTGGCCGTGAATCAGCAGCGTTTGCTCCCCCTGTTCCAATCGAAGGAAAAGCGGTGATGAGTCGCTCGGCGGCGATCCGTCCAGCCAGCGACTGGTGAACGCCAGCGACTGCTCATCGTGACGGGTTTCGATAAGCGCCTCGTGGCCGAGGCGATACAGGCTGATCGGGCGGTTGTGTCGATCCACCAGCGCCAAGTCACGACCTTCAGGGTCGGACAGAGCGTTCATGATTTCCGGGGTGAGCTCGATGCGATAGGCGGGCGCTCGATCGGCCGGCTGGATGGGCCAGGCGCTGACGAATTGTTGAGGCGAGAGGCCAGAGCGGGTGTCCGCCCAGGCAGCGCTGCCCAGGTTCACGAAAAGGATGACAACAAGGGCCTGAACGAGACTTTTGCTCATGGGGTGCTCTCCCGGGTGGTGCGCTGAGTGGGCGGCGCAGGCGCAAGATAGCCAATCACCATCGACAAAACGCCAAAGGCAAGGAAGGACAGGATGCCTGCAATGTTGCCCAGGTAGCTGCGGTCAATTAGCAGCAATTTGAGCAGCACCAGGGCCATCAAGACCAGCCCGGCCAGCCAGGTGGGGTAGCTTCGGCGGCGCGAGCCCAGCAACCAGGCGCTGGCGCCAGCCACGGTCCACAGCACGCTGAGACTGGCCTGCACCGCTGCACTGCGCCACAGTGCCAGGGGTTGCCAGGCGATATCGCTCAACTGGTGCACGCTGCGAACCACGAACAGACTGGCCAGCAGCAGAGCAAGCAGCGCCAGCACGGGACCAGGTAGCGGATAGGCTGCACGTTTGGCCAACAGGGCAATGATCAGCAGGGTGGCCAGCTGCGCCAGCTCCAGTGGATTGATTAGCGGCAGCCAGGGCAGGGGGGCGGAATTGCCCGGCAAGGGCAGACTGACCAGCCAGCCAAGCGACAGCAGAACCCCCAGCGCCAGTGAGACCACGCGTGTCGAGCCCCGGCGGGGTTCGGCGGGGCTCAGCGGCGGCCATCGCCCGGCCGCCAGCCAGGTCCCCAGCAACAGGAAGGGCGCGGCGGCGGCGAGTGGTTTCCAGCCGTTGCCGACCGAGTCAATCAGGCTGAGTCCGTGCAGGGCGGAGTGGCTGAACGCCAGCAGAACCGCCAGGTGCGCTGTCACGGACAAGCCATGACGCCAGAGGCCATCTTCCCGGGCCAGTTGCCGATCCAGCAAGACGGCGGCCACACCGAATGCCAGCCAGGCCAGGGCGCTCACCTCCGTGAACAGAAGGGTGTTCAGCGGGGTCTCAAGGACGCCCGCGACGAGCAGCAAGGGGAACAGGGCGGCCAGCGTGATCAGGGCATGGCTGGGTAGCGTGCCAAGCAGAAAGCGGATCACCAGCAGGGTCACTGCGACAAGTCCCACCCAGGCATTGAGCTGGTGGTTGATCGGCAAGCCGCTGATTTCTCCAGCAAAAGCCAGCAGCCAGAAAAGGGCGCTGGTGAAGGCGATTAGCCAGACCCTGACATTATTGCGCCCGACACCCGCCTGGTAGTAAAAGCATGCGCTGGCCATCGCGGCCACGCTGATGGCGATTGCACCAACGAAGTCGGCGTTCAAAAACATCACGTCCGACTGGCTGAAAAAGAACGCGCTGACCAACCAGGTGGGGACAGCCAGTGCCTGCAGCCCGAGGCCGGCAAGTCGCGTCCAGCGCCCCGCATGGCGGCAACCCAGCCAGACCAGCGCGGCGCCTTCAATGGCCCATACAGCGGCGATCACCGGGCCGCTGAAGGCAAAAGGAATCGCCAGGGTGGCCAGTCCAATGGCGAGTACCGCGTGGATGGCCGAGAGTGGTTGCCCATCCGACTGTTGGCGCAGCCAGGCGGCGGCCGCCAGGTACAGTCCTGAAACGCCCAGCAGAATCAGTGCGATGGTCAGCGGGGCATTGGGGATCAGCGCAATTTGCAGCGGGAAGGCCAGCAGCGGCAGGCCGAACAACAACAGCACGTTCAGCACGCGTCCGCCAGGCTGACCGGCTCGACCTTCGACCAGGGGGATCAGGAAGAACAGCAGGAAGTAGGCGGCCAGGAAACTCTGGGCCATCAGCTGGTGCGTCGGGTGCCAGGCCAGCACGCCCCAGAGTGCGGCAATCAGGAAGGTGAATACCAGCGCGAGGCGACTGAGCAATGGCCAACGTTTGAACAGGCTGATGGCAAACACACCCAGGTTCAATACCAGGTACCAGCTGAACAGAATCACCGGTGGGCCCTGTCCATCACCCAGTGCCGGGGGCGCGGCAAAGCCTGCGACCAGTGCCAGCACGGCCAGCGCCAGGCTGCCCTGGCGGACCGCGAGAACAGCGGTGGCGGCCACGATCAAGCTGACCATGAGAAAAGCGGGCAGGGTGGGGAGTAGCCCGTAAAGTCGTTCACTGGCGAACAGCGTGAGGATGAGAATCCCGACCCCACCGCCCTGGAGACAAAGGCCGAAAATCCGGCGCTTGTAGCGCTCTTTCCAGCCGAACAGCAACAGCCCAACGCCAGCCAGGCCAACTGCGGCAACTCTTGCGCCCAGCGGAAACACCAGCCAGCCCTGATCGCTGACGTAGCGCAGCAGAGCGGCGATGGCGATGAGCGAAATCAGGACCCCCACCTTGACAGGTAAATTGTCGGTCAGCCCTCTCAGCCAGTCGGGCCGGCTGCTTCTTGAAGGGCTCTCCTCCCGCGCCGCCTGCTGCGCCGGTTGAATTTCTTCGAGCTCACGGGTCGGGATTGACCGGGCTTCGGTTGCGGGCATCGAGGCTGCGGCCGGTCGCTCGACACGCCCGGCCGTCGCGTCGCTGGCCGAACTTGCGGTCGGTTGGGGGAGCGGATCAGACGTTTGTTTGCTCGATTCAGCGGCTGTTCCCTCGAGCCGCTTTTGCAGGTTGTCCACGCGACGGTGGAGCGATATGAGTTGGGCAAGCACGATACCGAACAGGGCGCCGAACAGGAGGCCCTGCCAGCGATCACTCCCAATCATCAAGCCGAGAAGGCCACCCTTGGCAATCAAGGCGCCAATGATTGCGCCAGCCGCGCCAAGCAAGGCACTCAACTTCATAAAGAATGGTTCCGCTTGAGTTCGCCTTTCGTCATTTCGCGCTCCCGGTTTTTGCCAGTCTGCGGCACGCCTGGACGTCGCGCCACCTGCCCTCCAGCAGTACAATAGCGGATTACCTTATCGCGACGCCACAATGAATCGATTTCGTTTGCTAAGGGCAGGTATCTGGGCATTGACTGCGCCGTTGCCCAAGCAGCGCCGAATTGCTGCGCGCCACCGTTTACGTGCGGGGCTGGATAATCGGCAGGTGCTGTCGGCCGACATGGTCGTGTTGTCACGAGCCAAAAGCGGGCGCACCTGGCTTCGCGCCATGTTTTCCCGCCTGTACCAGCGGAAATACGGTCTGGCCGAGAACCAGTTGCTGGAGTACGACAACTTCCACAAACAGAATGCCCAGGTTCCGGTGGTTGCCATGACCCATGGTCATTACCTGGAAAACCTGGCCCGGCATCCGCGCCATGGTGGGCCCTTGAAAGCCATGCCGGTGGTGTTCCTGCTGCGCGACCCGCGCGATGTGGCGGTTTCGGAGTTCTTCCAGTCCACCCGCCGGGCCAGTGCCTACAAGCGAGAGCTCTACCAGGTGGATGAAGCCGGCTCGATGTTCGAGTTCGTGATGCAGTCGCCGCTGGGCTTGCCGGCCATTTGTGACTACCTCAATCACTGGCACCGCGAGCTGCAGGGCTGGGATCGCGTGCATTACCTGTTCTACGAAAAGCTTCGGGCAGAGCCGCAGTCGCAGATGGCCGACCTGCTGGCGTTTCTCGGCCAGGACTTTTCGGCTGACGACATCGCCGAGGCGGTGGAATTCTGCTCCTTCGAGGCGCTCAAGCGCAAGGAACGCGACAACTACTTCAACAACAGTCGTCTCAAGGCCAAGAACGTTGAAGACCCGGACTCCTACAAGGTTCGGCGCGGCAAGGTGGGCGGCTACCGGGACTATTTCAGCGATTCGGAGGCCGAACGCATCGACCGATACGTGGCTGACCGCCTGGACCCGGCGCTGCACGAGGCTTTCGGGCTGACGGCATAAGATGCGCTGCCTGATTCTGCCGTGCGAGACCCGGGTTCGCGAGTTTCGCGCCAAGCTGTTGCTGGCGCTGGTGGCTGCCAGCCGTGGCATTCCGGCAATCGTCGGTGCCAAGAAAGCCATTGATCTCGATCTTGATCGCTACCCCTCGGGTGTTTACGTTGGCAAGAGCGTCACGGCCCGCTCGCGGCATAACCTGCTGCTGGCTCGTGCCTGCGGTCATCGCGTGGCGCTGTGGGATGAAGAAGGCCTGGTCTGGGCATCACGCGAGGTTTACTGGCGCACCAAGGTGGACGCCGCCACGCTGAACACGCCCGAACTGCTGCTGGCCTGGGGCGAGATGAACGCGGCGGCCTGGACTGAGCATCCGGATTACGCCGGCGGGCCGGTGAAGGCGGCCGGCAACCCCCGTGCCGACCTGCTAAAACCGGCTCTGCGCCCCTTGTTCGACGACGAAGTGGCCAGTATCCGAGAGCGTTTTGGCGAGTTCGTTCTGGTCAACACCAATTTTTCCAGGGTCAATCATGTGCAACCGCGCCAGAATCGCCACCTGAAATGGTTGCGCGAACAGCGGCCGGATGACCCGCGCGGCGGCTTTGCCGCCCACAAGTACGAACTGTTCAAAGCGTTCAGTGAGGCCTTGCCGGCACTGGCCCGCGCCATGCCGGATCGCCGCTTCGTGATTCGTCCGCACCCCAGCGAAAAAGCCGACACCTGGCGCGAGCTGGTGGCCGGCCTGGACAACGTCAGCGTCACCCACGAAGGGAACGTCGTGGCCTGGCTGCTGGCCTGCCAGGGCCTGGTCCATAACGGCTGCACCACGGCCATTGAGGCCTACCAGGTGGGCCGGCCGGCACTGGCCTACACCCCGCTGCCGCCATCGGACTTTGATCATCCGCTGCCTAACGGCGTCAGCCTGGACTGCCCGAGCTTTGACCAGCTGAAGGCGCGCGTCTTGCAGGCTTTTGACCGTTCCGAGGCGCTGTTTGTCGAACAGCAGGCCGGAGAGGCCGGCGAGATGATGCGCCAGGCCCTGGCCGGCGTGGACCGACCGGGGCTGGATAGCGAAGCCTTGCTGGACGCGATGGCACCGCTGCTGGCACTGCCTGCCGAGGCGCCAGCCCGACGCTCACGGCTGGCGCTCGCGCTTCGCCGGGCCCTGCGGCCGATTGAAAGCCGCCTGCCCGGAACCGCCAACTACGGGCCGTATCTGGCCCATATGTTCGCCCCGGTCAGTGATGTTGATCTGCGCCGGGAGCTTGAGCGCATGGGCGCCTGCCTGGGGTTCACCGGGCTGCCCGAGTGGCAGCGCATTGGCGATAACGTCTTCAAGCTGGAGCCGATGGCGTCAGTGGCTTAAGTATTCACCTTCAGATGGAGTGCTAATTCCATGAAAAAAGTAAAAATCTTTGGTGCAGGATCAATTGGTAACCATCTGGCGCATGGCTGTCGCCAGCAGGGTTGGCAGGTCACGATCTGCGATATCGACCCCGATGCGCTGGCCCGCACGCGTGACGACATCTACCCGGCACGCTACGGCGCCTGGGACGAGGCCATTCGTCTGAGCGCGCCGGAGGCGGTTGCCGACGAAGCCTTTGACCTGGTCATCATCGGCACGCCGCCCGACAGCCATATCCCCATTGCCATTGATCAGATGCAGCGCTGTCCGCCGCGCGTGATACTGATCGAAAAGCCGCTGTGTCCACCGGACCTGGCGCCGTGCGCCGAACTGATTCGGCTGGCCGACGAGACATCCACCCGCTTGCTGGTGGCATACAACCACCGCCTGACCACCCATACCCGTCTGGCCGAGGCGTGGTTGCAGTCGCCCGGTATTGGCCAAGTCACCACGCTGCGCGCCATGACACGGGAGCACTGGGGCGGTATCTTTGCTGCCCACCCTTGGCTGGCCGGACCGTCCGACAGCTACCTGGGCTTTACCGCCAAGGGCGGCGGCGCGCTGGCCGAGCATAGCCATGCCATCAATATCTGGCAGCACTTCGCCGACCTGGCCGGGTTGGGTCGAATCAGCCAGGTTCAGGCCATGCTGGACGAGGTTGAGCAAGACGGTGCCGCCTACGACCGCATCGCCCAGTTATCGGTCCGTACCGACCGCGGCCTGGTTGGCACCATTGTCCAGGACGTGGTGACCCAGCCAGCCCAGAAGTGGCTTCGCATGGAAGGCACCGAGGGCTACCTTGAATGGCAGGTGAGCATTGACGCCCAGCACGATCTGGTGCGCCTGGTTCGCCATGATGGCGAGACGCTGGAAGAGAAGGTCAAGAAAACCCGGCCGGATGATTTCCGTGGCGAAATCGAGCACATCGGCGATTTGCTCGACAAGCCCGATCTGGCCTCGCCCCTGGACCTGGAGGCCGGGCTGGACACCATGCGCGTGGTGGTTGCCGCCATCGACTCCTCCCGCAAGGGCCGCCTGGTCGAGGTTGACCGCTCCTCATGATCGGCTCGCATCGCATTCTGGTGGTGGTGCCGGCGCGCGGCGGCAGCAAGGGCATTCCGATGAAGAACCTGCTGCCGGTCGCCGGCAAGCCGCTGCTGGTGCACACGGCTGAACTGATCACCAAGCTCGGCTGGGTCGACCGCGCGGTGGTGTCGACCGATCACCTGGTGATTCGCGATACCGCGCTGGATCATGGTCTGGATGTGCCCTTCATGCGCCCGACCGAGCTGTCCGGCGACCGGATTGGCGATGTGGACGTCCTGGTTCACGCACTTCAAGCTACCGAGCAGGACGATGGCCAGCACTACGACGTGGTGGTAATGCTGCAGCCGACCTCACCGCTGCGCCAGGCCCGCCACGTTGAAGCCACCGTCCGCAAACTCATCGACGAGAAGCTCGATGCGGTCTGGACTGTCAGCCCGACCGATCTCAAGGCGCATCCACTAAAGCAGTTGAACGTGGATGACAACGGCCAGATGAGTTACTACGACCCGGCGGGTGCCGCCATCATTGCCCGCCAGCAGCTCAAGCCGGTTTATCACCGCAACGGGGTGGCCTATGCGCTGCGGCGCGAAACCCTGCTGGAGCAGGCCGCCTTGATGGGTGAGCGGAACGGGGCGGTGATCATCGATGAGCCCCAGATCAGCATTGATACGCTGGATGACGTCAAGCGGGTCGAGCACTTTCTTGCCGCGCAGGCCCTGGATGTGCCCGCGGCTGACCCTGTGCCAGCCCGACCCAAGACGATGGTGATTGATATTGATGGCGTGCTGGCAGAGCCCGTCCCGGCGTTGGACTACGCCCAAGCTGGACCGCTGAAAGACAACATCGCCCGGGTCAATGCGTTGTTTGACCTGGGCTGCCATATCACCTTGTTCACGGCCCGGGGCTCGGGCACCGGCAAGGACTGGTCGGAAGTCACGCGTGAGCAGATGCAACGATGGGGAGTGCGGTACCATGAGTTGCGCTTTGGCAAGCCACCGGCAGACTACTACGTGGACGACCGGTTGGTCACCCTGGCCCAGGCCGTTGCGCTGTGTGGGCTAACCGATCCAACGGCTGATGACCGCATTTCAAACGATTGATTACAGGTGTTCGATGAGCAAGATTTTTGATGAGCTTTTCATCTTCGAGATGGCCAACAACCATCAGGGTGATGTCAAACACGGTCTGAAGATCGTCGACGCGGCCGCTCGGTTGGCGCGCGAACATCGAGTGCGAGCCGCCGTCAAGCTGCAGTTCCGCGAACTCGACAGCTTTATTCACCCGGCCGCCAAGGGGCGGGATGACATCATGCACATCCCGCGCTTCGAGAGCACCCGTTTCGATGAAGGACAGTTTCGCCAGCTGGTCGAAGCCACTCGTGCCGCCGGCATGGTCACCATTGCCACGCCGTTTGACGAAGCCTCGGTCGGGCTTTGTCAGGCGCTGGGTATCGACATCATCAAGGTAGCCAGCTGCTCGGCCAGCGACTGGCCGCTGATCGAAGCCATCGCCGAGACCAAAAAGCCGGTGATTGCCTCGACCGGCGGTCTCTCGATTTACGAGATCGACAACCTGGTCACCTATCTGAGCAAGCGCGTGCCGGAGTTGGCCGTGATGCATTGCATCTCGGTCTACCCGACGCCGGCTGAAGATCACTCCATGAATTTCATGGCCAAGATGATCAAGCGCTACCCCTATGTCACCATCGGCTACTCCGGCCACGAAGCCCCGGACAACACCGACGTCGTCATGGTGGCGCTGGCCCAGGGTGCCAAGCTGCTGGAACGCCATTTCGGCGTTGAGACCGACACCATTTCGCTGAACAAGTATTCGATGAACCCGGACCAGGCCGGTGAATGGATCCAGGCGGCCAAACGCGCGCGGGCCATTATGGGCGAGGACGATAGCAAGCACGTCTCGCAAAAAGAATACGAATCGCTGCTGCAGCTCCAGCGCGGGGTGTTTGCCAAGCGCGCGATCAAGCAGGGTGAAACGCTCTCGCGCGACGATGTCTATTTCGCCATGCCGTGCCAGGATGGCCAACTGACGAGCGGTCAGTTTGGCCAGTACCGCGCCAGTTTTGTCGCCTCGCGCGACTACGCGGCGGACGAGGGCGTGTTCGAGCAGGCCCAGCCCGACAAGTACAGCCAGATTCGCGGCATCCTGCACGATGCCAAGGGTCAGCTCTACGAGGCGGGCATTGCCCTGGGCGATGACATCAGCATTGAAATTTCACACCACTACGGCATTGATCGGTTCCGTGAAACCGGCTGCGTTCTGATCAACTCGATCAACCGCGAATACTGCAACAAGTTCCTGATCATGCTGCCCGGTCAGGCTCATCCGCACCACAAGCACAAGGCCAAGGAAGAAACCTTCCACGTGCTGTGGGGCGATCTGGAAGTCGATCTGGACGGTGACATCCTGCACTTGAAAGCCGGCGACAAGTTGCTGGTCGAGCGTGACCAGCTGCATGCCTTCAGCAGTCGAAAAGGCTGCATCTTCGCCGAGATCTCGACGCGGTCAATCCGCAGTGATTCCTACTACGCTGACGAAAAGATCGCCGCCATGGATCCGCTGGAGCGCAAGACCCTGGTTGACTCCTGGTAACGGCTCGATTGATAGCGTTCTCCGCGCCATTTGTGGGGTGGCTCTGATCGGTTTTTGGAGCACGATCGGTCAGGACAGCCGCGGTCGGGGGTAGTCGTTCCGGGCCCAAGGTTCGTCGCCCGCCTTGTCAGGCGGGCGATACCCTGCAGTGCTACGGTTCAGGCGGGGTCCGCCGAACTCACTACGCGCCCGTTTGGGCGCTTCGCTCAGACAGGCGGCGGCCCTGTTTCCGCCTGACCCTCCGCGCTTCGGCTTCACCTTGAACTGGCCCGGAACGACTACCCCCGACCACAGCCGCCCTGACCGATGTCAGGGCGCAGTGGAAGAGTCAGTGAACGAGCCTCACTGCCGCTTGCTTGTTGGGCAAACTTCCAGTGAGGAGTGGGACTCAGGCTGCTTCGAGATGCCTTTTCACGTTGTCCAGTGCCGACAGGATCTGATCCAGGTCGTCGTCGGTGTGGGCAGCGCTGAGCGAAATTCTCAGCAGGTTAAGGCCCGACGGCGTGGCCGGTGGAATCATCAGGTTGGCATACACACCGGCATCCAGCAGGCCACGCCAATGGGCCAGGGCGGTAGCGCGGTCTGGCAGGATGATGGCCGCCACCGGTCCGGGAATCTCGCTGCCCATCTGGTAACCCATGTCACGCGCGCCGCTGTACAGCCGTTCGATGTTGCGGTGAAGCTGGCGGCGCAAGTCCTGGCCGGCGAGCGTCAGCCGCAGGGCCTCGCGGGTTGCCGCCATGATGGCTGGTGACGGCGAGGCGGTGAAGATATAGGGCCGGGAGGCCAATCGCAGCAGCTCCATTTCGGCATGGGCGCTGACGCAGAAACCGCCGATGCCGGCCAGGCTCTTGGAGAATGTGCCGACGATGAAGTCGATCTGGTCCAGCAGGCCGGTCTGCTCGCACAGGCCAAGTCCGCGCTCGCCGAACACGCCGAAGGAATGGGCTTCGTCAACCAGCAGCCAGGCACCGTGCTTGTTCTTGACCTCGACAAACTCGGCCAGCGGTGGCTGGTCGCCCATCATCGAGTACAGGCCCTCGACCACAACCAGCGCCTTTTTGGCATCGTCGCCCAGGCGTTCCAGGCGGCGGTCGAGGTTGTCCGGATCGTTGTGGCGGAAGCGGATAGTCTGGGCATTGCTCAAGCGGCAGCCGTCGTAGATGCTGGCATGCGAGTCCGAATCGACCAGCAGGTATTCGCCCTGGCCAGCCAGCCCCGACAGGGCGCCCAGGTTGGCCTGGTAGCCGGTTGAAAAGACCATAGCCGAGGGCCAGCCGAAGGCGCCGGCCAGTTCGCACTCGAGCTGACGGTGCAGATCGTAGCTGCCGTTGGCCATGCGCGAGCCGGTGGTGCCGCTGCCCAGTGATTCCAAAGCGTCGCAGCCAGCCTTGACCACGTCTTCGTGGAAAGTCAGGCCCAGGTAGTTGTTGGTGCCGGCCAGGATCACTTCCTTGCCGTCGATGGTGCCGCGCGTGGCCGAGCGAACCGATTCGATGGGGGTGGCGATGGGCGCCACGCGATCGTTGCCGAGGGTGGCACGGGCCTGGGCTGCCGCCTGGAATTTGTCGAACAGGCTCATGAGTTTTCCGATTCCTTGATTGTCGTCAGGCGCTCGGCCAGTTGGTTGAGCGTCTGGACTTCGGCCAGCACGTCCACCGGAACGGATACGTCCAGTTCGTCCTCGATTTCCATCACCAGGTTCATGATCTGGACCGAATCCAGGCCAATATCGCTGGTCAACGCGGCATCCCGGTCGACTGATTCCAGCTCGGGCAGCGCAATGGACAAGGCTTTGCCAATGGCGGCATCCACCTGGCTTCTTTGGTCGCTCATCAGGCTTTTCTCCAGCCGGGCAGGGTGTTGAGACTGTCGCGCAGGGTCATGGTGGGTTTCCATTCCGGGCAGTAGGTCAATTGGCTATTATCCGCATTTTTACCGGACTCGGTGTCGATATGGGGCCGACAGCGCCAGTCCGGGTGCAGCAGTTCGCGGGCTTTTCCGGCTGAAAACACGGGTGGTGGACCCAATCGCAGTCGGCTTATCAGGCTGGCTGACTGTCCGGCTGCTCGCACCAGCAGGCCGGGTAGCCGCATTCGGCGCACACGGCGACCGCTGACGTCTTCGGCGATGCGGGCAACATCAGCCCAACTGTAGCCGCCGGGGTGGAGGTCGTCCGGGCTGACGATGTCGCCGCCCAGCATGGGTGCGCGTACGGCCTCGAGCAGGGCGCGGGCCAGATCGTCGACGTGGATCAGCGAAAAACGAGCCTGATCGCTGCCCAGCTGAGGCATCCAACCGCGGGCAAGGCCGCGCCATAGGGGCGCCAGGGCCGGGTCATCAGGGCCATAAACGGCGGGCGGGCGAACGATGACGTAGTCAAGGCCACTGGCTTCCACTCGCTGCTCGGCCGACCGCTTGCTGGCAGCGTAGTCAGACAGCGCAGGCTCCCGGGCGGCCAGGCTGGAAACATGAACCAACCGGGCAGGCGCAGGCTGCTCAAGCATGGCGGCCAGCAGGCCTTCAGTGCCAGCCACGTTGACTTGGTGGAAATCGTCCAGGGTCCGGCCGGCAATGGCGCCGGCCACATGGACCACTGCCCGGCAGCCGTCAACCAGTCGCTTGAGGCTGTGCTGGTCTTCGAGTGAACCGGGCACCAGTGTCAGCCTGGGATGCGCGTCCAGCGTCTTGCACGGGCGGACCAGGGCGTTGACGGGATAACCGGCCTGCAGCAGGGCTTGCAAGGTTGCCTGACCGACAAAGCCAGTGGCTCCGGTCAGCGCAACCTTGCCCGGGCGATCGTTCTCAGCTTTCGCGATCGTCAACAGCTTCGGTATGGGGCGTGCGGTTGACCAGCTCCTGGGTGAGCACCGGGCGGTCTTCCAGGCCGTTGCGCTTCAGGAAATCAAGGCGCGCGCCACTGCGGGAGAGTTTGCCGGAAGAGGTTCGCGGCAAGGTATGCAGCGGCACCAGCTCGATCAGGCAGGCAATGCCGAACTCGGTCTGAATGCGCTGCTTCAGGCGTTCAACCAGGCTGGCCTGGCGGAAGGCGTCGCGCTCTCGGCACTGAACCACCAGCACGGCCACTTCGCTGCCGTCTTCGCCGGGGATCGAGAACGCCGAGGCGTCTTCCGGTCGAACTTCCGGCTGCTGCTCGGCAATGTACTCAAGATCCTGTGGCCAGATGTTGCGGCCGTTGATGATCAGCAGATCCTTGGCACGTCCAGTAATGAACAGCGAGTCGCCGGCCCGGTAGCCAACATCACCCGTGTTCAGCCAACCGTCGTCTGACAGTGCGGCCTGGCTGGCTTCCGGATTGTTGGCGTAGCCCGACATTACGCTGGGGCCGCGCAGGAAAATCACGCCGCAATGGCGTTCCGGCACCAGGCTGCCGTCGGCGGCCCGAATCTCGACCTCGTACTCGGGCAGCGGACGCCCGCAGTTGACGAATTCGCTGTCACGGATGGCCTTGTCGGTCGGACCCAGCGGGCGAGCAATGCGGTCATGGGCCAGCAGGTCGGCATCCAGACGGTCGACTTCCAGGCCCTGGCCCAGCGGGGCAAAACTGACGGCGAGTGAGCATTCGGCCATGCCATAGCAGGGCAGGAACGCCGAGGCCGGAAAACCGGCGGGGGCGAGCGTTTCGGCAAAGCGACGCAGCCAGCCGGCGCGGATCATTTCGGCACCCACACCGGCCACCCGCCACGAAGAAAGGTCGAAGCGGTCCAGATCGCTGTCGCGCAGGCGACGGGCGCACAGCGCGTAACCGAACGGCGGGCTGAACGAGATGGTCGAGCGGTTGCGCGACATCAGGTTCAGCCACAGGCGCGGGCGCATGGCGAATTCGCGCGTGCCGAGGTAATCGACCGACAGCTGCGACACCACCGGTCCCAGGATCAGGCCAACCAGGCCCATGTCGTGGTAGTAGGGCAGCCAGGACATGAAACGATCACCGCGACGAATCTGAACACCGAACTGGAGGATGCCGGTCAGATTGGTCAGAACGGCCTTCTGGGTGATCATGGTGCCGCGCGGGAAGCGGGTGCTGCCGGAGGTGTACTGAAGATAGGCCAGTTCATCGGAACGCGGCGGCTCTGGCAGTTCATCGGCAGCCGGCAGTGCCTCGAAAACCGATAGGGGGCCGCAGACCCGCAGATCCAGTCCATCGGCTGCTTCGGCCAGGAAAGATTCGAACGATTCCGGCGCGAAGGCCGCCTGTGCGCGGCAATCGACCAGCATGGCCCGCAAATGCGCGACGAAAGCTTCGCGGCCGCCCAGGTGAACAGCCGCTGGCAGCGGTACGGGTACCAGGCCGGCATACTGGCAGGCAAAGAAAAGTACCAGGAAGTGCGGATGTGTATCGGCGACCAAAGCAACCGTGCTGCCACGCTCAAGCCCGAGGCCATGCAGGCGATGGGCGAGTGCGACGGCCTGGTTACGGAGGTCGGAGTAGGGCAGGACGCAGGTCAAATCGCCGCGACCATTGTAGAAATTGCATCCGGTGGTCCCGGTGGCCGCGTAGTCCAGCGCTTCGGCCAGGCTTTGGTAGCCAGCCGTTTTCAGCGGCAGGGAATTATTCGTCGGAGTAGGATGCTGCATGAAAGTCGTGGAGTCCCTTCTTGTTGTAGCGTCCCGCATGGGATTCTTGTTTTGGATCGCGCAATAACCTGTCATTATAAGCCGGCCGCTATCCGATGAAAACCAGCAATTTGAACAGAAGCGATTCTCCTGTGTCAAAATCAGGATTTCCCACCACTCAAGACTGTGACGCCGTTAACGTTCCAGCCACTGCTCGGCTTGATGATTCTCGTCCCCCGGATATGCGACCGCGTTCGTCGATGAGGACGGATTCTTGTGCATTAAAGGTTGCCAGGGTGAGCAGCCGCCGGGATTGGCGTGAGTTTCTGGCCCTTGCGGGTCAGGTCCAGTCGGCCGACCCCTGCTGGGTAAGCCCGTTGCGCCATGAGCGCCAACGCCAATGGTCACCTCGTCATCCCGCCTTCAGGACGATGGAAGCCCAGGCCTTTGTCGCCCGCCTTGGCAATCGCCCGGTAGGTACCATCAGCGCGCAGGTTGACCGGCTATTGCAGCCGGTCGATGGCCAGCGCATTGGCTACTTCGGACAGTTTGAGTGCATTGATGATCAGGCGGTTGCCGACGCCTTGCTGTCGAGTGCGCGCGAATGGCTGGGCAAGGCAGGCTGCGATCAGATGCAAGGGCCTTTCGATCTGAACGTCAACCAGCAATGCGGACTGCTGATTGACGGCTTCGATACCCCGCCCATGATGTTGATGAACCATGCGCCGCCTCGCTATGCCGAGCATCTCCAGACCTACGGTTTGTCGCCGGCCATGCGGCTTTATGCCTATCGAGTTGCGCCGAATTTCGAGGCACCCGCAGCGATGAGCCGCCTGTTGGCCAGGAGCGCACGCCGCATTCGCTTCAGGCCAATGGATTTTTCGCGATTCGGGCAGGAAGTGTCATTGATTCGCGAGTTGTTCAATGATGCCTGGGCAAAGAACTGGGGGTTCTCGCCGCTGACACCCGAGGTGTTTGCCCGGAGTGGGCGCGATTTGAAGCAGATTCTCAAGCCGGCCCATAGCTGCATTGCCGAGGTCGATGATGAACCGGCAGGTTTCATCGTCGCGCTGCCCAACATCAATGAGCTCATTCAGGATCTTGATGGCAAATTACTGCCCTTCGGCTGGGCGAAATTGCTGTGGCGGCTGAAACGCCAGGCGGCGACCACGGCTCGGGTTCCCCTGATGGGCGTGGTGCAGCGCTATCAGCGGGGGCCCATGGGGGCGGCAATCAGCTTCGGCATGATCGACAGCATCCGGCATGCGCTTCATGAGGACGGCATTCGCAGCGTGGAATTGTCGTGGATTCTTGAGACCAACGACGGCATGAATTCGCTGATCGAGGCCATGGGTGGCGAGCGCTACAAGACCTACGCCATTTTCGAGGGGGCTTGCCGTGGATAACGGTGACTCCCTGACGGTCGTGCTGTTGGCGGGCGATCGCGGTCCGGATGACCCCCTGGCTGTCCATGCCTCCGTGATTGGCAAAACCCTTGTGCCAGTCGGCGGTCGGGCGATGCTCACCTGCGTGCTCGATACACTGGCGGCCTGGCAGCGGCTCGCGCGTGTTGTGCTGGTGGCACCCGATCAACCCGATTATCGGCAGGCAGTCGAACAGAGTGCGCTCGACTCGAACCGCCTGGCTTGGCAAGCACCCAGGTCATCTCTGTGTGGCTCGGTCGCTGCCGGGCTTGAGTGCGCCGGCCCGACGCGACCGGTCTTGTTGCTAACGGCTGATCACCCATTGATCGACATCGCCTGGTTGGAGGCCCTGTTGGCCGAACGCTCCAGCGCCGATTTGCGCATCGGGCTCGCCGACTGGACGCGGGTGATGGCGCGCTTTCCCGGTTCGCGGCGGACTCGCTACCGCTTTTCCGACCGGTCGATTTGCGGCACAAATCTGTTTGTATTCCAGCGGCCCGAGGCCGACCGGCTGCTGGACACGTGGCGCCGGATTGAAAGTGAGCGCAAAAAACCCTGGAAAATCGTTGCCTTGCTTGGATGGAGCAACCTGGCGCGCTACCTGGCTGGCCGCTTGAGTCTGACCGATGCCTTTGCTGCCCTTTCGCGGTCGCTGGAAGTGAAGGTCGAGCCCGTGCTGATTGATGATCCGCTTGCTGCGGTTGACGTGGACAGCCTCGAGGATCTTCGCCTGGTCACCGGCGTCATCCGTCAGCGAGGCGAACCATGCTGCTGATCGAGCGATATCTGGCGCGCGAAATCCTGCGCCCGGTTCTGGGTGTATTCACCTTCCTGCTGGTCGTCGTTCTGGTGTTCTACGCCAGTCGGCTGCTTGCCAGTGCCGCCGTCGAGAACCTGCCGATGGATCTGGTTTTGAGAATGGCTGGCCTGCGCCTGGGCTTGTTCCTCGATACCTTGCTCCCGATCGCCCTGTTGCTGGGGGTTGTTATTGGTCTCGGTCGGTTGCAGAATGCGCACGAAATCGTGGCCTTGGCAGCGGTGGGTGCGGGCCGTCGCCGGATTCTGATGGCCCTGGGTCTTTGGGTATTGTTGCTGGCTCTTGTCGCTGCCGCCTTGTCCATGGTGTTCCGTCCCTGGGCCTACGCCACGATTTACGAGTTGGAGCGGCAGGCGGCGGCGGAATTCAGTCTTGACCGGGTCGAGCCGGGGCGCTTTCAAGTCGGCGACCAGCAGTGGTTGATCTACGCGGCCGGGCGTGAGGGTAACCAGCTGACCGAGGTAATGGTCCACCAGCGTCACCCTGATTACAGCGGTGTGATGCGGGCTCAGCGCTTGAGCCAGATTGATGAAGAGGATGGTCTGATCCGCCTGAGATTTGACGGCGAGGTGAGAAGTTACCGCATCAGCCAGTCTGGCGAGAGAGATCTGACCTCGCGTTTCGAGCAATTCGACGTGGTGTTTCAGGGGCGCGAGCCACCGCGCCGTGATCAGCTCCGCAGGGCGATGTCGACGAAGGCGTTGTGGGACAGCGATCTCCCGATTGAGCAGGCAGAGCTTCACTGGCGCCTGGTAAGTCCCTTGTCGGTCATGGTGCTTGCGCTGGCCGGTGTCGCCATGAGCCGGGTCAACCCTCGACTGGGACAGTCGACTCGCGTACTGACCGCCTCATTAATCGGCACGCTGTATTTTTCCGGCCTGGGCGTCGTGATCAATTGGCTTGAGCAAGGCAGCTGGCCCACTTGGCCTGGCGCTTTCATTTTGCCGATGGCCGTCTTGTTGCTGTTGGGTATTCGCTATTGGGTGGTTCAGCGCGGCCCGGGAGCGCCGCTGTGAGCATTCTGAAAACGTATTTGTTCCGCTTGCTGCTGCGCGCTTATGCCGTGGCGGCTGTTGCCCTGGGAGGCCTGCTATGGTTGCTGGCCATGCTCAACGGACTGGAGGAGGGTGTCGGCAACGCGGGCGATCTGCTGCTTCTGGCGCTCTCGGCATTGCAAGGCGTGCCCGAAGGCCTGATCGACTTGTTGCCGGTGATTACAGTGCTGGCAACGGCCGCAGCCATGAGTGGCCTCCAGGCCAGGAGTGAGTTGACGATCCTGCGAGCCTCGGGTCTGTCAATTTGGCGGCTGACCAGTATTGTGCTGGTGCCAGGCATCCTGGTTGCGCTGCTTGGATTGGCTGCCTTGCAGTGGGTCACTCCAATGATCCAGCAGGGTCCTGAGCGCATGATGGGTGCCTCGCTTGGTGAAAATGGCTTGTGGCATCCCTGGCATGGGCTTTGGGTACGTCAGGGCGATGAATTCCTGAACGTGCAGAGCTTGCATCTGGGCCGTATTCCGACCGATATCAATCTTTACCGATTTGATGAGGATGGTGCCTTGCGTGAGCACATTCAGGCCAACGAAGCACTGGTGATGTCTGATGGCGCCTGGCGCATGGAGGGCGTGACGCAGCGGCGCTTCGATGACCAGGGGTCGCGCCGCCTCGAGCAGTTGCCGGTGTTCACCTGGGATGCCTTCCTGACGGCTCGCCAGCTTGAGTTATTGCTTAGCCCGCCAGCCAGCCTGGCCCTGAGCGATCTATGGCAATACGTCGACGGCCTGAAACAGCGGCAGCAGGAATCCGCCGAGTTTGAAATGATCCTGTGGCGAAGGCTGGCACTGCCGCTGGCCTGTATAGGAATGGTCCTGGCAGCCATGGCCACTTCGGCGGTGCCGTTGAAAAGTCGCGCGGCCAGCGTGCGCGTTGTTGGTGCGCTGACGCTCGGGCTGGGCTTTCAATTACTGGCCGAGCTGACCAGCTATACCGGACTGGTTCTAGGCTTGCCGGTTATTCCAGTTGCGCTAGCCCCGCCGCTGCTATTGCTGATGGTGACCTGGTGGTTGTTGCACAAAGCGCGGTGAGTCCATGAAAAAAAGGCCGGCGAGGGCCGGCCTTTTCATCGGTTTCCCTGGCTGGGAATCAGCCTTGGCGTTGAACCCAGGCGTTGCACCAGCCGGGACCGGCAACCAATTTGCCCGGGAAGATGCTGCAGCCCATCCAGTCCGCACTCATGTCGCCCTGCGCGAGCTGGCAGTTGGCGCAAATCTGCCCTTCGGCGTAACGCGGCCAACGTTCGGCGTCGACCTCGGAATAATGGTGGACATAACCCAGCGCCTTGGCTTGCGGGCTTTCCGGGTCGAGCTTCTCATCGGCCCAGGCCTGCCCGGCTTGCATGCGGGTGAGGGTCGGCAGGAGCAGAGCCAGCGAACCGGCACCTGCCAGCTTGAAAACATCACGGCGCGAACATTTCTTCATGGTTAATCTCCAGTGGTCAGCATTCTGATTTGAATGCTAGCACCAGCGGATGTGATTCGGGTAAATTTTTGAAATATCAGCATGTTGGATGATAATTGTTCGCAGTTGAGTCGGCTGGAGCCAGGCGGTTGGATAGGTTTCTGGCGACGTCCCTTTCCATATCTCGATCATTCTGCGCTGTTTTGCGCTTTGAGCGACCAACTGGACTGGGAAGAACGAGAAATCGTGATGTTTGGACGCCGGATCAGGCAGCCACGTTTGGTGGCCTTTCACGGTGAACCAGGCGTGTCCTACGCCTATTCCGGCCAGTCCCTGCTGGCCATGCCCTGGGGCAGTGCCTTGTCGGCCTTGCGGGTCCGCATCGAATCGTTGTGCGAGGCCCAATTCAACAGCGTTCTGTGCAATCTCTACCGGGATGGGCAGGATTCCATGGGCTGGCATGCCGATGACGAAGCGTCGCTGGGCCCGCGTCCGTTGATTGCCTCGTTCAGCCTGGGTGAAACGCGTCGCTTTTCTTTCAAGTCACGCTTGACCAGTGAACGGCGCGACATCGACCTGACGGATGGCAGTTTGCTGCTGATGGGCGGAGAGCTGCAGCGTCATTGGCTGCATCAATTGCCGAAAACGCGCCGACCCGTTGGGCCCAGGATCAATCTAACCTTTCGACAGGTAAGAGATTGACGCCTCATCGGCTGTCGTCGTCGCCAGAATCTTCAAACGCTTGAGCTTGCCCATCAATCAGGATTTCCACAGATTGTCGCGCCTGGTCCAGCATGTCATGGCATTGCCGGCTTAGCTGGATGCCCTGCTCGAATTCCTTCAGTGAATCCGCAAGTCCCAGTTCGCCGGATTCGAGTTTTTCAACGACGCCCTCCAGCGCGTTGAGCGCCTGCTCAAAGTCCATCGCAGGTGCCGCGGCTTTCTCGCCAGCCGCTTTCTTCGGGGGCTTGTCAGTCATTGCTTGAAGTCCTTGGGAAGAGTAAATGCTTGAGGTCGCCGTGCCATTCGAGGCGACTGTTACTGGTTCGAAGATCGGTGGCAAAACCGGGATCAAGCCACCGATCGCCAAGCGCCAGGATGCGCCCCTGGCCGACCAGTCGTGGGCAAGAGTTTCGCCACCAGGGTGGAATACCGGCTTCGTGCAACAAGGCGTTGAGCGGCTGTGCCGTGCCTCCCGGGTGCAACCGCATGCGATCACCCGGTCGGCCGTCACGCACCTGCATCTTCGGTAGCTTATCAGCGTCCACGCCGGTAATGACCAGCCTTCCCAGCGTGCCCGGCAGCGACAGTGGGAACGCCGGCTGCCAGTCCAGCGACCAGTCTTTTGCTGTCGGTTCAGTTGTCCGTTCAAGCCACAGGCCAGCGCGATAATTACGCAGTACCAGGCCGTTCCATTGCAGTGCAGGGTGACGATCCGGACGGTGTTGCTGGACCTGGCGAACAAACTCATCCAGCGGTGGGCCGGGCGGGGTGCTCTGGACCACTTCCCGGGTCCATTGACGAATGAATTCCGCCAGCCCGAAGTGATTCTCTGCCAGCCCCGGCGGGATGGCGCGCTGGTCGGGCAAGTCGCCTGACCGAGGCGATCCATGCGAACTCAGCCGGGACAGTTCCGCAGCGCTTTCTCGGCAGAGCCTGGCGCTTCTCAATACGCTTTGGCAGGCGCCAGGCCAGCGTTGCTCGAGCCGGGGCAGGATTTGGTGACGCAAGTAGTTGCGGTCAAGGTCCGATCGCTGGTTATGCGGGTCGTTCAGTCCGGTCAAGCCGCGCCGATTGAGTTCCTCGATAATGTCTTCTCGCCGCCAGCCGAGCAGGGGACGATAGAGTTGCCCGTGACCCAACCGGCGGCTTACCGGCATGCCGCCCAGCCCGGCTGGTCCAGAGCCTCGCAACAGGCGAAGTAGCACGGTTTCGGCCTGGTCATCGGCGTGGTGAGCCATCAGCAGCGTGTCGTCGTGGTCCAGTTCCCTCTCGAAGGCCTCGTAGCGCGCTCGACGGGCGGCTGCCTCTGGTCCGCCTTCACTGGTCAACTGAACGCGAACCAATTTGTGCGCAAGGCCCAGCTGCTCGGCGAGGCCTGCCGCCTTGCTGGCCCGTTGGCGGCTGCCTTCATCCTGGCCGTGGTCTACGTGAATGGCCAGCAGCGGCCATTCCCGCCAATGCTCGCAGGCCAGCGCGGCCAGGCACAGTGAGTCCGGGCCGCCTGAAAAAGCGATTAGCACCCGTCCCTGGCCGGGCGGACGGGTCGGGAAAGACGGGTAATCGAGCGCAGGGAAGGGGGCCTGGTTCACACCTTCTGCGCGCTGGTGTAGCCCATGAAGCGTTGGTAACGCTCGGCAATCAGTTGTTCTGGCTCCAGCTGGCTCAGGCGTTCGATCTGGGCGTTGATGGTTTCCTTGAGTTTGACCGCGACGGCCGGTGGCGAACGATGGGCACCGCCCAGAGGTTCTTTGATGACCTTGTCCACGAGCTTCAATTCGTGCAGACGCCCGGCGGTCAGGCCCAACGCTTCGGCGGCCGATTCGGCCTTGTTGGCATCTTTCCAGAGAATGGATGCACAGCCCTCCGGTGAAATGACCGAGTAGATGCTGTACTGGAGCATGTTGGTGCGATCACCGACGCCGATAGCGAGTGCGCCGCCCGAGCCGCCTTCGCCAATCACGTTGCAGACGATGGGGACTTTCAGCCGCGCCATGACCGCCAGGTTACGGGCGATGGCTTCGGACTGGCCGCGCTCTTCCGCGCCCACGCCGGGGTAGGCGCCGGGGGTGTCGATGAACGTAACGATAGGCAACTTGAAGCGTTCAGCCGTTTCCATCAGGCGTTGCGCCTTGCGGTAGCCTTCGGGACGAGGCATACCAAAATTGCGATAAACCTTTTCGCGCGTATCGCGACCTTTCTGATGCCCGATCACCATGATGCCGCGCCCGTTCAGGCTGGCCAGACCACCGACGATGGCGTGGTCGTCACCGTAATGACGGTCCCCGTGCAGTTCTTCGAACCGGTCGAAGATCATGGGAATGTAGTCCAGCGTGTAAGGACGCTGCGGGTGGCGGGCGAGCTGGGAAATTTGCCACTCGCTCAGCTCGGAAAAAATGGCGCGAGTTTTCTCGTCGCATTTCTCTTCAAGGCGCTTGATTTCTTCTTCGATATTGAGCGCGTTGTCGGAGCTCACGTTGCGCAATTCACGAATTTTGGCTTCCATTTCCGCGATTGGCTGTTCGAAGTCGAGGTAATTCGAATTCATCGGATGCAGACCGTTAAAACATCAATCCGGCAGTATAGCCTCAGCGCACGGCGGCTTGCATGCCGACGGCCACGGGACCCCTTGGAACCCGGTCGAGCTGCCAGTGCTCGAGCGCCCAGTTCCATTGCGAGCCTATTGTCCGGCAATCAGCCGGGGGCTCATGGCCGAGCGCCCGGAGCGCCAGCCTGAGCGCTTCGCCGGGCGGGTACTTGGCCACCGGATCGTCGGCGTCCGATTTTGATAATTTGCGGCCGTTTTCGTCGGTCACCAGAGGCAGGTGACAATAACTCGGTGGCGTCCATCCCAGGGCCTCAAAGAGCAGGATCTGGCGTCCGGTTGATTCCATCAGATCGGCCCCCCGAACGACTTCGGTGACGCCGGCAATGGCATCGTCAACGACGACGGCAAGCTGGTAGGCAATCAGGCCATCTGCGCGCCGGATGATGAAATCCCCACTGTCGAGCGTTGGCTGCTGGCATTGCCGACCCTGAATTCTGTCGTCAAATTCGATGGCCCGGTTTGGCAGGCGGAAACGAATGCTGCGTGGTTTGCGACCCTCAGGGATTCCGTCGCGACAAGTGCCTGGGTAGACGCCGTTGGCCGGCAGCTGTTTGCGGGTGCAGCCGCAGAAGTAGGCCATGCCGGCCTGCAGCAGACTGGCCAGGGCAATGTCGTGCTGCTGGCGCAGACGGCTCTGACGGATGACTGGCTGATCGGAGACAAGGCCGAAGCTGGCCAGTGTGTCCAGTTGGCGTTCGGCGGCACCAGCGACCTCGCGTGGTGGATCGATATCCTCGATGCGGACGATCCACCGGCCCTGGCGGCTGCGTGCCTCCAGCCAGGAACCGGCGGCCGCGACCAGGGAACCGAAATGTAGTTCGCCGGTCGGAGAGGGCGCAAAACGTCCCAGCACCGCCGGCTGCTCCCTCGAGTTCATCTTGCAATCAGCCATGCGTGGACGTATTTATTCATGGAACGCTGAACAGGGCGAGGCGATACTTGAAACGTTGAGAAAGCTTGCCTCAGCCATTGATCTGACACCTTAAGGATGCTTTGAAGCGATGCAAAGAATAGCGCTGTTTTTGATGACCAACCTGGCCATTCTGGTTGTGCTGGGTATCGTCATGTCCTTGCTCGAGCCATGGCTGGTCAGTCAGGGCATCAATGTCAATCATGCCACGATTCTGATCATCGCCCTGGTTTTCGGTATGGGTGGTTCGATCGTATCGTTGCTGTTATCCAAGCGCATGGCGCTGATGAGCACGCGAGCCCGAATTATCAACAATGCCTCGGGCGCTACAGAGCGCTGGTTGGTTGACACCGTTGCCCGCCAGGCCCGCGAGGCCGGCATCGGCATGCCGGACGTGGCGATTTACGATGCGCCGGAGCCCAATGCCTTCGCCACCGGTGCCTCGCGCAACAAGTCGCTGGTGGCGGTCAGCACCGGCTTGCTGCGCAATATGCGCCAGAATGAAGTCGAGGCCGTACTGGGTCATGAAGTTGCTCACGTGGCCAACGGCGACATGATTACGCTGACCTTGCTTCAGGGCGTGCTTAACACCTTTGTCCTGATCCTCTCGCGGGTACTTGGCCAGCTGATTGATCGGGTGGTATTCAAGAGTGAACGTGGCTACGGCCCGGGCTATTTCATCAGCGTGATTGTGCTGCAGATTGTTCTCGGTATTCTGGCCAGCATGATCGTCATGGCGTTCTCGCGTTGGCGAGAGTTCCGCGCTGACGAGGGCGGGGCACGTCTGGCCGGCCGGGAAAACATGGTGGCTGCTCTCCGTCGCTTGCAGTCCGGTCAGTCTTCCAGCCTGCCGGAATCGGTCGAAGCCTTTGGTATCAGCGGCCGGGTCGGCTCTGGCTTCAAGCGCCTGATGATGAGCCACCCGCCTCTGGAAGAGCGGATAAAGGCGCTCCAGGGCGGCCGCTAAGCCCCGAGCTCCACCGGAACCATTGACCCGGTCGGGTAATGGCATGAAAAAGCCCGCCTTGAGGCGGGCTTGTTGGTCAGGGCTGGTTGATCGAATCAGCCTTAAGCGGCTAAACCGACGTTTCCTCACGCACGAAATCGCCCTGGACCAGCGTAATGCCGAACTGCCACAGGGTCGCAAGGTCGCCGGTGTGCTCTACCTTGGGCGAAATGACCCGGACATGGTGTTCGCTGCTCATTTCCGCCATGTCTGCCAGCTGCTTGCGCAAGGTGTCGTTGCCGCTCATGTTTTGGACCATTTCCGGCGCCAGTCGAATGAAATCAATATCCAGGTGTTTCAGCAGTGGGTCGATGTCAGACTCCGGGCCGACATCACACAGAGCGAATCGGGTGCCCATGGGCTTGAATATCTCGATAAAGGACTGAACCCGGCGCAGCTTGTCCCGAATTTCAGGCTCTCTCAACCCCCAGATTAGACGGGTAGGTTCTATATCGTTCTGCTTGAGAAGATTGGCCAGTTGATGAACGGCAGATTGTTCGCCAATGGTGTCGACACAAAGGGTTACAAGCCAGTGATGGCCCACATTGCCGCGTCGCTCGCCAAGCCCGGCGACCAGGCGTCGAATCATGTCCTGGTCGAGACGCACGGCCATGCCCAGCTTCATCGCCGCAGGTAGATACACCGATGGCACGAGAACCTCGTCCGAACCCTCGCTGCGAAGGCGGGTCTCGACCTCGTTGATCTGGAACTCATCGTCGTCCATGCTGGTGATCGGTGATGTCACCAGGCGGAATTCATCGTGGTCCAGCGCATGTCGCAGTTTTTCTTCCCAAGCGGCGTCGTCCTCGTTGCCGTCCGCCGAAATGCGCGGTCGATACCGGACGTAGGCATTGCCGCCGGCATGCAATGCTTCGCTGAGAGCGATATCGGCCTGGCCAACCAGAACGTCGGCGCTGGGTGCATCACTGCCAGCCATCGCCAGGCCTGCGCTTGCCGAGACGGTCAGGCTGGTATCTCGAATGTCCAGAATTCGCCCCGAGCAATGATCGACAATTCGAGCGGCAATCGTCTCGGCCGCTTCGCGCGAGGCGACCTCGGCGAGTATTCCGAAGCTGTGGTCGCTCAGGCGTCCCATGGCCAGGCAATCGCCGGCCGCCTCGGTAAACAGATCAGCGGTTTCCTTGATCAAGGAATCGCTGGCTCCGAGGCCAACCTTGGTTTTCAGCTCGTTGTGCTTGTCAAGGCTGCACAGCACCAGGCTAAGGGACGAAGTGTCGTCGCGGCTGGCGGTTTCCATGCTGATTCGGTCCAGGAAGGCGGCGCGATTCAGTAGGCCCGTCACCTGGTCGATGGTCTTGAGTTTTTCCAGCTCTGCCGAGAGGGCTGGATCGGCCTGTGATACTTGCTCTCTCACGAGCATCTGGGCGCAGTTTTCGCCACCGTAGCGGGCCGGCGAGAAATCGACGGTAGCCAGAAACTCGGAACCGTCCTGTCGCACCGCTTTGAGCGTGATGGCCTGCTCCGGCATCTCGTCACGGGCCAGGTCCTTGAGGATTTTCTTCAGGTCGGTTGCACCGTCCTCCGCAGCCAGCAAATCCAGCATTGACAGGCCTTCGAGCTCGTCAAAGTCCTGATAATCGAAGAGTGTCAGATAGGCGTGGTTGGCATAGATATGCAGTCCTTCGTGGATATAGGCAATCGCCTCACTCGAACTGTCAAGCAGCAGGGTATAGCGTTCCTCGATTTCCTCCAGCCGCTTGACTGCGCTGCTCGCATCGCGACGGGCGCGGACAGACTCGAGGATGAAAAGGCCCAGCCGCTTGATCTGGCGAGGGTTGGTTGCCAGTACGATGCCCTCAGCGGAACGGTCGGCGACCCGCAGCGCGCATTGGCTGTCGTCAGCACGGATGATGGCCAGGACCGGAATGGGCGGATTGGCTTCATGGGCCAGCTGGCATGTCAGATCGAACAGTTCAAAATCGTTGCGATCCACCTGGATCACGACCATGTCGACGGTTTCGTTCTCGAAGGTTCTGCTGACCGCGTTTGAGGTGTCAGAAAACAGGGTCTTGGCGCCGGATTCTTCACCAAGGAGCTGGCTGAGTTCTCGTGGCGCGCTGGGGTCATCCGTGACGACGAGGATGCGAATTTCCTTTTTGTTCTTTGCCATTCTTCGTTCAATCCTGCTCTAGCCGCGTGGCGGGTCTTCCCTTTGGTACAGATTGGCCCGGTGCAGGTGTGAAACACCGGAGATATCCCTTGTTCGATTGACTTGACGTCATGTGTTCTCAGATCAACGGTAGCTTGTAGGGGTGTCCGGCAACCTCTCTGACCAGTTTAGGCACCAGATATCCCGATAAACGTACCCGCAACTGATCAACCAGATCAATTGCATCCTGGTCTCGTCGCTCAAAGCGTTGCGCCCCCGACACCCGATCCAGAACATGCAGATAGTAAGGTATCACGCGTGCGGCCAGGCTGCGCTCCATCAACGCTGCCAATGCGTCGACGGAATCATTGATTCCCGCCAAAAGGACCGCCTGGTTCAGCAGGCGCACATCGGCAAGGGTCAGCCGCTTCATTGCCTGGTCGACGGCCGAGTCGAATTCGTTGGCATGGTTGGCGTGAATAACCATGACCACCGGCCAGGGCAAGCCCTCCAGCCACGCGCACAGGCTCTCGGTCACCCTCGCGGGCAAAACCACCGGCAGGCGGGTGTGAATCCGCAGTCGTTTGATATGAGGGAGCGCCTGCAGCGCGTCCGTCAGTTGCCTCAGGCGCTCGGTAGGCAACATCAGGGGGTCGCCGCCAGACAGGATGACTTCGTCAACGCTGGTTTCACCGGCCAGATAGTCCAAGGCTGTTTGCCAGTGCTGGTGGGCCGCTTGCTCTGCAGAGTACGGGAAGGCCTGACGGAAACAATAACGACAGTGAACCGCGCAGGCGCCGGTGGTAATCAGCAGGGCCCGGCCCTGGTACTTGTGCAGCACGCCACGCGTCTGGCGGCTGGCCTGATCGCCGACCGGGTCGTTGACAAATCCATCGGCCTCCAACGTTTCATCATGATCCGGCAGTACCTGGCGAAGCAATGGATCGCTCGGATTGCCCGGTTGCATGCGCCCCGCGAAAGCGCGTGGTACCAGCATTGGAAAACGGGTCGGGGCATGTTGCGATAGCGCCTGGTCGGCCAGCCCGAGGTCATCGAGAAGCCGTTGCGGATCGCGATAGGCCTGTCTCAGTTCTTCTCGCCAACTTGAATGCTTGGGCTTGGCTGGCGTTCGCGGTAAAATGCGGGATTGTGTCTTGATTGACGACACTTTCTGGCCTCGGTCGGTTCTACCCAGGCGCCAAGGGCCCGGATTTCAGGTCGGGTGCCTTGCGCAGGGCAAGAGCGGGTTGGGGCACTATTGTAATTCGGAGAAACCATGGCGACCTACAGCACCAACGAATTCAAAGCCGGCCTCAAGATCATTCTCGACGGCGACCCTTACAACATCGTCGAGAACGAGTTCGTCAAGCCCGGCAAGGGCCAGGCCTTCAATCGGGTTCGCGTGCGCAACCTGAAAACCGGCAGGACCATCGAGAAAACCTTCAAGTCGAACGAAACGGTGGAAGCGGCCGATGTCTTCGAGAAAACCATCCAGTACCTGTACAGCGACGGCGAGTTCTGGCATTTCATGGACCCGGAAACCTTCGAGCAGCTACAAGCCACCGAAGCCGCGGTTGCCGATGCCGTTCAGTGGATGAAAGAAGAAGACCTGTGCCAGGTCACTTTGTGGAATGGTGAGCCGCTGACGGTTCTGCCGCCGAATTTTGTCGAATTGTCCATCGTCGAGACCGACCCGGGCCTGAAAGGCGATACCTCGGGCTCTGGCGGAAAGCCGGCCCGCCTGGAAACCGGCGCTACCGTTCGCGTGCCACTGTTCGTTCAGGAAGGCGAAGTGATTCGTGTTGACACCCGCAAGGGCGAATACGTCGGGCGAGTGAAAGACTGACCATGAGTGATCGCCGGGCACTGCTGCCAGACTGGGTAGTCCCGGTCTGCCCCGAGAACGTCGTTCTCGACAACCATGCGGTGATCGTCGCCGGTGAGCGCATCGAGGCCATCCTGCCGGCCGACCAGCTGGAGCAAAAGGCACCGGACGTGCCGATACAGCGCCTGGCCGGTTGCGCCTTGATTCCAGGGCTTATCAACGTGCACGCGCATTCGGCGATGGCGCTGATGCGCGGCCTGGCCGATGACCTGCCGCTGATGCGCTGGCTGGAGGACCACATCTGGCCGGCCGAACAGCGCTGGGTGGGCACCGAATTCGTGCGCGACGGCAGCGAGCTGGCGATGGCCGAAATGCTGGCTGGCGGTACCACCTGCTTCAACGACAGCTACTTTTTCCCGGACGTGACCGCGGCCACGGCGGCCCAGGTCGGCATGCGCGCGGTGGTCGGCCTGCCGGTGATCAGCCTGCCGACCGCCTGGGCATCAACCGAGGATGAATATTTCAGCCGCGGCCTGGAGGTTCACCAGGCCTTGCTGAGCGAACCGCTGGTAAGCACGGCGTTTGCGCCGCATGCGCCCTATACCGTCAGCGACCAGGCTTTCGAGCGCATCCGCGAGCTGGCCGAAGAGATGGACGTGCCGGTGCATTTGCACTTGCTGGAGGCCGCCGGCGAGATCGAGGGCAGCAAGCAGCGCTACGGCAAGCACCCGTTGGACCGTCTGGACGCGCTGGGCCTGCTGAACAACCGGCTGATTGCGGTTCACATGACCCAGTTGAGCGAATCCGACATGGACCGGGTCGCCCGGCATGGTATCCACGTGGCGCATTGCCCGGCTTCCAATCTCAAGCTGGCCAGCGGTCTGTGCCCGGTCGCCGGGCTTGACCGGCGCGGTGTCAACGTTGGCATCGGTACTGACGGTGCGGCCAGTAATAACACCCTGGACATGTTCGCCGAAATGCGCCTGGCGGCGTTGCTGGCCAAGGGCGTGTCGGGCGACCCGGAAGCGCTGCCCGCCGCGCGTGCCCTGTCGATGGCGACCATCAACCCGGCGAGAGCCCTGCAGCTTGATGATCGTGTCGGATCCATTGAAGTGGGCAAACAGGCCGATCTGGTGGCCGTCCGGCTTGACAGGCTGGAGACATGGCCGGTGCATCATGTGCTTTCGCAGCTCGTCTACGCCTGCTCACGGCACCAGGTCGAAACGGTCTGGGTGGCCGGTCAAACGGTGTTTGACCAGGGTCGACTGACTCATCTGGACATCGACCAGCTCCGGGCCAAGGCCCAGGAGTGGCAGCGTCGGCTGAAGCACTGACCCTTTTCATCGCTTGGAGACCGTCGATGAGTACCCAATCCAGTTCGGAGGCCCGCAATCTCGATCCGCAGGAGGCCAGCAAATTCAATGCCTTGGCCTCCCGCTGGTGGGACCCGGACGGCGATTTCAAACCGCTGCACGACATCAATGGTCCGCGCGTTGACTACATTGCCAGCCGCAGTTCACTGAACAATGCCGACGTGCTGGATGTAGGCTGTGGCGGTGGCCTTTTGTGTGAAGCGCTGGCCGGCAAGGGCGCGCGCGTCAAAGGTATTGACGCGGCGGAAAAAGCGCTGGGCGTCGCCCGGCTGCATCAGGCAGAGACCGGTGTCGGCGTTGATTATCAACTGATCACGGCCGAAGAGCTTGCGGCCGAGGTGCCGGAGTCGTTCGATGTCGTGTGCTGCCTCGAAATGCTGGAGCATGTTCCCGATCCAGCCAGCACTGTTGCGGCCTGTGCCGCTTTGTGTCGGCCCGGCGGACAGCTTTTCTTCTCGACCATCAACCGCAATCCCTTTGCCTGGGCAACGGCGATTGTTGGTGCCGAGTACATACTGGGACTGTTGCCACGTGGCACCCATCGCTATGACCGGCTGATTCGCCCTGACGAACTGGCTTCGGCCTGCCGGGATGCCGGGCTCAGGCCACGAGATATCAGCGGCATGCATTACAACCCTTTTACCCGCACGGTCAAGATCGGTGGGCGTCCGGCGGTCAACTACCTGTTGTGGGCTGAAAAACCGCAATGACCGGCTTCCGGCCTGAAGGGGCCGTCTTGTTCGACCTCGATGGAACGCTGGTCGACAGTGCGCCAGACCTGATTGCCGCGCTCACCACCCTGGCCCACGAGGTCGAATTGCCCTTGCTTGAGGACAAACCGATCCTGGCCAGTTTGGCTGGGCGAGGTGCCCGGGTTTTGATTCGGTGCGGGCTTGGAGAGTTTCCGGAAGACCGCGAGCAAGCGCTACTGGAACGGTTTTTGTCACTCTATTCCGCGTCCATCTGGCAGCGTAGCCGGCTCTATCCGGGGATCATGGAACTGCTGATTGCGCTGGCAGAGCAGAACCGGCCTCTCGCCATCGTGACCAATAAGGCCGAGCGGCTGGCCCGACAGTTGTTGACTGAGGCCGGGCTGATCGAGCGGTTCGCCTGCCTGATTGGCGGCGATACAAGCTCGGCGCCCAAACCGAGTCCGGCACCGGTGCTAGCTGCCTGCCAGGCGCTTGGCGTCAATCCAGACCAGGTCGTCATGGTAGGGGACAGCGAGGCGGATATGCGGGCCGCCCGCGATGCCGGTGTTCGTGGCGTTGCCGTCAGCTGGGGTTACGCGGGTGTTGCCTCGATGAACGAATGGCCGGCCGATGTCATTATCGACCGGCCTGATGCCTTGATCAGATGGCTGGAGAATTTTTAGAATTATGTCGAAAGATTATTTGCAACGTCTTGTTTTTGAACATATTAGTGCGCGCGCTGTTGTCGTTCAACTTGACGAGGTAGTCGATGAGGTGGTCTCGCGGGACAGCTATCCACCAGCAGTTGCGGCACTTCTGGGTGAAGCGCTCCTGGTGGTTGCCCTGTTGTCATCCGGCATCAAGTTCCAGGGCCGAGTCAGCTTGCAGTTGCAGGGCCATGCCGGCCTGAAATTGTTGATGGCGGACTGTACCAACGATGGCGGGTTGCGCGGGATTGCTCGTCTCGACGATGAGGCCGGCCTTCCGGGTGAGCGCGACGAATTGTTTGAATCGCTGGCCCGTGACGGCATACTCACCCTGACACTGGATCCATCGGATGGCGGGCAACGCTGGCAGGGCATCGTACCCCTGGAAGGTGCTTCCCTGGCCAATGCGGTCGAAAGCTACTTTGAACGGTCGGAGCAGCTCACTACCCGGGTGTTTCTTGGCCAGGAGGCGGGCAAGGCAGGCGCGTTGATGCTGCAACAAATGCCGGGTGCCAGCGACGACCCGGATGGCTGGAACCGTCTGGAACAGCTGGCTTCAACGGTCAAGCCGGAGGAGTTGCTGGAATTGGAAGCCCGGACCCTGTTCCAGCGCCTGTTCCACGAAGAGCAATGTCGCCTGTTCGAGGCCCATCCCCTGCGTTTTGACTGCCCATGTACACGCGAACGGGTGGTCAACGTCCTGGTCAGCCTGGGGCAAGCGGAGCTGACCGCCCTGGCCGAGGAGCAGGAAGTGGTTGAAGTCAAATGCCAATTCTGTAACGAGGCGTACCATTTCGACGCGGTTGATGTGGCCGCTCTGGGTCACGAAGGCGATACCGCTGATTCGAGCGATCCGACGATCCACTGATGACTGCGCTTGACTGGTGCCGTGAACGTTTGCTGGTGCCGGGCAATCCCCTGTCGGCAAGCTTCCTGTTTCTGCCTGTTGAGCAGCGCGAACGGGTACTGGTTATCCGCAGTCTGCAGGCCGAAATTGCAGCCATGGCCAGCCCGGACAGTCCGCCCGAGACTTTGCAGCCACGCTTGCAATGGTGGCGCCGCGCGGTGCAGGAAGCAGACAATAGCCACCCGGTCATTCGCGCGTTGGTCCAGCAGGGTCTGCTGACGCCGGTATTGACGGCGTCGATGGACCGTCTGATTGAAGGCGTCATGTTGGCCAGCAGCGCGCCTCGTTTCGAGCGATTGGAAGAACTGCGGGAGCTCTGCTTTCGCTGCGGTGGCGCGGCGAGCCAGATGGAGGCCAATGTCCTCGAAGCAGGTCGGGCCTCTGACGCGGTTTCGGACCTCGGCGACTGGCAGGGGTTAGGCGCGGCTGGCTACCTGTTGCGCTTGCTGCGAGACTTGAGCATTGACGCACGGCATCAGCGCTGGTTTGTGCCGCTGGATTTGCAGGCAGACTTCCAGATCACCCGGGCGGAAGTGGCGGAAGGGGAGCACAGTCGTCGGTTCGACGGCCTGGTCAGAACGCTGGTGGCCGAAGCATTCAAGTGGGCGGAAGACTGCGTTGAGTCCAAGTCAATGCCGGAGCGACAACAGCAGGTAAACCTGATGATCCAGTGGGGGTTGGACCAGCGCCTGGGCCGAACCATGGCGCGAAAACCGGCCAGGCTGCTTACCGAGCGAGTCCTGCCATCACACGCGGGCAATGTCTGGGTGGCTTGGCGCTCGGCGCGTCGCCTCTCTTGAATAATGGAAGCCGGCCAATTAAAGCCGAATGCCCACGCCAATACCAACGCGAACCGGCGAATCCTGCCAGGTCCGCGGGTCTACCGGCCACAAATGCAGGCTCTCGGCGGTCAATAGCGGGACATCCATCTTAGCTTCGTCACGTTGTCTTTCGACCAACCCCTGGCTGTTGCCGAGTACGCTGATGAATCGGCCCGGAGCGTAGAGCATTGGCTCCAGAAAGCCAGGCTGGCGAACAACAAAGGTCACCCCTGGCTGTTCGCGCCAACGCGGGCGATCGGATCGATCCAGCGGGTAGCTGATCACGCGTAATTCGGTGTAACCATCGCCTGGATTCACCGCCGCAATCTGTCCGCCCCAGATCACCCGCTCGCCGCCGCGGTCTTCACCGGCCAGCACGTGGGCGGGACCAATGGCGGCGATCTCCTCATCGCCGCGTTCCAGCGGGCTGTTCGCGCAGCCAGCAAGCATGAGGCTGGCCAGCGCCAACCACGCCATTGAGTATGCGTTCCTAATCCGCACTGATCACTCCCGGGCCCTTGCCAGCAGTTTTCTCGTAAACGCCTTTCCCAATCTTGCGATACTGGGTGAACCCAGCCTTTTCGACATTCGAAGGCTTGAGCTTTTCGGCTTCGCTGCCAACCACGTTCGGGGCTGAAATTACCCGTCGGACGCTTCCGCCGCAGGCCGGGCACTGGCTCAGGCGTTCATCGCTGAGTTTTTGCAGGACGGTGAAGGGCTGGGCGCAATGCGAGCAGGATTCGGCCTGGTCGCTGACGTATTCGTAGAAGGGCATGAACAGTCCTTGGAGCCGATATTGTCAATCTGCGACAATAGCAGATCATTGTTCTCATCAGGCAAAACCCAAACGCATGAAAGACACGCAAGCGCCCGTATGGCTGGTGACCGGCGCCGCCGGCACACTTGGCCAGGCCCTGGTTGAACGGCTGGTTGCCGATGGTGTGGAGTGCATCGCGCTGGACCGCAACGAGCGCGGGCTGAACCAGCTGCATGACCGGCTGCAGGCCGAAGGCGCCAAGCCGCCGCTGCTGTTGCCGGTTGACCTGGTCGGTGCCGGCCCGGAGGAGCACGCGCAAATTGCCGAGGCCATCCAGGCCGCCTACGGCAAGCTGGACGTGCTGGTTCATGCGGCTGCCCAGTTCACTGCGCTGCGCCCGCTGGAACACCAGCCGATGGACGAGTGGATGAAAATTCTCCACACCAGCCTGACCGGGCCGATGTTGTTGACCCAGGCACTGCTGCCACTGTTGCGCCAGTCAGACCAGGCCACCATCGCCCTGGTATCCAATCACTACTGCCTGGAAAAGCCGGCTCACTGGGGCGCCTACGGGATGAGCCAGGCGGCACGGTCCTGGATGTGCCGCGCCTTGGCCGAGGAGTTAGGGCCGCGCGGGCCGCGTGTGCTGGATATTGACCCTGGTCCGTTTTTCAGCCCGATGCGAACGGCCGCCTGGCCAGTCGACAGTGCCGAGGATTTACCTTCTGCCAGCCAGGCCGCCGAGCGTTTGCTGGCAAGCCTTCAAAAGGGAGATTGACTGATCATGTCCGACGATCTGTTTTTGAAAATCATCGAGCGGGAAATACCGGCCGATATCGTGTTTGAAGATGACGAGATCCTGGCATTTCGGGATATCTCGCCGCAGGCACCAACCCACATTCTGATCATCCCTAAAAGACGCATACCGACGATCAACGACGTACAGGCAGACGACGCTGGTTTAGTCGGTCGCATGGTGCTGGTTGCGCGTGACCTGGCCGCCAGCGAAGGCGTCAGCGAAGATGGCTACCGCCTGGTGTTCAACTGCAACCAGAATGGCGGCCAGTCGGTTTTCCATATCCACCTGCACCTGCTGGCCGGCCGGGCCTTGAGTTGGCCCCCGGGTTGATCCCGGGAGCCCAATCGTTCAAAGGCCTGTAATTACGCCGCAGGCAATGCGGGCGCCCGCGCCGCCAATCGGCTGGCTGTGGTGGTCGTCGGGGTTTTCATGAATCACGATGGCCGCGCCGTCGTCATCCAGGATGGTCGCTCCGTGACGCCCGTCCAGACTGGCGGCCGTGGTGAAGAACTCGGCCCAGGCCGTGCCGTCGGCGTGCACGAAGAAATTGGGCAGATCACCCGCATCCGGGCCTTCCGGGTTCAACAAGCCGTGTTTGCGTCCATCCGGGTTCAAATGGCCACCCGAATCGGTGAAGCCATCGCAATGGTCGTCACAGGTGCCGGTTTCATGAATATGAATGGCTTTCGGTCCTGGCGGCAGACCTTCCAGTTGAAGGCGAATGAGCAGGCCGTTTTCGCCCTGGAAGAAATGGATCTCGCCAATCGGGTCGCCGTCCCGGTCCAACAATTCAGCCCGAGCGTCGGGGCCTTCAGACTGGGCGAGTGAAGTGGTAGCGAGGCCGAGGAACATCAGCAAGCTTGCCAGCTTGGTTAATGGCTTCATCAAGAACTCCTTTGGTAATTGAAACTAACCGTTAGTGTAACGACCGGTAATCAATGCGGTCGCACGGCGCGCGCTCTGCTAGGATTTCGAGTCATTAATGACCCATCTATCCAGAGGAATTCAGCCTTGAGTGATCACCACGACCTTGCCCAAATGGACCTGGACTACCTGTTTCACCCGGCCACTGACCTTGCGGGTCATCGGCGCCAGGGGCCAGTCATCTGGTCGCACGGCAAGGGCGTACACATTTTTGATACCGAAGGCAACCGCTACCTGGAGGGCATGGCCGGCCTGTGGTGCACCGCGCTGGGCTATGGCGAGCCGGAGCTGGTCAAGGCGGCCACCCGCCAGATGGAAACCTTCTGCTACGGCCCGTTATTTGCCGGCAAGGGCAACGAACCCAGCATCCGCCTGGCGGCCAAGCTGGCCGACTGGGTGCCCATTGAAGGCTCCCGCTTTTTGTTCGGCTGTTCGGGTTCGGACGCCAACGATGCCCAGGTCAAACTGGTTCGCTACTACTTCAACGCCATCGGCAAGCCACAAAAGAGCAAGATCCTGTCGCGCGGCAATGCGTACCACGGCGTCACCATGGCCACCGCGGCCTTGACCGGCCTGCCGGCCTTCCACGCCCACTTCGGGCTCGACATGAGTGATGTGATTCACCTGGGCTCGCCAAACTTTTATCGCCACGGCAAGCCGGGCGAGAGCGAGGCCGAGTTCGTCGAGCGGCTGGGGCAAGAGTTGGAACAGACCATCGAAACGATCGGTGCCGAGCACATCGCAGCCATGATTGCCGAACCGCTGATGGGAGCTGGAGGGGTGATTCTGCCGCCAGCCGGCTACTGGGAGCGCATTCGACCGGTGCTGGACGCGCATGACATTTTGCTGATCGACGACGAAGTGGTCTGCGGCTTTGGCCGCACCGGACAGCCGTTTGGCTGCCAGACCTACCCGATGCGCCCGCACACCATGACCATGGCCAAGGCCTTGTCGTCGGCCTACCAGCCGATCTCTGCCGTCGCCGTGCCCGAGTTCATGTACCAGGCCATCGAAGAGGCTGCCGGCGGCGTCGGCTTGTTTGCCCACGGCCTGACCTATGCCGGCCATCCGGTGGCCGCCGCGGTGGCACTGCGCAACCTCGAGTTGATGGAGGAGCGCCAGATCGTTGCCCACACGGCCGACGTTGGCGCCTATCTGCAAACACAGCTTGCGCCATTGGCCGATCACCCGTTGGTCGGGAATCTGCGCGGAATTGGCCTGATTGCCGGTCTCGAACTGGTGGCCGACAAGGAATCCCGCCAGCCGTTTCCGCCGGCTGAAAAGATGGCTTTCAAGGTGGCGGCCGCCTGCATGGCCGAAGGGCTGATCGTTCGCGCCTTGCCCGGCGATGTCGTGGCCGTTTGTCCACCGCTAATCATCAACCGAGAGCAGGTGGACGAACTGGTCGCCAAACTCGGGCGGGGGCTGGACCGGGCGGCGAGTTAGCAGGGGAGCGGGGGGTTGGGAGGGGAGCGGCGAGCAGTGCCGGCTGCTGGCGAGCGCTGGCGGAATTTGACGGTTCGGTGTCTGTCGAGAGCTTCGAGCATCCGGTGGCGCCAGGTGCTTCGGGCCAACCGGGGCGTTCGGCTTGACTGCCAGGTGCAGGCTCGCGGGAGCTTGGGTGACCTCGAGATCACACTGTCGGAGCGGATCGGTCTGAGACCTCGTTGTGCTTTGTGCCAGCGGATGGAAGCTGAGGGCTCCCTGAAAGCGTCCGCGCCCCGGCCGGCCCGAATCACCTAACGCCCCCCGATGCAGCAGGCTGATAGATCGCAGGGGGCAAAACCCGCCTTTCCTCTAAACCCTCAGCGGGGAGTGGTGTTGGCTGATGGTGAGCGCTGGCGCGCGGCGGCGGGCAGGGTGTTTCAGCTCTTTCAGGCGCCTGTGAGCCAGCCAGAAAACAAAGCAGCTTCAGCATCCTTGATGGTATTCGTTGGCGCCCAGGCTCCCTTGCGCTTGAAGAATCGACACCGCCGGATAGTGCCAGCGCTCGACAGCAGCCGGCGCCACTCGCCGCCCACACCCCACATTTCAATACACCGTTTCTGATCACACGGCCGAAAAATCGACGTAAGCGAGAAATCGTTTAAAAGGAAACGCTAAATGGCGCTGCGACCAGCCTGTTGGGCCAGCCATTTTCGGGCCATGCGGCGCATTGACTCGTTGGTGTCCGGGCCGGTGAGGGATTCGATGTCGACCCAGGCCAGGTCAAGGGATTCCTCGCTGACCACATACTCCTGGCTGCCGTGAGCCTGCATGGCAAAGCGAATGTCGAAGTGGAAATGTTCCGGCATGGGGCCGCGTGCAGGAATCGGATGCACGTCGATGTCGAAGATGGCCTCGTCCAGCAACTGTATTTGCTCAAGGCCAGATTCTTCCTCGGCCTCGCGCAACGCGGTCAGGCAAGCGTCGGGGGCTTCATCGGCATGACCACCCAACTGCAGCCAGCGTTTGAGCTTCCGGTGATGGGTCAGCAATACGCGCTTGGCGGTGTTGTCCAGCAGCCAGGCAGAGCCGGTGATGTGGCCGAACTCCAGGGTTCTGTCAAAACAAAGCGGCTGGTTGGCAACAAAAGTGGTGAATTTTTCGACGGTGTCGTGCTCGGACGGCCAGCGGACGCGGTAGTCCTCCAGCAGGGCCAGCAGTCTGTCCTGATGATCGGTCAACATCAGGCGTTTTCCAAAAGAGCCTGGTACTCCGGGTGGCGCTCGATCCAATTGTCGACATAGGGGCATGCCGGGCGCACGGTCAGACCCTCTTCGCGGGCCCAGTCCAGTGCATGACGGGTCAGTTCCGCTGCCAGTCCCCGACCACCCACGGACTTGGGCACGCGGACATGATTCATGCTCACCATTTTGCCGTGCAGGCTGAAGCCCAGTTCACACAGCTCGCCATCCACGTGCATGATGAAGCGGTTGGCGTCCTGGTCGAGAGAAATTGTGCTCATCCGTCACATGCCCTTTAGTCAGTAAAGAAAACGCGTCCGGATGGTGGCCGGAATGGCCGAAAGCTCCTGGACCAGTCCGGGCATGTCTTCGCCTTCCACGTCCATCACCACGTAGCCAACGTCCGGCAGCGTCTGCAGATACTGGCTGGCAATATTGATGCCGGCTGAAGAAAACACGCTGTTGATGGCCTGCAGAATGCCGGGCTCGTTGTGGTGGATGTGCAGCACGCGTCGGCGTCCGGCCTGGTCGGGCAGGGTTACTTCGGGGAAATTGACCGCGCCAGTGGTGGTGCCGTTATCGGAGTAGCGCACCAGCTTGGCGGCCACGTCGAGGGCGATATTCTCCTGCGCCTCGTGGGTGCTGCCGCCGATATGCGGGCTCAAAAACACCTGGTCCATGCCGCAAAGTTCGCTAACGAAGCTTTCATCAGCGCCTTTCGGTTCGACCGGAAACACGTCAATCGCTGCACCGGCCAGGTGCCCGGATCTCAGGCTGGCCGCCAGTGCCGGAATATCGACCACCTTGCCGCGCGAGGCGTTGATCAGGTGGCTGCCGGCTCTCATGGCGGCTAACTCGGCAGCGCCGATCAGGTTTCGGGTTTGCGGCGTGTCGGGTACGTGCAGGCTGACCACGGCGGATTGTTCCAGCAGGCTGGCCAGGCTGTCGACAGACTCGGCGTTGCCCAGTGGCAGCTTGTCGGCGATGTCGTGGTAAACCACCCGCATCCCAAGGCCTTCGGCCAGCACGCCAAGCTGCGAACCGATATGCCCGTAGCCGACAATGCCGAGCACCTTGCCGCGCACCTCGTGCGAGCCGCGCGCGGTCTTCATCCACTCGCCACGGTGACAAGCCGCGTTTTTCTGCGGCAAGCCGCGCATCAGCATAATAATTTCAGCGAGCACCAGCTCGGCCACCGAACGCGTGTTGGCATAAGGGGCATTGAACACGGGAATACCGCGGCCGCGGGCTTCTGCCAGGTTCACCTGATCGGTGCCAATGCAAAAACAGCCAATCGCGGTGAGTTTGTCGGCCGCGGCCAGCATATCGGCATCAATCTGGCTGCGCGAGCGAATGCCGAGGAAATGCGCGTCGCGAATCTGTTCGCGCAA